>CALHMG010000128.1 GCA_938034705.1 uncultured Gammaproteobacteria bacterium
GCTGGGGTTTGCCGGCATGCTGGTCATCATCAGACCCGGTATCGAGGGCACACACTGGAGTGGCCTTCTTGTTGTCGTGTCGGCTTCATGCTTTGCGCTGTATCAGATTCTGACTCGACGAATCGCCGGTCGGGACTCGCCTGAAACGACGATTACCTACACCGCGGTCGTGGGGACCGCCGTGCTCACGTTGATTGTTCCGTTTGATTTTCAGATGCCCGAAGGCTCGCTTCAGTGGCTGCTGATCTGTGGGATCGGGTTTGTCGCAGCGGTGGGCCACTACCTGATTGTGCTTGCGTATCAGTTTGCACCAGCGTCCGTTCTTTCGCCCATGAACTACGTTCAGCTGATCGGTGCAACAACGTTGTCGATCCTGCTGTTTGATCAGATTCCCGATTCGATCACATGGCTTGGAGCGGCCATGATTGTGGCTGCCAGCGCTTACGTGACGCTGGTACCGCAACGAAACACCGGATGACGGTCCAGGCGGGGTCGCGCGCTTTTACTTAAGTCTGGCAAATGTCGCGCTGACGTCTCCCAGCCCGGGAAATTCCACCCGCACCGTGTCTCCGGGCGCCACCGCAATGAGTCCGGTGCACGTACCCGTAGTGACAATTTCTCCAGCCTTGAGCGTCCGGCCGTTTGCGTCGCAGTGACCGACCAGCCACTGCACAACATTGAGTGGATGATCCAGCGCATCGGCGCCACGCCCCGTGGCAACCGACTCGCCGTTTTTATACAGCTGCACGGTCTGCTCGGGCAGGCCATCGGCGCTCCACTGCGTCTGGTGTTTTCCGCCAACGAATGCAATGTTCGCACCACCGTCCGCGGTAACGAGTTCGCGCCCGGACCCTGCGAGACCCGTGACGTAGCGGCTGCCGACGACCTCTATCCCCGGAATCATTGCGCCGATTCGGTCAGCGATTTCTTCAAGGTCTGGCGTGTGATCAAAGTTCATGTCTCGATCGATCAGAAAAGCGAATTCGCCTTCAACAAATACGTGATGAGCCTCGCTCACCGGTACGGTGTCACCGGAAGCAAAGCAGAAGCCGTCGAGCAGGGCGCCTGCGCCAGGTTCCGTCGTGCCCAGTTTGGCCATCGCTTCGCGACTGGTGGATCCGACCTTCCAGCCAATGCGGCGTCTTCCGGAAAGTTCGACAATCTCGTTTTGCAGCGAGTAAGCATCTTTCAGGGTCAGCGTGATATCCGGTTTGGCGACCGCGTGTCCGTTGATGCGAGCGTCCCACAGGGACTGAGCGAGGGATTGAGTCATTGTTGGCCTTAAGGTGTGTGTGAATAACGGTACCGAATTCATGCTGTCCTGATATTGTATCCACAGGCCCGAATTCTCAAGGCAGCTGAAGCTCATGGTTTCATATCCCCTCAATCATGCGACCGAACACTGGCAAAACACCAAGCACGCCGTGAGCTCCGACACCGGCGTGGTCGCTGCCCAGCATGTGCTTGCGGCCGAGGCGGGCGCAAGCGTGCTGGGTCGCGGCGGCAACGCGGTCGACGCGGCCGTCGCAACCGCTTTTGCTCTGGGCGTCGTTGAACCCTGGATGTCGGGATTGGGGGGTAGCGGCTACGCGGTAATCTGGGACGCCCGCGCCGCGAAGGCGTCGGTCATTGATTTTCAGGGTGTGCTGCCCGCCGGGATTGAAGCCGCCGACTATCCGCTTGATCCGAATGTGCCGATGAGCATTATGGGATTTCCCGGGGTCGTCGATGGGCGTAACGTCCAGGGCTACGGCGCCGTCAGCGTTCCAGGCGCGCTCAAAGGATTAAGTCACGCGCATCAAAGGTTTGGAAAAATCGGTTTTGATGCCGTGCTTGAGCCTGCAATTACCCTCGCTGAGCGTGGTCTGCCCTGTAACTGGTTCACGACGCTGCAGGTTGCGCTGGCCGCCGAGGGTCTCAGTCATGACCCGCAGGCGCGTGCCGTCTACATGCCTGGAGGGCGGCCACCTTTGCCCGAGCAGTTTCTTGATCTTGGTCAGCTTGCCGTCACGCTGAAGACCATCGCCGATGACGGTCCAGACGCCATGTACGGCGGACAGCTCGGCGAATCCATGTGCGCAGATCTCGAGCGTGGCGGCAGTCGCATCCGTCTTCAGGATTTTGCCGACTACGAGGTGATCGAAACCGAGGCTCTGGCAGGACGGCATCGGGGCGTTGATTTGCATACGGCGGGTCCCACCAGCGGCGGGCCACGATTCATCGAGGCGTTTGAATACATCGGGCGGCATCTGGATTCATCTCAGGGTATAGGCGCCCACAGTTACAGAATCTACGCCGATGCACTTAACAGCGCGTGGCGTACCCATAACCGGCGTATTGGCCGCGAAACCGAAGTCGGCGGATGCACGAGTCATCTCAGCACGGTCGACGACCAGGGAAACATGGTGGCTTTGACGTACACGTTGCTCGACAGGTTCGGTGCCAAGGTCGTTCTGCCCGGATCGGGAATACTCATGAACAACGCGGTCTCTTACTTTGATCCACGTCCGGGATTCCCGACGTCAATGAGTTCGGCAAAACGGATTAACGCCAGCAACATGTGTCCGACGATCGCGACGCGTGACGGTGAGTCCCTGTTCGCGGTTGGTGCGTCGGGTGCCAACTTCATCATGCCCTGCACGCTGCAGCTGGCGGGTTTCATGCTTGATTTCGGTCTGACGCTCGAGCAGGCGATAAATCAGCCACGTATCGATGCGTCCGACCGCGGCTCGATTCGCGTCGACCCCAGGGTGGGCGAGGAGGTATTCCAGGCGCTCGCGCAGGATTTTGATCTGGAAGTTGCCCAGGCGATGGTGTTTCCCAAGCTTTACTCGTGTCCGACCGGCGTTAGCCGCGACCCCGTTACCGGGGCTCTGTCGGGTGCCAATGACCCAACCCAGCCGGTCGGTGGTGCGGTGGCGGCGCCTCGATCATCGGCTTTTGAAGAGCAGGTCGAGACTTAGGATGGCTCTACCAGGGCAAACCGCTGCCGTGTCTGGCCGTCGACTGTTATGGTCTCGAGAAACATGTCCTTGGGTCTGACCCACCAGTCATCGGGGGATTTTTCAGGGCAGTACAGAACCAGCACTTCTTCTGTCTCGGAATGCCTCACTTCGCCGTGCACGGTGTAGCGGTTGCCTTTGTAGTGCAGGTAGATGCCTTTGGTGATGGGCGCTTGCATGTTTGTTGATGTTCTCGGAGTAGGCCGTGGACGGGCGCTGATCGGATTTAGTCGCCGGTGATGTAGCTGATGATTTCATCAACGCTGCGGTTGGCAATGTCGATGAGCTCGTCGGCTGATTTGTTCTGAATAGGATGTTCCAGCCAGACGATTGCGGGCTCAAACCCCAGCGCTTTGCCCTGGGCCGCAGCGGCGGGCTTGAACTCTTCCGAAGCGACGAAGCACCCGGGTACGCCACGCTTATCGAGGGTCAGGATGTCATGCAAACTGCACGACGTACATGAGCCTCAATCAGCCAGCGCTTCAACCACGAGATCAGCGTTTTCGACAATTTCCTGAATGATGTTCTCTGGCGCGGGTTTGGTGTGCGTAGGTTTTTCTATCCGCATCACGTTTACGCCGCGATCGACAAAACATTTTTCGATAGTGTCGAGAAATTCCCAGCTGCGTTCTTTGGAGATGCTGAGAAGTGCCACCGTGCGTTCATTGATCTCACCGGATGGCTTCACCCGTTCGCGCAATATGGGTGATGCTTCAGCGGTGGGGTCGCGCATTACGTAGGTCTGTTCGGTCATTGATTCAATCTCCTCAACTGATATCTACAGTCACAATCTGTACGTCGTCCGGTCGCCGGTGTGCGGTCCAGCCACCGATGATTCCCGACATGCCGCCACCTCGGCCTCCGGCGCGAACAACCAGAAGGTAGCCGTCATTGAATTTGTCCATCATCTCATTTTTCAGAGACGGGTCTATCCCCTCGGCGATACCGTTGGCGCCTTCGACAAGCTCGACACCGGGGCGCCGCAGCGCCTCGCGCAAGCCGTCTTCGATCTCGCGTCGACCCCAGCCACACTCGTCGAACATCTCATAGTGATCCGGGCCGAGTACAAGGATCGCACCGCACCATCCTGCCAACTTGGGATTGCCAACCGCAGTCAGACTCGATGCGATTGAACGGCAAAGCTCATCGGCGTTACGGGCACTCCATGCCATGACGCCCTGCACACCGTCTCCATGAAATAGCGTGACGCTTGAGGCGCCGGGCTTTGATCCACGCGCGACGTTCAATGGCGTCCAGCGTGGATCACTTTCATCTTCGGCGAAACAGAATGTGTACTTGCCGGGGTTGCCCAGTATCGAGCGATCGATCTCACCGGGGATGCCGCCACCTACGTTTCGTATGACCAGCTGCAAAGCACGCCCGATGGTGGCGTTAGCGCGATTCCCCTGGCCTAGAGCGTTGCCGCCACTGTTCATCCCGATGCGTTTACTGACCGGTCCGTTGACGATCACGACCGGACCGGAGAACCACAGTGTTGCAAGCAGTCCATGCATGGAGAACTGTGGCTTCAGCGCGGCCTCAACGACGCCAAGGACAACCGGAAAGTACTCGGGGCGACACCCGGCCATGACGGCATTAACGGCAACCTTTTCGACGGTGCAGCTGACGAGATTGGGGGGAATCTCGCCAATAATTTCGTCCGCCCGGCGCGTCGTTCCCGCAAGCATCAGCGCCACGCGTTGATCTGTTGGCGGCACGACAGGTAATCCGTCAGTCCAGCCGCGGTCATAGGCGATCTCGATCGGATCCGTACCGGGTTCGACTTCAATCGGACGCGATTCCAGCGTCAGCGCTCCATATTTCAAAGCGAGCTGCTCCGGGACGCCGGGCTCAACCGATTTCGATCCGCAGCCTGGCCTGAATTCTGGCAGATCGGCGCCAAGGTCCTGTACGCCGGTGATTCCCACCCAGTCGTCTCTCGACCACCCGACCGTGCGTGCCGTTTCAACATCGTCCTCAAGACAAATAAGGGTCGGGACGGTTTCGATATCAAACGCGAAAGAAGTTTCCAGCGCTCGATCGTCGGTGACGTCGTCGATCGTTTCCGGGAATGAAGGGTCGTCCTGGCTGAACACTTCGAGACGATGCGTTTTGGCAATGGTCGCGAGAACCGGCGCGACCATGACGCAGGTTTCGCAGTCACGTTTGACGACAGCAATGAGCTTCATGGGCAATTCGCTCAGGCAAAAGTGTTTGAGTTCCCGAGCCTAGCGCAAGTCCGAGTTTCACAGGGTCGGTAGAACACCAGTCGGTTCGCTTTTTCAGGCATCGGCTTAAGTGTTTACCTCTCCCGTCGAGCTGCGTCATACGATCGCGCCGGAACCTGCAATCTGACGATGCAGCGGCCTTAGTCTTATCGACTTATTGGATCTGCAAGTTATTGAAAATAATCAACATAATGAAATTTCCCGGTGGCAAATATTACCTGCCAGGAGCCGCGCTACTTGCCGGCGTGGTTGGACGCGCTCGCATAAATTTCTCCTCACGCGGTGCGCAGATACCGCTATCGGCAGAGACATCAGAGGAGACAGGGCAGTGGGCGCGGCAACATCATTTTTCAGTGTGCGACTTTCAGCAGGATCAGATCACTACAGCGTGTGGACACCGAGAATCACGTTTGTGCTGATCGGGCTGTTTGTGCTTTGCAGCGCATTTGATCTCGACAGCTTTACCGCTTATGCGCTTGCTCTGCGCGACTACTCCATGAACGAATTTGGCAAATCGACCACTATCGTTATCGGTATGGCGCTGGTCATCTGTATTGCAATCGCGGCGTCGCCGTTTGGCAAACTTCGATTTGGTAAAGACGATGATCGCGCCGAATTCTCGAACGTTTCATGGTTCTCCATGCTCTTCGGCGCCGGTCTGGGTATCGGATTTATTTTCTGGTCGATTGCCGAGCCGATCTCACACGCTCACAGCAATCCCTTTACTGGTGGAATCGTCACTGACACCGAGGGCGACAGCACGTTTGCCATTGCGCTGACGATGTACCACTGGGGTGCGATGACCCAGGCATCTTACGGGATCGTCGCGATTGCACTTGGACTTTGCTGCTATCGGCGTGGACTTCCGTTTCGTCTGAGCTCGCTGCTTTATCCCGTATTCGGCAAGTACGCGTTCGGCCCGCTCGGAACAGTCGCCGAGGTCGTGACCTTGATCGCAACGGTGCTGGGGCTTGGAACCTCCCTCGGATTAGGCGGGCAGGCACTCGCATCGAGTTTCACCGCAGACGGAGCGAGCACGTTTTCTGGTTCTACCAGCGTAATCGTCATCATTGGAGCACTCAGCTTTGTCTGCGTAACGACACCGCTTGCCAAGGGTGCGCGTACGCTGAGTCTGATTGCGACGGGTTTGCTTCTCTTTACGGCACTGGGTGTTCTGGTTGCGGGGCCGACGGCGACTCAGCTTCAGACAATGGTTGATGCGGGACTGCGCTACATCACGATTTTCCCGGATCTTGTTTTCCTTGATCCCGCTGCCTCCGACCTTGGATGGCAACATGACTGGTCTGTATCCTACTGGGGCTGGTGGATCGCGTGGGCCCCCTTTGTTGGAGCGTTCTACGCGCGGATTTCTCGCGGGCGGACGATTCGCGAGCTGATTGTGGCGATCATGATCATCCCGCCGCTCGGGTGTCTCGTCTGGATCAGCATTTTCGGTGGCGGCGCACTCGGTCTTGACCCTGGTGTTCTCGCTCAATTGACTGATGCAACATTGAAAGCGCCAGCCAGTGCCATGTTCAAGTACTTTGAGGCTCTGCAGATTGGACGGTTTGAAATCGTTTTGACCTGCTCGATGATCGGCATCATTGTCTTGCTTGGTGCCCAGTCGCTGAACGCCGGCATTACCGGAATGTCTGTGCTGATTTCGAGTCAAACCAACGTTCGTAAATGTGATGCGCTCGTCTGGGTTATTGGAATGGTCGGGATCGCGATCGTGATGACGACTCTTGGCGGGTCCGAGCTGGTTATGACATCAGCGTGGATCGGCGGTCTTGTGTTCGCCCCCGTGTACATTCTTATCGGACTTGGCATTCTCACTACACTTGTCTCGACGTTAAGAGACAACTTGCGAAAGGGATTGGTGCCGACAACGCCGGCTTGAGGAAGCGTTGATCAAAGGGACGGGAGGTGCGCCAGTTAGCGCACCTCCTTTTTTTGTATTTACAGCACCGGCTGCATCGAAGACACCTTCCAGCTTTCGTTTTCAGAAAATTCCTGAAATCCGGCCTTGCCGCTGATGTCGACCTTCAGCGATTCGACGTAGGTGCGTCCATCCGGGAGTCGCTTGCAGTGAGCGTGCATGTCGAAAATCTCGATTTTCGCCAGCCACATTGGCTTGAAGGACTGCGGCGCGTACATGCGGTATTCGACGATCGCCGGATCGTTCTTCGTGACGGTCACCAGGCCTATCAGATTCGGCATGATCTTCGCGTCATCTTCATCGGTGGCAACGGGAATGAACTCATATGTGATGGTTGAGTCGGTCTGAGACAGCGGGGCCACGTTCAACGGAATGTTCTGCGCAAAGTCACTGCACCAGATTCTGGTGTCCGCCTCGGCGTCCATTTCGCTGAGTTCGATCGCGAAGTCGGCGTCCCACTGAGACTGTGGCGGGGTCGAGACGCTGACTCGCTGCCCTGAAGGTAGCGTCGGGTCTACCGAATATTGCGAAAATATTTCATCCGTCTGGTACTCGACATCATAGCGATAGATCGTGCCCTGGGACGTTCGGCTCAACGCGATCTGAAGCGGTGTTTCGTTCACCGCGTTGGCCGCGGTCGGCGCAATACTTATGCCAATACAGAGCATCAGGACTGCGAAGTGTGCTTTAAGGTGAGTGTAGAGGGGGGATTGCATGAGAATTCTCCGGTTGTGTGTTCATCGGCAGACAGCTTCGGTCTGTTGATGTCACTCACCATAGGTTTCCAATCTGAAGAGTTTCTTCAGATCACCTGAAGGAAGCGTTCAGAGAGTTCTCTCAGGGACTGTTGTATGCTGAAAATCCGTAATCAGGCAGCAGATTTTGATGCGTATTCTTAATCCCGACAGTATTACTCCTCCCGCTTCCAACTATGCCCAGGGCGTAGTGCCAGCGTCCCAGGCAACGCGTGTCATCGTCTCAGGGCAATGTGGCGTGACGCCCAACGGGGAAATTCTCAAAGGTACCGAGGCCCAGATGCGTCAGGCTTTCGCGAACGTTATTGCGGTGGTGGAGGAGGGAGGGCTTGCCCGGACCGACATCGCCAAAGTGACGGTGTTTTTGACCAGCACGGATGACATCGGTTTGTATCGCAGCGTTCGTGACGAGATGCTGCAGGGGCACACCTGTGCTTCGACATTACTGGTCGTTGCGGCGCTTGCGCATCCGGACTGGACTGTTGAAATCGAGGCAGAAGCTGTTGCGTGACCGCGCGTCGGTCACGGCGTTTTACTGTTGATCTCGCAAACCTGCCGCACTCTCTCGGCAGGTATGGCCAGCTGTTTCATCAAATACTCTTTGAAGTCTTCGGGATAGCTCTGGGCGTCCATCGCCTGACGCATGCAACCCAGCCACATGTCACGTTCCCGTTCGGTGACTGCGAGGTGTGAATGTGCTCCGGGTATCGAAATGGTCCCGTATTTTTCTTCGTACTCGTTCGGGCCTCCCATCCAGCCGCAGAGAAACCTCGCCAGACGGTCGCGGGATTCCTCAAGGTCGGTCGGATGCCATTTCAGTATCTTCTCGTATTCGGCATCCGTGGCCATGATGTCGTAGAACGCATCTACGAGGCGGCGAATGCCTGTTGCGCCACCGGCTGCGGCAAACGTCGCGTCGTTTGTTCCGTAAAGAGGTAGATTCATGCGCAAGTCCCAGCAACGTCAGTCGCAGCGCACCGTCATGCCTCCGTCAACGACAAGCTCGATTCCGGTGATAAAACGAGCTTCGTCCGAAGCGAGAAACAGAGCCGCGTTGGCGGTGTCGCGACCGTCTCCCATGAACCCGAGCGGGATTCTCGATACCCGATCTCTGAGTAGCTGTTCGACATCACCGCCAGCGCGCTGGCCCGCGAGTCGGGCTTCGACCATGGGTGTATGCAACTGTCCGGGAACGATCGTGTTGACGCGAATTCCATGGGGCGCGTACTCAACGGCCGTTACACGGGAGAACTGAATCACTCCAGCTTTGGACGAGGCGTATGCGGCCTGCGCCGCGCCGGTCCAGCGCAGCCCCGCGCCGGACGCCATATTGACGATAGCACCGCGCTTTTGTTGCATCATATGTGGCAGAACGTGGTGGCACGTGTTGTAAACGCTGCCCAGGTTGTAGTCCATCTGCTCCTGCCAGGACTTTGGGTCAAGTTCCGTTGCGCCACCTTTCACGGATCCGCCGACGTTATTCATGAGAACGTCGATTCGACCGTACCGATCGATGCATGCCTGGGTCATTGCGCCTACCGCATCACTGTCCGTGACGTCGCAGATGTAGGTAGCAACCCTGGATCCGTCGACTCCTGCACTTTCCAGCCGCTCGAGGGTCTCGGCCATCGACCCTTCATCGATATCGACCGCAAAGATGGCTGCGCCTTCTTCGGCGAATCGAACGCAGGCTGCACGACCGTTGCCCCAGCCGGGGCCGATACATCCTGCGCCGGTGATCAGGGCTACCCGGCTTTCGAGTCTGCCGGTCATGGGTAGCTACTCGTCGACGAACTCAAAACCGTTGGCTCGGGCGTGATAGTACAGACCGCCGTCCTGCACGATCAGAAACATCGCGCGCTCGTTGCCTTCGTTGGTGTGAGAATGCGCAGACGTTGGTGGCGTGATCGTTGTGCACCAGGGTGACCAGGGCTTCTTGTTGCCATCAATCGTCGAGTAACAGCCTTCGCCTTTGATAACCAGTGATATCGCAACGGAGTTGTGTCGGTGAGGCCGTTGAGTCACGCCGGGCATCAGTGTGTTCATGCCCAGCGTCAACGTGGGCAGAATGTTACGTCCGCTTTCCTGCATCTCGGATGAAAAGATAATCGCCGCGCCAGCAGTCTCTGCGTCCTGACCGATGCTGTAGATCGTATCCAGCTGCTTTTCGATTTCCGCAGCCGGATAGTGAACGAGTTCGGTCGGTGCCTTGCCCTTGGCCGGTGGCTGCAGCTGGTCAAACGAAACCTGGGGCTCGTTAGTCACTATCCAAAGCACGGCATCGCCGCCGCTCGCCGTATGTTTCTGAGTGGTGCCGCCCGGTGCGACGAATACGTCCCCCTGGCCCCATTCAATGACTTCGCCATCGCAGTCAGTAGAGCCGGTGCCCTGAATGACATAATAAATGATGCCGCTTGCTTCAAATTCGCAATGCAGGGTCTCGCCGTTACGCACGCGACCGTAATGTGCGAGTACCAGAGGCGATGTTGCCGGGAAACCGGTGTTCAGGGCCTTTGACGAATCGCACATGATCAGGCCGGTCGGTGTTGCCGGATTCAGCGCTTTGGCGGGCTCATCAACAAACGCCGCATCGGGCACCTCCGAGAGTTTGACCATGAAGGCGTTGCCTGAGTTAAAAAAGCGTGCCCGCTCCTGGGCCCTGGATGCGGGTGCGCTCGGTGCCTGCACCGGCAATTCGCCCATGGTTGTGTACTTTACGGTGTCCTGCATGATTGCCTCCTTGGGGAACCAGTTGCCACAAACTGCTGGATCCAAAATTACGGTGAAGGCCACAGGGTCGCAAGTGCTTTTGCTGCAGGCCGGCTTTGCGCGTTTTTAGTTATGCATCCGCGGGACGACAGTGGTACGCTTTGTCCCATGAGTTTGAAGACCAACCCAATGAATACTCGCCGTCGCTGGTTCACTGTGAAACCCGCGAGAGGTGGCTGTGTGATCTGAGTTTTATTCAAACCTGAGAATGATCAACGAGCCACCCTGAACCGGGTGGCTTTTTTTTGGTCGTTTCACATTTCTATGTGGGGAGAGAAGCGGTGCAGAGCGAAAAAGACAGTCCGGAGCAGGTTGTCGCGGGACAGCTTGCAGCCTACAACGCGCATGACATTGATGCCTTCATGAAACACTGGGCGCCGAACGCCCGGTACTACGAGTACCCGGAAGGCATGTTGGCCAACGGTTGCGAGCAGATTCGCGCGCGCCATGCGGAGAGATTTGCGCAAAATCCGCTTCACGGCGAACTTGTCAATCGAATCACGCTTGGCAACCGTGTGATTGATCATGAAATGGTGACACGCCGGTTTCCGGCGGGTGTGGGTGTTGTTGAGGTAGTCGCCACCTATATCGTGGAGCAGGGCAAAATCGTTGACGCCCGATTTGTGTTCGGTGAGCCATCATTCGAGACGTGACGGCGTTGGCGGTCGGGCGCGGGTGAATCACGGCTGGTGATTCATCTGCAGATTCGGCTATCGTCGAGAACACCCTGATTCGGGCACCTAGGTTCATGGCGTTACCCTCTAAATCCAATCAGCTGTCCCACGAAGTCGTGCAACTGGCAGGAGAGCTGGGTGCCGAGGTGCGTGGTATCTCTCTGAAGGATGCCGGCGCGATTGAGATCGCGGCAATACGCTCGCTGCTGCTCGAGCATCAGGTGCTGTTTTTTCCTGATCAGTTTCTTCAACTCGACGAGCATGTCAGCTTTGGGAGGCAGTTCGGTGAGCTTGAAAGTCACCCCAATCTGAACAATCCCTTTACCCAGCATCCCGAAATTTTTGAGCTGGCGGCGAGTCATGGCGGTCTCGCGGACGAATGGCACAGTGACATCAGTTTCCAGGCCGAACCGTCGGTGATGTCGATTCTGAATATGATCGAGTGTCCACCGGTTGGTGGCGACACCATGTGGGCGAGTGCCAGCGCTGCGTTCGACGCTCTGTCGGCGCCGATGCAGGACCTGTGTCTTGGCCTGAGTGCGCTGCACGATGCCGCACCACATGATCGCAGTGACCTTACCGCGATCCACCCGGTCGTGCGGGTGCATCCGCAAACCGGTCGTCGTGCCCTGTTCGTCAACGAGCACTTTACGCGGCGCATTGTTGAAATGAGCCATCGTGAGAGTGATCTGCTCCTCGGCTATCTGACCCGCTGGATATCATCACCGAGGTTTACGGTTCGGTATCGGTGGCAGGCGGGAACCATCGCGATCTGGGACAATCGTTGCACCCAGCATTTTGTGCTCAGCGACTTCAGCGAGCAACGAGTTATCCAGCGCGTGACGGTCATGGGTGACCAGCCGAAGGCGGCCGAGGCACCCAGGTGGCAGCCGTTCGTTCGAACCGAGAATGAGGGTGCAACCAGTCGCTACGATACGCAACTGGATCGTCACCTCGGTCGTGACGCGATTCGACTCGACTCGAACAAGAAGGGATCCCCGGAGTAGTTTTGCTCGCGCAACTACTCAACCAGCCGGAGCTTGTCGTTGCGACCGTTCTGACGTTTTTGCTCGCCGGCACCGTCAAGGGTGTCATCGGGCTGGGTTTGCCGACGGTGTGTCTCGCGGTGATGACCGTGGTTGCTGACCTGCCGACAGCTATGGCGCTTTTACTGGTGCCGTCTTTTGTCACGAATTTCTGGCAGGGGGTTGTCGGCGGGCACGGCGTGCAGCTGCTCAAACGACTCTGGCCGTTCTTTGTTTTTGCAACGCTGACGGTGTGGGCCGGGGCCCGGGCGTTTGGTGCGATCGATCTTGATCTGCTTTCTGCGTTGCTCGGTATATTGCTGGTCGCGTATGCGCTCATCAGTCTGCTCGGGGTTCGTATCAGCGTCCCGTCGTCGCGTGAGCGAATTTTCGGTCCGGTGCTCGGAGCCGTAAACGGAGTCTTCACCGGGTTGACGGGTTCATTCGTTGTGCCGGGCGTCCTGTATCTCCAGGCACTGGGACTGTCGCGCGATGAACTGATCCAGGCCATGGGCATCCTGTTTACCGTGTCGACGGTGGCGCTCGGGTTTGCCCTGCGGGGCAACGATCTGCTGTCGATGGATCTCGGTATGTTGTCGCTGGTGGGGCTGCTGCCGGCGCTTGTCGGGATGGTGCTGGGTCAGAGACTTCGCCAGCGTCTGTCCGAGACGATGTTCCGCAAGGTATTTCTGCTCTCGGTTCTGGCTTTGGGCGTCTACATTGTCCTCGTTGCCATTGCCTAGACCATCCGTGGCGGGTCGGTCATTTTCCACCGTCGTCCAGCCGTTGGCCCGCCAAAACCAGCCTGAGAAATGTGCTCCAGTGAATCGACGTGCACTTCGTCGGACCGGCCCTGCTTAAATAGACGTTGCGGGCGACTTCACATTTCACGCAGCTGATTCTGGAGTCCGGAAATCCACCGGTGGGGCGTATACTGGGGGTCTGGAAAAGACTGCCGCAGCGACGTTTTTGCCGTCTGCACGACTAAGGAACACCCATATGAACTATCAATCCCCTGAAACAGTTGACGACGCGGTTGCCGCTCTTTCGGCAGCTGGGGCCGCCGGACGAGTGCTGGCCGGCGGTACTGATTTGCTGGTGCAGATGCGATCCGGGCGTCGCAGTCCTGAACACATCGTCGATGTAAAAAATATTCCCGAAATGCGCAGCGTCACGATGACGGCCGACGGCTTCAGAATTGGTGCCGCAGTTGCGGGCGCAGAACTGGGTGAGCAGGCGCAGGTTATCGCCGAGTGGCCGGGTGTTGTCGAAGCGTTCGAGCTGATCGGTTCAACCCAGATTCAGGGACGTGCCACCCTTGGCGGCAATCTCTGCAATGGGTCGCCGGCCGCGGACAGTGTTCCGGCGATGATCGCCGCTGGAACGATTGCGGTGATCGCCGGCCCCGGCGGTCGTCGCGAGGTGCCGGTAGAAGAAATCATGACGGCGCCCGGGCAGACCTCTCTCGGTGACGGAGAACTCGTTGTCGAGTTCATGTTGCCGCGTCGTGCGCCGCTATCGGGCGATGCGTACCTTCGCTTTATTCCCCGCACCGAGATGGACATTGCGGTCGTGGGTGCCGGCGTTAACCTCACGGTCGACTCAGCCGGCGTGTGTCAGTCCGCGCGAGTGGGTCTCGGCGCAGTTGCGCCGACACCGCTGCTGGTCGCCGACGCGGCCGCCGCGCTCGTGGGTTCCACCCTCGACGATGATGCACTGAACAAGGCCGCTGCCGCAGCGAGCGCTGCGTGCAATCCTATTAACGACAAACGCGGTACCGTGGAGTATCGCGTCAAGGTGGCGGGTGTGCTGACCCGACGCGCCGCCAAAATCGCATACGACCGCGCGAGGGCACACGCATGAGCAAACATCACATCTCAACAAGCATTAACGGCGAGTCCCGCGAATTTCTGTGTGAGACCCGCCAGACGCTGCTGGACGTTCTTCGGGACGAGCTGGGCATGATCGGCAGCAAGGAAGGCTGCAGCTCCGGTGACTGCGGCGCGTGCAGCGTCGAAGTTGATGGCAGGCTGGTTTGCTCTTGCCTGGTTCTCGGTGTGGAAGTTGACGGAAAAGAAATTTCGACCATCGAAGGCATGGCGGACGGCGAAAATCTTCATCCGCTGCAAACCAAATTTCTTGAACACGCGGCGCTGCAATGCGGCGTCTGCACCCCCGGGTTTCTGGTTGCGGCCAAGTCGCTGCTTGACAGAAATCCGAACCCGACCGAAACCGAAGTGCGCTACTGGCTTGCCGGCAACCTTTGCCGGTGTACCGGTTACGACAAAATTGTTCGCGCCGTCATGGACGCCGCGGACGAAATGCGCAGCGCATCTTAAGGAGACCTGGAAGCATGGATACCAAAGTAAAACAGTCGCAAGGCAAACTTAAATGGGTGGGTACGCGTCAGGTTCGACCTGATGGTGTGGACAAGGTGACAGGCCGTGCGCGCTTCGGCGCTGACTACAGTCTGCCCGGTATGCTCGTTGGCAAGGTGCTGCGAAGCCCGCACGCTCACGCACGCATCATCTCGATCGACAAAAGCAAAGCCGAGGCTCTCGATGGCGTTAAGGCGGTTGTGAGTGGCGAAGACTTTCCCGATATCGCTAAAGAAGAAGCATTCATCGGCGAAGGCCCGATCAATTTTCGATACATGGCGCACAACATGATGGCGCGCGACAAGGCGCTCTACGATGGTCACGCCGTGGCCGCCGTCGCCGCGACATCCGAAGAGATTGCGCAAAAGGCGCTGGCGCTGATCGACGTACAGTACGAGGTCCTGCCTCACGTCATCGACGTGCGAGACGCGATGAAGCCTGACGCGCCGATTCTCCACGATGATCTATTTACCGAAGGGGTGACCCCTGAGCCGACCAGGGCATCAAACATTGCCAAGCAGGTCGAATTCGGACGCGGTGATCCGGATGCCGGTTTTGCCAAAGCCGACGTCATCGTTGAGCGTGACTACAGCACGCAGCCCGTGCACCAGGCTTATATCGAGCCCCATGCGACGCTTGCGAGCGTTGATGAGGAAGGCAAGTGCCAGGTGTGGGCTTCGAGTCAGGGCCACTTCATGGTGCGTGCCTACTGCGCCAAGCTGCTCGGCCTTGATCTCGCAAACATCAAGGTGACGCCAACTGAAATCGGTGGCGGTTTTGGTGGCAAAACCCTTGTGTATATCGAACCCGTTGCGCTGCTGCTGTCCCGGCGCTGCAGTCGACCGGTGAAGATCGTCATGGATCGAGAAGAGGTCTTTCGTTCAACCGGACCGGCGCCGGGTTCACACAGTACGGTCAAGATTGGCGCAACCAAAGACGGCAAGATCGTCGCCGGTTACGCCGAAATGAGACTCCAGGCAGGCGCGTATCCGGGATCCCAGATCGGCCCTGCCGGCATGACCGCATTTGCCCCTTATGAAATCGAGGACGTCAAAGCGGTAGGCATCGACGTGGTCGTGAACCGGCCGAAGGTCGCCGCGTACCGTGCGCCAGGCGCGCCGCTCGCCGAGTTTCCTGTTGAGAGCGCGATCGACGAGCTTGCGGACAAGCTTGGGATGGACCCGATTGAGTTTCGTCTCAAGAACGCCGTTAAGGAAGGTACCCAGTCCTGCTACGGCCCGGTCTTTCAGAAGATCGGTTTTATCGAGACGCTTGAAGCCGTCAAGAATCATGACCACTACCAGACCAAGCTCGGGCCCAACCAGGGTCGGGGCGTGGCCTCCGGTTTCTGGTTCAACATCGGCGGTGAATCTACCGCTACCGTTAACGTGAACGAAGACGGCAGCGTGGTGCTGATCGTTGGCAGTCCCGATATCGGTGGCTCTCGTGCGTCGCTGGCTCTAATGTGCGCCGAGACCCTGGGTATTGATTACAAGCAGGTGCGTCCACTGATTGGTGATACCGACGCAATCGGCTACACCTTTCTTACCGGCGGCAGTCGTGTGACCTTCGCGACAGGTCTGGCCGCGATAGAGGCGGCCAAGAACTGCATTGACGATCTGCGAAAGCGGGCCGCGATCCTCTGGGACATCGATGTCAGCAACGTTGAGTGGCGTGATGGCGTCGCTCACCCGGTTGACGCGTATTCGGACGAGCATGAGCCCATGACGCTCAAGCAGCTTGCCGCGCAGTCGGCGAAAACGGGTGGTCCCATTACCGGACATATCGCGCTGAACGCCGAGGGCGCAGGTCCGGGTTTTGGCAGCCACGTGTGTGATGTCGAGGTGGACCCGGAGACAGGGCGGGTTGAAATCCTCCGCTATACGGCGGTCCAGGATGCCGGTCGGGCGATACATCCGAGTTACGTTGAAGGCCAGATTCAGGGCGGTGTCGCTCAGGGAATCGGCTGGGCGCTGAACGAGGAATACATCTACAACGCCGAGGGGCGTCTGGATAACCCGGGCTTTCTCGACTACCGGGTCCCCGTGTGTTCGGACCTGCCGATGATCGACACGGTGATCGTCGAAGTTGAAAACCCGAACCATCCTTATGGCGTGCGCGGAGTCGGCGAAGTACCTATCGTGCCACCGCTCGCCGCGGTGGCCAACGCGATCGAGGCGGCAACCGGCAAACGTCTTGCTGATCTGCCGATGTCGCCACCGAAAGTTCTCGCGGCGATAGACGAGTAGTTGTTTCTCGCTACTGAAATTTTGAGGTACTGCCGATAGTGGCCAGAGTTGTTTTAACCGCAGCTCTGGCCAACCGGTTTACCGGGGGCGAGACCACAATGGAGCTTGAGGTCGACAGCGTGCGCAAGCTGCTGAAGGCGCTTGATGCCGACTACCCCGGGTTGAGTGAAGAAATCCAGAACGCCCAGCTTCTGGCGATTGACGGCGAAATTTTTCAGGAAGCCTTTTTGCAAAAGCTTAAACCGGACGCTGAGGTCTACGTATTGCCCAAGCTCGGTGGCGGCTAGCCAAAAGTCGCTTTAACTCGCGTTTGATCAGTCTTTGGATTCCGGGTTCTGCATTTTCCAGTAGTCCGCCATGACCTCCGTAACCCACTGGGGTTCGCGCACGTCGCCGCGCGGTAAGAACGCGGTCATGACCGGTTTGATATCGAGCACCGGTGAGCCGTCGATGGCATCGAGTCCTTCCAGATGAAGAGACAGGCCGTCTATTTTTAATATCCTGCAGACGGTCGCGCCAATGCGGTTGGGACGGTTTTTACCGCGCTGCGCGAAGATGCCGGCTTTTGGCCAGTCTTTGCGTCCCCGAGGGTGGCGCGCGCCGGTCACGATTTTCTCTGCTTTCACCCGATCAAAGATGTAGAGGACTTCAACATGGGAGAAGTCCTCGAGCCCCGACAGCGCCTGGGCCTCGTATTGCTCTGCGTCCAGTTCGATATGCGCGTCGACGCTGTCCCAGTCATCGTCCAGCGGTTCTTTGCGTGTAGATCGGACAATACCGATCGGTGTGAGCGTGTGTGGCGACATCAGATTGGCTGCTTTTCGGGTGGTCTATATTGAAAGACATGATGAGGATTCCTGAAAAGACACACGTTCGTCAATCGTCGAGGCGTTCGTTCCGAAAGGCCTGCTCAAAAGCGGTCGCCACGGTTGTGGTTGGATTTTCCACCATTGCCGTGGGTGGTGCTTTCGCCGCCAAATCCGACGTTCATCAGTTTGAGCGTACCGTCGAGGTGCTGCTGCCGGTCCCGGCAGACAAAGATCTCGGTCAGTGGGCGCAGAATTTTGTTGTTCTTGGTAAACGCTATCTTTCCAAAGGTCTGAAGCTCGCCAACGAGCCGGACTCCAACGGCAAGGATGCCTGGCGCAAGCTGAGCAAGGCGGGGCCTGATGGCCACACCACGATGTTTGGGGCTACCTATATCTGGGAGTCCGGTCTGTTTGACGCCAAACTCTCGGACACGGTCGGTGGATCAAGAATCGCCTGTCTGATTACCGAAATTCAGTATGTGCTCATCGCAAGAAAATCCAGTCCGCTCAAGACCTGGCAGGATGTGCTGGTGAAGGCTCGTCAGTCACCTGACACGGTGCGCGTTGCCGGTCGCTTCGAGGGTCTGGTGGCGGCCTACAACATGGCGAGCCAGATGAATGTTGATTTCAAGTACTTTAAACCCGAGAAAGGTTTTAAAAGAACCCTGCGCAACAATCACGCTGATCTCGCGGTGGTCGAAACGTTTCGGTACCTGGCGCCACAGTATAAAAACTTCAGAGCTATAGCCGTGCTGGGATCCATACCGATGCCCGATCGGGCATTTACAAAGTCGCCCGATATGATGACGCCTTCAACTCTCGGCTTTAAGGGTATGACCTTTCCCCGCTGGATTGCGATGCACCCCGACACGAGTGATGCCGATGTAGAGCGGATGTCTGAGGCTTTTCGCACCATGATTGGCAACAGGCGGTACGTCCAGATGATGGAAAACTTCGGAATGCCAACCGTCTTCAAGCCGCACGGTGAGGCACGTGAGGCGATCGAGTCGGTGCAGGAGAGTCTGCACTGGCTTGCAGCCGGTCTCGCTCGTGAAGATATCCGCTTTAATATGAGAACCATGAGCGCACGGTGACCTTTCAACTACGCTATGGCACACGACTTGTATGTTGTGTGATCCGTGGATGATGATTCTGCGCTATGAAAAACGAAACAGTATTCGCCCTAACCGACGAAATCGCCGGTGTCAGCGCAGCAGATGCCCCCAAGCTGGTCAAATTGCATCAGCACTATCCGCGCCCGGTAGAAGCCGATATTCCCGCCGCCGTTCACCGTGAACTGGATGCCGTTCTTGACGCAGATCTGGCCGGGAAAAAGATTGCAGTAACCGGTAGCAGCCGAGGCATCAGCAATTTTGATGTCGTCGTTCGCGAATGCGTATCGGCGCTGCGGTCGCGCGGCGCCGAGCCGTTCGTGATCCCGGGAATGGGGAGTCACGGTGGAGCGACCGTCGACGGCCAGATCGAGGTGCTGAAAAACATCAACAACGTCACCGAAGACACGGTCGGGTGCCCGGTACGCGCCACTATGGACGTCGTGCAGATCGGTACAACGTCTACCGGCTTTCCGGTTTACCAGGATCGCATGGCGCATGATGCGGACGGTGTTCTGCTGATCAATCGCGTCAAGCCACACACAGGCTTTACAGAGCGTGTTGAAAGCGGTCTGTGCAAGATGATGGTGATTGGTCTGGGCAAGCAGGCCGGCGCGTCAAAGATTCATCAGGAGTCGCTGCGTCTGGGCATGGGGCGTCTGATTCTCGACGCGTCGCGGATTATCGTCGAATCGGCCAGGCCCAATATTATCGGCGGGGTGGCGATTGTAGAGAACGCGTTCAAGGAAACCGCGAGTATCAAGGCGACACGAGTCAGCAACCACGATGAGGTACTCGACTTTGAGTCGAAGCTTCTGGAGCAGGCCTACGACTTGATGCCGACACTGCCGTTTGAAGATATCGACGCACTCATCGTTGACGAGATGGGCAAGAACATCAGCGGTGCCGGCATGGACACTAATGTCATCGGCAAAAAGGTCGGCCTCGACAAGCCGGCTATTGCGGCCATATTTGTAAGAGGGCTGACCGAGGCGACCCACGGTAATGCGGTCGGTATTGGAAACGCCGACATAGCGCTTCGCAGCATGGTCAATAACATCGATCTACACGCAACCTACATGAATGCGTTTACCGCCAAACGTCTCGGCATCGCCAAGATGCCGATGGTGGTCGACAACGAACTGCAGGCACTTCAGCTGTTGCAGAATTTTCGCAAGGACGCCGATCCCGATTCATTCAGGATGGTCTGGATCCAGAACACCTCACAGCTTCGCGAAATGTGGATCACACAGTCGCTGGTGGCGGAACTTGACGGTCGTGAAGGGCTTGAAATCGTTGGTACACCGCAGACACTGCAGTTCGATGCCGAGTCGATGATGGTCAAGCCGGTCTGACGACATTCAACAAGACAGACCCCGATGGGGGCGCGATCTTCAGTCCACGATAAACAAGGTGGTTTTTTCGTCGGTCCGGGATCTATGGGGCTCGGCGCCGTCGGCTACCTGATAGCTCATGCCTGGCGAGAGCGTCATTACGCGACCGTCTTTCAATTCGGTATGAAGTTCGCCACTGAGGCACAGGAGTATATGTCCCTTTTCACACCAGTGGTCGGCGAGATAGTTGGCTGAGTATTCAACCATTCGAACGCGAAGATCGCCGAATTCACGGGTGCGCCAGTAGGCGACTCCGGTCTCGCCCGGGTGTTCGGTTGCTGTGACTGTTGACCAGTCCGTAGTCCCAAACGGGATCTCTGCCATTTTCATAATGATGTTCGCTGGATGTTGTCGTTGAATTCTAACCCGGCGAATCGCGCGAATCTCTGCAGTTCCGAATGGAGGCGTTCGAATCTTGAAGCTTCCCAGCGTATGCCGTGTTCAGGCCAGAATTTGACGACATTCAGGGTCCCCGCTTTTCGATCCGCCGTGAGTTCGACGCGACCGACAAAGCGCATGCCCTCTAGCAGGGGATATACGTAGTAACCCCATTCGCGCTTTGCGGCAGGCACGAAAATCTCGATTTTGTAGTCGAACCCGAACAGCTGCTGCAGTCGTTTGCGATCGCGTATCAAAGGATCGAATGGATTGAGGAGTCGGATGCGTGAGCCCGGGGATGGCGTATTGGCCAGCTGAGCCTCAATAGCTTTGAACGCGAAAGCCTTGAACCAGGTCTTGTCGGCAGCCTGTATCTCAACTTCAGTCAGTGCGTCCCCGGCGCCATCAATCCAGTCTCGAGCTTCGCTGGAATCAACAGCATCCCAGAATCGCTTGATCTCGCCCGCGTTGGCAAAGACCAGCCGTTTCAGCGCCTGCTCGCACAGCCAGTCGCGTTGAGCGTCGTCGTCAACGACTGTCTGGCGGATCTCGTCAGGAATGACGCGTTCACTCAGGTCATAGAACTTGGTGAATTTCTCGCGGTGGGATGTCGCAAGTTCGCCGCTGTACCACATGTAATCCAGCGCAAGCTTGTGGGGCGGTCGTGCCCACATTTCCGGATCACCCTTGATTTTCGAATCAAAGGCCTTCGTCGACAGCGGTCCCTCATCGGCGATGCGTTGTTTCATCGCCCGGCGCACCCGCGCGTCGGACATGCTTTTGTACCATTTGCGACTGCGAATCTGCTGTTGCTTGCGCCTGTACTGCCTGCGCCAGCATGGGTAGAACTCCATCGGTATAACCGATGCGTCGTGGGTGAAGTGTTCGAAAATGCTTCTCTCTTTTCGCATCAGCCTGTCAAAGACAGGCTCCCGATAGCTCTGGTCACGGCTCCACAAAATATGATGGTGAGCGCGAACCACATTCTGGATCGAGTCGAGCTGAACGTATCCGAGTTTTTTGATCGTCTGAATGATTTCAGGCTTGCCAACGGGCGCGGTGGCCAGGTCCTGAGCGTCTAACCACAGGCTGCGCGCTTCACGGTTGGAGATGCGCAGCGTCATTTAGCTGAATTTCAGTTTTCGAAACGCCACAATCAACATTCTGAGCAGGAGATAGCCGCCCTGCCAGCGATTTATGTTGGTGTCGCCGTAGACACGCTCTCGGTAACGAATCGGCATGTCGATAATTTTCATATTCTGCTTTGCCGCGCCGAAGATAATGTCAAAGTCTCCAAACGGATCGAAATCACCAAAGTAATCTCTTGCCGCGAGTATCCGGTCCCAGTCTTTCTTGTACAAAACCTTTGTTCCGCACAATGTGTCCTTTATGGGTTGTCCAAGAAGGTATGAAAAAGAGGCTGAGAAAAACTTGTTCCCGAGAAAATTCAGGAATCGCATCGCCTTTTCTTCCATGGGGTACACGAGGCGCACGCCATTGATAAGTTCGCCCGATCCCGAGACGAGTGCCTTGTAAAACTTCGGCAGGTCTTCAGGCATCACGGTGATGTCCGCGTCGAGGATCATCAGAATGTCGTTTTCGGATTTTTCAAACCCGAGTCGAGTGGCGTTGCCTTTGCCTTTGCCGGTCTGCTGAAACAGCCGTGCGGGCATGCGATCAAACGTTTTCAACGCGGTCTCGATAGTCTCGTAGGTGTTATCCGATGATCCACCTTCGACAAAAACGATTTCCGTGCCGCTGCCCATTTCGGGCACGCGAGCGAGAATGTCGGCGATGTGTCCAGCCTCGTTTCTGGCCGGCACCATCACCGTCACCGAGGGCAGGTTGCTCGGGACAAACTCGGTGTGCTCGGGTCGAGC
>CALHMG010000129.1 GCA_938034705.1 uncultured Gammaproteobacteria bacterium
CGATCAATCTGCACCGGGATCCACAAGGTGACTGGCTCGGATCGCGCAGCGTCGGGCACTGGCAGCCAAACGGCCACGGACTCGCTGACGCGCTTTTGTTCGACAAATACGGTGCGTGTGGCCGCGCCACCCAGACGCTCTGGCTGACACCACAGAACTGAGATACCCGGCCGCCGACGCGGCCGCCGCTGGATTGTTTCCACCCGTCGATGGTTTAAACTCCGCGCCATGAGCAGAAAACGACTAATCAACATGGCGGCTGTTGTGATTGTGGTTGTCGCGGCCTACCTGCTGAAGGCGGCCGGTATCGACATCAACAATCTCGGCGGCAATACCCACAACAACTCCGGCGGCAAAGCGTCGACGTCAGCCAAGGCTGATTTCGATCACTACGTGATGGCCCTGTCGTGGTCACCCACATTCTGTGACTCGAACAAAAGCGGCCACCAGGAGCAGTGCGCGCCTGAACGCGACTACGCGTTTATCGTCCACGGACTGTGGCCCCAGTATGATCGCGGCGGATGGCCTGCAGACTGTGCGGGTAAAAACGCACCTCGGGTGCCTGACAATGTCATCAACAGCGTTCGCGACATCATGCCCAGCAAAGGGTTGATCATTCACGAATGGAAAAAACACGGTACCTGTTCAGGCAACGATCCGGCCGGCTACTACCGTGACGTGCGCACAGCCTATGACCGCATAACGATTCCACCCGCTTACGTTGAACTGACGCAACCGCTCAAGGTAACCGGTGCCAAAGTTCGCGCCGCGTTCAAGCAAAGCAACCCCGGTCTGAACGATGATGCGATCGAGTTGACTTGCGACAACCGTCTGCGCGAAGTAAGAATCTGCATGGACAAGTCGTTGGATTTCAGAAGCTGCGCCAAGCCCAAGACCAAATGCAAGAACAAGGAAATGCTGATGCTGCCAAGTCGCTAGCGGCGCCAGCACCTGACGACTTTCACGTTAGCCGAGCGAAGCCCTGACCTCGCCAACCTCGCGCCCGGCAGCGTTCTGCACGGCGACCCGTGCGCGACCCGCCAGGAGCTCGGAATCGAGCAGCGCCGAGAGCACGGCCGCCGTGACGACTTCAGAGCCGCGCTTGCTGCCGTCATCAATCTTTATCGCAATCCCCAGAGAGCGCTCCGGAATCGCGGCGCAAAAATAGGCTTCGGCACCCGTCTTGACGAGAACACGTTGATCCAGGGCCGACATGACATCGGTACAGAATCGATCTGTACCCGCGACCATGAATGGCTCACGAGTCACCGCGTTGAAGATGTCGCGACACGCCTGCGCTCTAGCCGGGTCGAGTCCGGATGGATCCGCGAATCTCGCCATCGCATAAGCGGTCGCTTTCAGCGACATACCGATGACGGGAATGCCGCACCCGTCGGCGCCGGTCGGCGCTGAATCAAGATTGGTGTCGCTCATTTCACTCAGCACCCGACGCAGTCGAAGCTGCACCGGATGATCCGGTTGAATGTAGCCTGATACCTGCTCCCCCATGTGACGCGCCGTTGTCAGAAATCCCGAGTGCTTGCCGGAGCAGTTGTTGTGGGCGGCGTCGGGTTGCTCCGCAGCACGAATCATCGCGTGTGCGGCGGGTTCGAACATCGGCAGATGCGCACCACACTCAAGGTCACCGGCATCCAGTCCCAACCGGTTCAGCCATGATCTGACCGCGTCCACGTGGGTCACCTCACTGTTGTGAGACGCGCACGACAGACTTAATTCTCGGGTTGAGAGCTTGAAGGCTTTTGCGGCGCCGGACTCAACAAGCGGTATCGCCTGCAGGGGTTTGATCGCCGATCGCGCATACGTGGGGCGCTCGATATCGCCCGCGCTCATGATGACATCGCCTGTCGCATCGACGACCGCGAAGGCACCGGTGTGTCTGCTCTCAACCAATGAGCCACGTGATACTTCACAAAGAACCGGGTTAGTGTTTTGCGCAGACAAGATAGTCATTCTCCAGATCAGATTTCAATTCAGCGCAGGTGCGATTTCGACAACAGCGCGGCCGTCGGACTGGATACTACTGGAGACATGGTCAACCAGCCGCAGCGTCGCGTCGGATGCTTGTGCACGATCAACATGTATGGCGACTTCTGCAGGCTTTAGCGCAGGGTAACGTGCGCTCGAAGGCAACAGACGCAGCCCGTCTGGCATTGTCGATTTTGCCAGCGCGGTCACGCCAAGTCCTGCCAGGGCCGCGGCGCGAATACCGCCATAGCTGGTGCTGGTATACACGACCCGCCACGGCACTTCCTTTTCTGAAAGTGTGTCGATAATCCTCTTGCGATATACGCAACCTCGCGGCGCGACGATCAGAGGGACAGGCTGCTCGTCATGACTGTTATGGGTCGGTGCCGATACCCAGACGAGATCCTCTTTCCACAGACGCTGTGCCTGCCGGGGAGGTTTATCATGAATCGCGAGCACAACATCAAAGTCCTGATCCGCCAGACCTTCAAGCAGATGGGTCGACAGCGCGCAGTTCACCTCGAGCGTCACATCGGGATGCGACTGGGCGAAGCGACCGAGAATCACGGGCAGCACCGACATGGCAAATTCATTCGGGATACCAAGACGTATGTGACCCGCCACCTTGGGACGAACCATGGCGGTCACGATCTCGTCGTTGAGCCTGAGAATCTGTCGTGCGTATTCCAGCAACAGGGCCCCTTCTTCGGTCGGCTGCATCCGTCGTCCCCGCCGCGTCAGCAACCGGGCTCCGAGCATCTCCTCGAGTCGTTTGACCTGGAGACTGATCGCAGGCTGGGAGCGTGACAGCACCGCGGCGGCCCGGGTTACGCCCCCAAGGTCGGCGATCGTCACAAATGTTCGCAGCAGGTCGGTCGGCAGATTCATCGCTTTAACGCATTTTTCGACTATTTGTCCTTCTTATATAAGTATTATACGAATTAATTTCACTGATATATAGAGATTCGCTAGTCTGATCTGATATGCCGGATCCACCGGCCTTTCACGGAGTCACCGCGCATGACCGAGACCACGCCTCTTCACGCAATGCACGTTGAACTCGGGGCGCGCATGGTCCCCTTCGCGGGTTACGAAATGCCTGTGCAGTATCCGGGCGGCATCATGACGGAGCACAAACACACGCGCAGCGCCGCTGGACTGTTTGATGTGTCGCATATGGGTCAGATCACCCTGACGGGCCCAAACCGGGTCAGCGCACTTGAGTCGCTGATGCCGGTCGACATCGAGTCGCTGAAACCCGGTCAACAGCGCTATGCGTTTTTCACCAACGACGCCGGCGGCATCCTGGACGATATGATGGTGACCAACCGGGGAGATGATCTCCTGCTGGTCGTCAACGCTGCCTGCAAAGAAGATGACCTGAAACATCTGCAGACCCGTATCGGCACGCAGTGTGACATTACCCATCACACCGACCGCGCTTTACTGGCGTTACAGGGACCGCTTGCCGTCAACGTCCTGCGCACCATTGCGCCAGACGTGGCGAATCTTGAGTTCATGCAGGCATCACGCGCCGAGATTGCTGGCGAATCCTGTTACGTCTCAAGGTCTGGCTACACCGGCGAAGACGGATTTGAGATCTCAATGACCAATGAGGCATGCGAGGCTGTGGCGCGCGCGCTTCTGGAATTTGATGAGGTACTGCCGATCGGGCTTGGCGCAAGAGACTCTCTGCGACTGGAAGCCGGACTGTGCCTTTACGGCCATGACATCGATACGCAAACCACGCCGGTCGAGGCGAACCTGCGCTGGGCCTTATCCAGAGCCAGACGAGTCGACGGTGATCGTCCCGGTGGCTATCCCGGCAGCGACGTCATCGCAACACAGCTCGAAACAGGCGTCTCGTCAAAACGTGTTGGAATCCAGCCGGCCGGCCGCGCCCCCGTACGCGAAGGCGCGATTCTGACCGACGCCACCGGCGCAACCGTCGGGCGCGTAACCAGCGGCGGATTCGGCCCGAGTGTCGACGGCCCGGTTGCGATGGGATACGTCAACACCGAGATGTCAGAGACCGGATCTGAACTCGGCGCGATCGTGCGCGGCAAAACTCTGCCAGTGACCGTCGCCAAGCTGCCGTTTTCTCCCCACCGCTACAAAAGATGATCCCGGGCGTGACGCCCGGGGGCACCGCAAAACCTAAACACAGAGGAAATTGTAATGAGCGACCCAAAGTTTACGGATGACCACGAGTGGGCCCGCATGGATGACGGCTCGGTCGTCACCGTTGGCATTACCGCTTTTGCCCAGGACCAGCTTGGCGAAGTGGTGTTTGTCGAACTACCCAAAGTTGGCTCCAGCGTGGGTCAGGGTGACGAAGCTGCAGTCGTCGAATCCGTCAAAGCCGCCGGCGAAGTCAAATCACCTGTGAGTGGTGAAATCGTCGCGGTCAACGAAGCACTCGTCGACAACCCGGCGCTGGTCAATGAGGATCCGGTCGGTGAAGGCTGGTTCTACAAGGTCAAGGTAGAAGACGACAGCGAGTTCGCGAGTCTCATGGAGCAGACAGCGTACGACCAGTTTGTCGAAGGCCTCGCCTGACCAACACTTAAGTCTCGCATCTGAACAGTCACCGGATTCAATCTCATGTCTACAATACCCAGCCTTTCTGAACTAGAAGCCCACGACGACTTTATACAGAGACACGTCGGCCCGGACGCGAAGGAAATTCGCGCAATGCTCAAGGCTCTGGGGGTGACCTCACTTGACGCGCTGATAGAGCAGACGATCCCCGAGAACATTCGCCAGAAAGAACCATTGGCTTTGCCCGGCGCACGCACCGAGGCAAACGTCGCAGAGAATGCGCGAGAACTTGCCAGCGCCAATGTCGTGATGCGCTCGATGATCGGCCTCGGATATTACGATACGCATACGCCAGCGGTGATCCGACGCAACATCCTTGAGAATCCAGGCTGGTACACCGCCTACACGCCCTATCAGGCCGAGGTCAGTCAGGGCCGGATGCAGGCGTTGCTGAACTATCAGCAAATGGTCATGGATCTCACCGGCATGGAACTCGCCAACGCCTCGCTGCTCGACGAGGGCACCGCGGCAGCTGAGGCCATGGCGATGGCTCGACGCGTAGCGAAGTCCGACAGCGATGTGTTTTTTGTAGACGGCGACTGTCACCCTCAGACCATTGCGATCGTTCAGACCCGCGCTCGGCTGATGGGAATAGACGTAGTGGTGGCAAACGCGGCCGAGGATCTTGCAAACCACAAACCTTTTGCCGTGCTCGTCCAGTACCCGGGTTCTTCCGGCGACATCACGGATCCGACACCTGCTATCGAGCAGGCGCACGAGCTTGGCGCACTGGCCATTGTTGCGTCGGACCTGCTGGCTCTGACTCAGCTGAAGTCTCCCGGGGAGATGGGTGCTGATGTTGTCCTCGGTAACTCGCAGCGCTTCGGTGTGCCCATGGGTTACGGCGGACCCCACGCCGCGTTCTTCGCTACGCGTGACGCCTACAAGCGTGCGATGCCCGGTCGAATCATCGGCGTCTCCGTTGATTCAAACGGCAACACCGCGTTGCGCATGGCGCTGCAGACGCGCGAACAACATATCCGCAGGGACAAGGCGACGAGCAATATCTGCACTGCACAGGTGCTGCTTGCCGTGATGGCCGGGTTTTATGCGGTCTATCACGGCGCCGAAGGTCTCAAACGCATCGGCGACAGGACGCATCGAATGACCGGCATCGCGGCCGGCGCACTTGAAGCGGCAGGCTATCAACTCGTCAACTCCCGATTTTTCGACACGGTGACCGTCGAGACTCCGAAACGGTCAAACGGCATCGCCAAAG
>CALHMG010000130.1 GCA_938034705.1 uncultured Gammaproteobacteria bacterium
AGGTCCTTTGCCGCGTTGTCGTTACTAGCCATCTTACGTTTACCTTTCCTCAGTAATTTGCTTCGCATCTGCGAAGCCCCACGCTCTGTTTCCTGTTGAGTGCCTGCGCCTATGCGGCGTCTTCTGTGGCACCCACTGATATGAATTCTTCTGTTCGGGCGAGCTTCATGAAGTCGAACTCGCCCCAGACGCCATCCTCGAGATGCAGCACTCGATTTATGAAAGGTCTGATTTTGTCGTTAATCTCTTCGAGCTGGCCTTCGGCCATGTCATCGGGAAGCTGCTTCAGTCCCCGCACTTCTGACACGCGCACCGCGGTTCTGAATCCTTTTGCAGAAAGCACGATGACGTTGATTGCGCTTCGAATTGCCTTGACCTTGAATCCGAGAAACCCCGGCAGATCGACAATGGTGAAAACATTGCCCCGAACGTTTGACACGCCTAACACCCAGGCCGGTGTCAGCGGCACCGGTGTGATTGTTTCGGCCTTGACGATTTCGCCAACCTGCTCAAGCGGCGCAACCAGCTGGACATTGTTTATCTCGAAACCGACACCACGACGAATATTGAGCGAACCATCGCCCACATCCTCGCCTGCCTGCGCCTGCTGGATGCGCAGCAAAAGATCAAGGGGATCTCTTTTTATATCGCTCATGTCAGAACCATCCGTGTTCATTGGCGCGCGGTACCGCGCTGTTCAGCATTCCTGCCGCGACGTCCGTGCCGCGTTGTTAAAGCGCTGTCAGAATTTGCCGAGTTTCGCGATCAGAGACTTTTCGGTCAGCGGCTTGACCATGTAGTCGGTTGCGCCCTGTCGCATCCCCCAGACCTTGTCGGTTTCCTGACCCTTTGATGACACCAGAACAATCGGTATCTCGGAAGTTTCGGTCTGACGGGAAATCGCCCGGGTCGCTTCAAACCCGTTCATCTCCGGCATCACGATGTCCATGAGGATCAGGTCTGGCAGTTGCTCTCTCGCCGTGTTGATCGCTTCTTCCCCATTCGACGCCGTCAGCGGTGTGTAACCGTTCTTGCGGAGGAAGTCCGATATCAACGCTCGCTCTGTCGCTGAATCGTCCACGATTAGAATTTTGTCAACGCTCATAGATCACTTACTCCTTGTTCGCTATGCGTCTGCCGCTGCCTGCAGTGGTTGTTCCGGCACAAGATATTTCTTGATCGCGGCCAACAGGTCTGCGGGCGTGAACGGCTTGTTGATGTGTGCTTCAGACCCTGCGATCCTGCCGCGCGCCCGGTCAAACAGTCCGTCCTTACTGGACAACATGATCACCGGCGTATCAGCAAAATTCTTGTTGTTCTTGATCAACGTGCAGGTCTGGTACCCGTCCAGTCGAGGCATCATGATGTCGACGAAAATAATATCCGGTTGATGATCTGTAACTGCAGACATGGCTTCGAAACCATCGGCTGCGGTTACAACGTCATAGCCGGACCGTTTAAGAATCGCTTCTGCGGTTCGGCGAATCGTGGTGCTGTCGTCGATGACCATCACCTTTACGCCATTTGTCGGGTTGTCGCTCACTTTCCCTATACCCCCGGCTCACGTGAAACACGACCGAACGACAGGTCTTGGGTGCCTGGTATCGTCCATGTCACATTCACATCGTTCGCCAAATACGAATTCGCGCAAGACGCGTGCGCGTCCTGAGCCATACTTTGATTTATTGAGAGGGCCCTTCCAGCGCCCTCGCGTCAGTCCCCGCAGCCGTGATCCGTGCGGTCAATACTCCTTCTCAGTATGGTCGAAAATTCAGGATTTGCCGGGGCGCCCAACAACCGCTAAAAACTAGGTAAATCAGGGATTTCTGCCCGTCAGGGCCGCCAGATTGGCCACCGGTCGCGCGCCCGCACGAAGGCCCCGGAGACGGGCCTATAATCTTCTTCTACGGCGAGAAATGCGCTACCTGCGAGCCCGTGCGGCTATACAATGCCCGCGGCCAGAGAACCGCTCCCAAGCGGTAGGCCGAACCTGAGTCTGAACCATGGCGACCTTTGTCGCTGAACCCTGATTTACTGAAGGCGCAAGCTTAAGCTTCCTTGCAAAGTACGTTTGACACTGCAGATTTCTCGCCCGGCGTCCTCGCGCTGTCGGAGCGGGATCGCCTCGGCATTACCGTGTTCGGGTCGGCGCTCGCGCACGTTGTTCTCATTCTCGCGCTAGGGTTTATCTCGCCGAACATTCTCCCTGACCTCGATCAGTTACCGACGCTGGACATCGTGCTGGTGAACAGCCGCACGGATGACGCACCGGACGATGTTCAATTTCTCGCCCAGGCCAATCAGGACGGCGGCGGCGAAAGTGATGACTCAACGAGACCGTCGACGCCGCTGCCACTTTCAACCGGCAGCACCGGCAAGCCCCAGCGTCCACAGGAGCAAATGCGAACGGGCTCGGTGCAATCACCCGCCGTCCCGGCACCTGATGTCATTCGCGCTGACGTCAGCGAAAACGCGCTGACAGATCCGCTGCCGAGTCAAAGCGAAACCGTGATCGCGGAAAACGATCCAGCCGACGCCCTGCTGACCGAACGCAATCAGCTCACGGCAGAGCTGAGTCAGTTCTGGCAGGAGTATCAGAAGAGACCGCGCAGAAAATTCGTAAGCGCTCGAACACGCGAATACAGATACGCCGAATACATGGAAAAATGGCGAAGCAAAGTTGAGACAGTCGGCAACGTCAACTACCCGCCAGAGGCTCGCGCGCAAAAACTGTCTGGCTCATTAGTGCTCGACGTGTCGCTTAACCCGGACGGTTCTATCAGCAAGATCAGCCTTGAGCGTTCATCGGGCAGTCGAATTCTCGACGACGCAGCGATCAATATCGTTAAAATCGCTGCGCCTTTTGATCCTTTTCCGGCAAACATCCAGAAAGATATCGACATTCTGCACATCACGCGCACGTGGGAGTTTTCGCAGACCAACACCTTGTCGTCACGCTGAGTCCCTGTACTATCACAGCGCCTGCGCAACGGATGCGCAGCCGAATGTTCTCGCAACGTTCACAAGAATATTTGTGTGCAGATCGATATCGAGCCCGACGAAATGGATTCACTTACCAACCACTTTCTCATCGCGATGCCGACCCTCGCGGATCCAAACTTTGAAAAGACCGTGACGCTTGTCTGTCAACACGATGAGCAGGGCGCGCTTGGCGTGGTGGTAAATCGCCCCCTGGACATGAAGGTCGGCGACGTACTCGAACAGCTGGATCTTGATACCGATACGAGTCAGGCGATGTGTTCAATCGATCCGGTGTTTGGTGGCGGCCCCGTGCAGACGGAGCTTGGAATGATCCTGCACGATCGCAGAACCGCCACCGACTCGACGATTGAAGTCAGCGAAGACATAGGCCTGACGATGTCACTCGACATGCTCGAATCAATGGCGCGCAACGAAGGCCCCGACAACGCCATGCTGATGCTTGGATACGCCGGCTGGGGTGCAGGTCAACTCGAAAACGAGATGAGCCACAACGCGTGGTTGAGTGTCCCCGCCGACTTTGATTTGATTTTTGATACCGCCGTGGACGAGCGCTGGCACGCCGCGGCATCGCGACTTGGTGTGGATCTGTCGCTACTCTCCGCTGAGGCAGGACGGGCTTGACGATAACCGCTCTTGGATTTGACTACGGTCAGAAAAAAATTGGCGTCGCCGCAGGACAGACAGCGACATCAACCGCCGAAGGGATCGAAACCATAACCGCATCCGGCGAAGAGATTTTTCAGAGAATCGACGCCCTGGTTAACGAATGGCTGCCCGGGGCACTGGTGGTTGGACTCCCGTTAGGCGCCGACGGCAAGGATGACAACCCGACCTGCAAGGCTGCGCGACGATTTGGTGACGAGCTCGCGAAGCGTTTTTCGTTGCCGGTCAGCTACGTCGACGAGAGACTCACGAGCGCCGAAGCCGACAACGCACTGCGACAGACTCTGGCACCCGGTAAAAAGCTGACTGAGAAAAAGCGCAAGGCTCGCGACGCGATTGCCGCCAAGATGATTCTGGAAAGCTGGCTCAACGAACAGGCCTGAGTTCAGTCGGTGTCAGGTCGAGACTTTCAGGCTGGGTGAGTAATTGCTCATGGTAGTTGCTACGAGCTTGCCGATGGCTTTGATGGTCTGCGCGCGAGCCGACGTTGCGCGAGAGGCCATGATAATCATCCTGCTCGGTTCCGGATCCTTGAATCGGTGTATGCGAACACCCCGGGATTCAACCACCGCACTGTCAACCGCCAGAGCCGGCATCAGCGTCACGCCACTGCCAGCCGCGACCATATTACGTAACGTCTCAAGAGAGGTCGCCCTGAACTCGGTCGCTTCTGCAATCTGGACCCGGTTGCAGACGTCGAGCGCCTGATCGCGAAGGCAGTGGCCCTCATCGAGCAGCAGCAGGCTTCCGGCCTTGAGTGCACCTGGCGTCATCCGCCCGCGACGAGGCGCCGGAAAATCTTCGGGGACCGCCGCCACGAATTTCTCCTCATACAGAGACTGCAGCTCGAATTTATCCTGGGTGCCGAGGTCGGCGAGGATACCGGCATCGAGATCCCCTTCTGTGAGCGACTTCATGATCTCGTCAGTTTTCTGCTCGTAGAGCTTGAGCTTCAGATCGGGGTAGCTGGTGCGGATCGGTTTAAGTATGTGAGGCAACAGATAGGGGCCGACGGTCGGGATCGTGCCGATTCGCAATTCACCCGTAAAGGGATCCCGCGAAGAACGGGCTGACTCAACCAGCTCATCCGCTTCGTGAATAATCAGCCTCGCACGCTGCGCGATCTGTTCACCGATGTCGGTTATCTGGACACTGCGCTGGGTACGCTCGATCAGCGTTACACCAAGATACTCTTCAAGCTTCTTGATCTGGGCAGAGAGCGTGGGCTGACTGACGTGGCACAGTTTGGCAGCGCGGCCAAAGTGCTTCTGGTCAACGACCGCAACAAGGTATCGCAAGTCCCGAAGATTCATAGTCCGAGACTATCACCGAAACCGACGGCATTGACGGGCGATCCATACGAGATCTAGTTCAGAGCGCTGGACGCGAGCCGTGCGGTGGCGAGAGGCTCGCCAATCTGAAGCTCAAGGTCCCATTCGGCGCGCGCCGCGACCCGCACCAGCAGCGAACACAGCGAATGCATGATCTGACTGTTGGTGTTCAGTTCGATCCCGCGTCCGTCTGCACCGTGAATTGAAAGCACGGAGCTGTTTGTCTCTAGCCCCCGGAGCTTGGCCGACGCCGGCAACAGTGGCTCATTACCCAGCGGCCGTGACGTCGCCAAGGTGCCGGTATAGGGCTTGGCAAAGTTGGTATCGGATACCGCTTTTTCATGCCGCAGAGACATCACCGCGTTGCGAGTCTGACTCTCGGAGTGCGTCTTTACGGCCGGATCGGATTCAAGGATCTTGATGAGAACCGGCCACAGAATGTTCAGAAACCTGCGTGTAATCCAGATCTGATACTCCTGTCGATCAGATGTGCTGACTGACAGGAGCATACGATCGGCGAGCGGATCGTAATCCAGATTGAGTTGACTGATTGATGTCGCCATAACAACCGCGCACACAACCTCAGGTGGTTGTCAGGTTCTCCATTGTCGAACCGAGCTCTTCCTTGTTTGCATCCTTACCTTCGAGCTTCAGACGCAGACGCAGATCGTTCATGGAGTCCGCATTTCGAAGCGCATCTTCGTAGGTAACGAGACCGGCCTCGTGCAGGTTGAACAGAGACTGGTCAAACGTCTGCATGCCGTGCTCTTCCGACTTCTGAATGATTTCTTTGATTTCATGCATCTTGCCGCGCATGATCAAATCGGAAATCAGCGGTGTATTGATCATCACTTCAACCGCAGGCACGCGGCCTTTTTTGCCCTTGATCGGCAGCAGTCTCTGTGAGACGAGAGCCTTCAGGTTTGCGGCCAGATCCATCAACAGCTGATCGCGACGATCCTCAGGGAAAAAGTTGATGATTCGGTCGAGTGCCTGATACGTGTTGTTGGCGTGCAGCGTCGCCAGACATGCGTGACCGGTCTCGGCGAACACAACAGCGTTGTCCATGGTTTCGCGCGTTCTGATCTCACCAATCTGAATTACGTCAGGTGCCTGACGCATCGCGTTAATCAACGCAGCCTCAAAGCTCTCGGTATCAACACCAACCTCACGCTGGGTTACGATGCAGTTTCTGTGTTCATGCACGTATTCGATCGGGTCTTCGATCGTTACGATATGGCCATAGCTGTTTTCGTTGCGATAGCCGATCAAAGATGCCATCGACGTTGATTTACCGGTACCGGTTCCACCAACAAAGATGATCATGCCACGCTTGGTCATGGCGAGATCTGCCATCACCGGAGGCAGATAGAGGTCCTCGAACTTCGGGATGTACTGATCGATTTTTCGCAGCACCATTCCGACACGACCCTGCTGGATCATGACGTTCACTCGGAAGCGACCGATTTCGGACGGATTGATCGCAAAGTTGGCTTCTTTCGTTGCCTCGAACTCGCGTCGCTGCTTTTCATTCATGATGCTGTAAGCGAGATCACGGGACTGCTGCGGACCAAGAGCCTGCTTGGTCAGCGGAGTCATCTTGCCATCGACCTTACAGCTCGGTGGAGCACCCGCGGTCACAAACAGGTCTGATGCACCCTTGTGCACCATCAGCTTAAGCAGATCGGTAAAGACCATTAGCGTCTACCTCCCGCAGCTGCACCGCCACCCATGTTTTCGAACTTGTCCTTATCGATGGCAAACGGTCGCGCCGAATCTGCGGTCACCGCGCCCTGCTGTACGAGTCGCTCAAGGCACTGATCGAGAGTCTGCATGCCCTCGCCGCCAGACGTCTGAATGACCGAGTACATCTGGGGAACTTTGGCTTCACGAATGAGGTTTCGGATCGCCGGATTCGCGATCATGATTTCGTGCGCGGCAACCCGGCCGCCACCAACTTTCTTCAGCAGCGTCTGGGCAATTACCGCCTGCAGCGACTCTGAAAGCATGGAGCGAATCATGTCTTTTTCGGCCGCAGGGAATACGTCAATAATTCGGTCGATGGTTTTGGCGGCGCTGGTGGTGTGCAGCGTGCCGAACACGAGGTGTCCGGTTTCGGCCGCGGTCAGCGCCAGTCGAATCGTTTCCAGGTCGCGCATCTCACCAATGAGAATAATGTCCGGGTCTTCTCGCAGCGCGGATCTGAGCGCTTCCTCGAATCCGTGTGTGTGCGGACCTTTCTCGCGCTGGTTAACAAGGCAGTTCTTGCTGGTATGAACGAATTCGATCGGATCCTCGATGGTCAGAATGTGATCGTGTTTCTCATCGTTGATGTGATCGATCATTGCCGCCAGCGTTGTCGACTTACCCGAGCCAGTCGGGCCTGTCACCAGAATCATGCCCCGGGGCTTGGTGGTGAGCTGTTTAAAAATCGGTGGCGCGTTGAGCTGCTCAAGCGACAGCACCTTGGTCGGGATAGCACGAAACACCGCAGCGGGGCCGCGCTTCTGGTTAAACGCGTTGACACGAAAGCGAGCAATATTCGGCAGTTCGAACGAGAAGTCGGTCTCGAGGAATTCCTCAAAGTCCTTCTGCTGCTTGTCGTTCATGATGTCGTAGATCATGTTGTGGACGGTTCTGTCGTCCAGCGCGTCCACGTTGATGCGACGGATTTCGCCATCTACTCGAATCATCGGGGGCAGGCCCGACGAAATATGTACGTCCGAGGCGTCTTTTTTGTACGCGAATGCCAGCAGTTCAGCTACGTCCATGAGCTCTATATTCCTGTAATCAGTCCGTTGGGATGCAGCAGACAGCGCTTGCATCACAGCCCCGAGCGTTCAGAATTGACCCCGGGGACACACCCACACCGCACGTCGACACACGCCGCGGGAGAACCCGTCGGCGCACGCGCCAAGTGCGGTAACCTGACTTCAGTATAGATTCGAGAGTGCAACCCACAAGGTGAGCGAAATAACCGGTAATTTGCGGGCCGTGAAGGCCCGAATAGCGGCTGCGACGGAAGCCGCCGATCGCCCCGATGGCAGCTGTGAACTGATCGCCGTCAGTAAAACCAAGCCCGCCAGCGCCGTGGCCGAAGCCGCAGGTGACGGTCAGCGTCACTTTGGCGAAAACTATCTGCAGGAAGCACTGGCAAAACAGGACGAGCTGGCCGGTGAGGCCGATGAACTCGTCTGGCACTTCATAGGCGCGATCCAGAGTAACAAGACCCGCGACATCGCCACCCGATTCGACTGGGTTCATACACTTGAGCGGGAGAAAATCGCCCGCCGACTTTCCGATCAGCGACCGGACGGCAGACCGCCTCTGAACGTACTGATTCAGGTAAACCTGCAAAACGAGCCGACCAAAGCCGGGGTCAGTCCCGATGAGGTTGTGTCCCTTGCCAACGCGATTGCGCCACTGCCGGGCATCACGGTCCGTGGACTGATGGCCATTCCCGCACCCGCTACCGACCATGACGAACAGGTTCGTGTATTCAGATCGCTGGCGGCGATCAACGAGACGCTCAAGTCCGGTATCAACACGGTCGACACGCTGTCGATGGGCATGACCGATGACATGCCGGCCGCGATCGAAGCCGGCGCAACCTTCGTTCGCATTGGCACCGCCATCTTTGGCGCGCGGGACTCAGGCCACCGAGGTTGAGAGTTTTTTCTCGCTGGTGCCGGATTCGGAACTGCCAATGCTTCTGGAATTTCGTCGCTGGGACGAGAAATTTGTTTTCTGCCGGGCCGTCGACCGACGCAGCTGTTTGACGACCACCGGGAACTCAACCGCGGGGCTGACCAGAAATCCCTGAATCTCATCACAGCCGATTTCTTCAAGCACTTCGAGCTGGGCGCGTGATGACACACCTTCGGCAACCACGTTCATACCGAGACCGTGAGCGATGTTGATGATCGAAGCCAGGATGACTCGATCTTCTCCGCTCGGGACCGTATTGCCGACGAAAGATTTGTCGATTTTGATCGAATCAAACGGCAGCTTTTTCAGAATCGACAGTGACGAATAGCCGGTACCAAAATCGTCCAGAGACAGGTGCACGCCAGCCTGCTGGAGATCTTTCATCATCTCCACCACGCCCGGCGTTTCGTGCAGCATCATGCTTTCGGTAACTTCGATTTCCAGCGACTTCGCCGGAACCTTGTGGGTTTTCAGAGCCAGTAAAATCTTGTCCTTGATCTTGCCGCGCCGGAACTGAATGCTGGACAGGTTTACGGCGACACGAACATCGGTAAAGCCTTCTGCCCGCCACTTCGCCGTGGCAACGCAGGCCTGATTCAGAACCCAGTCGCCAAGCGTGTCGATAAAGCCTGTTCGTTCGGCGATGGGAATAAACTCGACCGGCGAAATCGCCCCCAGCTTGGGATGATTCCATCGAACGAGTGCCTCAAAGCCGACAATGCCCCCGGTCGCGACGCTGGTTTTGGGCTGATAGGACACCGAAAACTCGCCATTTTCCAGCGCCGACGGCAGCTGGCTTTCAATCCACAGGGCGCGATAGGAATGCGCGTTGATGTTGGCCCGCGAGATACCGATGGAGTTCTGACCGATACGACGACGCACGTCGTTACGAGCCGCACGCGCGTGACGAATGAGTTCGTCCGCCGAGCGCGCGTCGGTTGGACAAATGCTGATACCGATCGAATAGGTCAGCACAAAACTGTGATCATCGAGCACAATGGTTTTCGACAGACGCATCAGTATCGCCTTCATTCGCCGTCGCATGGCGTTGGTGCTGCGAACACCGCTGATGCCAATCGCAAATTCGCTGGTTCCAATTCTTGAAACGATCGCGGTTACGCGAGAGGACTTGCCCTTGCTGTCCTCGGCGACCTCGGTCTCAACCGAGTTGGCAAGATCATCGGCAAACCGACGGACAAAACCTTCGGCAGCGGAGTCTCCCATCGCTTCATGGATGCGCTCGATGGTCTCGACATGAATCGACGCAACGCTGGTCAGGTAGCCCGGGTGATCGCCTTCAGCGATCTGACGTTCGATACGATTAAGGAACGCCCGGCGATTCATCAAACCGGTCTCGGCATCAATCTGATCGGTTCGTTCAGTGTTGTGACGAATCTTGTTGATGAGTGACTCGAGAGACGAGATCTTCTGCTTGAGTCGCTGATTCTCCTGGCTCTCGTCGAGCACGGTAGGAGCACGACTGCCTTCAGTGCGCCGGTCGCTGTGCGTCGTATCCTCGGCAATCGCAACGCTCATACCCATGGTTGCATCCCATGGTGTCGACCGGTTACGCCCGGTTTGTTTGGAATGGTACAGCGCGACGTCAGCGCGGTTGAGCATATCGCCCGTGTCCTGAACGGAATCTTCAAACTGCACCGCGCCGATACTGACGTTTGCGCGAAGGTCCGGGTGGTCGTCACAGGGCTGTCCGGAGCTCATTCGCAGTCTGATCTGTTCCGAACAGGCGAGCGCTTCCTTGATATCCATCCCCGCGAGAAGAACACCAAACTCCTCTCCGCCGAGACGTCCAACCACCGAGTCTTCAGGCGTTTCGGAGTCGAGCAGTTCAGCAACGTAACGGATCACCTGATCGCCAACGGCATGACCGTAGGTATCGTTGACGCGCTTGAAATGATCAATATCGATAATCAGGCAGCAGAGATTCATTTCGCGCGACTGCGCGTGAACGAATCGCGAGGCGAACAGCTCCATAAAGCCGCGTCGATTCAGTACGCCGGTGAGTGTGTCTTTATGGGCAAGGTCTTCGAGCTCTTTGGCGCGGTGCTGAAGCTCTCGTCGCGCGTCGTTAAGCTCACGCAGGGTCTCTTTCTGAACCTGGTGTGTTCGCTCAAGGTCGGTTACGTCATCAAAAGTAACGAGCACACCAAGAAGATTGTTGCGATTATCCTTTACAGGCGCCGAGCTGACGATAAACGACTTGAGTGCGTGCTTGTCCTGCCGAATTCGCAATGAATAGTTGCGAACCGGAACCTCGTCGCGAAGCGACTCGACCCACGGGTACTCTGTGCCGGTTCGATCATCTTTTCGATCCCATGCGAACCCGGACGGCTTTTTCCCAATCAGGGCGGATTCACTGATGCCAAACTGATCGGTAAAGGCGTCGTTCGCAAGAACGATCTGCCCTTTTTGATTCAGCACCAGAACACCTTCGGCAAGCGTGTTGTAGGCGCTTTTCACTTCATCGGGGACAACACTCGTTGGATCCAGTTCGCGAATCACACGTCGAATGAACATCCAGTAGCCGATGAAGCCGAGTACGCCCATGCCCAGCACAAGCAGCATGAAAGGATCCGCTGATACCGGCAGATAACTCGAGGCCTTGAGTTTGGGAAACACGACTTCGACGGTCGCCCAGCGGGAATTTCCCTTGAGAATGGGGACCTGAACATGTGTCGATGTCGACTCATCCGTCTTCAGCGTCTGCCCGACGTCGGCCCAGTTATCGATGTGGTTCTCGGTCGACGCGATCAACGACCCGTCGATGGCCCGAAGCCCCGCAGATTTCACGTTGCCGCTGCGCGTCGCCACCTCATGTATCAGCAGCTTCAGCGTATCTTCGCGTCGTTGCGACACCGCAATGGACAACTGGACAGCCAGCATCTCGCAAAGAGACTGGCGCGACTCAAGCTCGAGGTGGCGGCGATCCGGAATCAAACCCGCTGTCTGGGCGAGCGTCAGCAGACTCAGGGTGATCAGCGTCAACCCAAGACTCACTTTGATAGCAGGACCCAGTCTGAATTTCATCAATTCGGAATAAACTCGATTGTTTCGGAGTCAAGCGACGCCGCTTTAAAGATAGCTCGCAGTTCGCGATCGGCCGCGCTCAGATTCTCTGACGATTCGATGTTTTCGATCTCCTGCTCGTGATCAGCTGCCAGTACCGGTATCGGGTCAAACGATCGCAGCGTCGGCAAAAACGTCAACGCACCCGTTAGCAGATATCCGAATCGAAGCAGCCAGCTCGCGTAACCCACAGACAGCGTCATCGTGGCACCGACAACGGCGGTTGCGACCGCCGGGCTTTCCACAAGCACGCCCACATCTTCACGCATCTGCTGTGCCATGCGGCTGATCAGCGTATCTATGCGCGAGGACACCTCTTCTACATGAGTGTAGACGTCGGCCGCCTGAGCGCTGATGCCCGTATCGGAGATCGTGAGCGGAATGAGTTCGTTCAGAAAGAGGTCGTCGGTGATTGTGTCGAAGGTCGGCAGCAGGATCACTCCGCCGCGCGCGCTCACCAGATCGAGCTCGTCCTGCACGGACTGCGTGAGATCCCGTATGTCCTTGCGGACGTTTTCGATATTTGACTGGAAGCTGCCAGACACCGAGTCGTAGTCCGAGTCTTCGGAATCGACGAAGACCGCAAATGGCTCCTCGTCGTCAGCGGCGGTTGAATCTTCACTCTCGCCATCATCTTCGACAACAACGTCATCACTGGAATCAGCTTTTTCAGTCTGAACCGGTTCTGCTGAAGGCATCGGTGGCGTCGGCTGCGGCAACGGCAACGGTTCCGGCGGCTCCTCCACCGGTGGCTCGGGCTCAGGCAGCCGTTCGCTTGCCGGCGTTTGCAGGATATAGACGTTGTACTGAAACGAATCGACGCCACCAGCGCCATCGCTTGCTGACACCTCGACGTAGTAAACGTTGTCTGATTCTTCCTGCCATCCCAGAGGTTCGATGAGTTTCAGCACGCCACTGTCACGGTCGATCGTAAAGAGATCTGCGTCGACGCCGCCTGAAATACTGTATGAAATTTCCTGAACGGGCCGATCATTGTCGACAGCCACAACCGTATCGACCCCGGTTCCACCTTCGAACATGCCAATTGAAGCGGATGTGCCTCCGCCGGCAGACACGATCACAGGATCTTCGTTGATCCCGGTAACGGTTACCGCGACAAACTGACTGGTGAGCCCGCCGGTGCCGTTAGAAATAGTCACCAGTACTTCATAGGTATTGTCCGCCCCGCCGTCAGCAGGATTCTCGAAGTCAGGCGGCGTCTGAAATGAAAGCTCACCGGTTGAGCTGTCGATCTGAAAGTGCTTCGCATCACCGGTACCAAAAATGGTGTAGGTCAGCGGTACCGACGGATCGTCGACGTTTATCGCGCTGATCGTGGTGACGGCCGTCGAGTTCTCGGAGACGCTCAGGTAGACCTGCTGGTCACCGTTGTGGGAGGTGACTATCGGGTTTTCATTGGCGTTGACGACATTGATCGTCAGGGCCTGGGTATCTGTGCGACCGCTTGAGTCGGCGACCTGAACGATGACTTCGTACTGATTGTCACCGTTGACGTCCACAGGATTCTCAAAATCCGGTTCGGCACCAAAATTGATATCACCTGTAGCGGGATCAATCGAAAAGAACGATCCGTCTGCGCCACCAATGATGCTGTAGGTCAACGTGTCATTGGGCAAATCGGCGTCGGTTGCCACAACCGTCGCTGCATCAACAATATTTTCGTTTACGGTGACCACAGCCGAATCGCCGCCGCCATAGCTCGTGATTACCGGATCGTTGAGCACGTCCGTCACGCTGACACTCAGTGTTTGACTGTCCGCGCCACCGTTGTTGTCCGACACGCGAACAACGACTTCATAGACGTTGTCGCCATCCGCATCACCAGGACTGGCAAAATCGGGCGCGGAAACAAAGTTCAGCGCCCCTGTCGCGCTGTCGATCGTGAACATCGAAGCATCGCTGCCACCGTCGATGGAATAGCTAAGGTTCTGAACCGGCAAATCCGGATCGGTCGCCTGGACCGTAGTCACTGCCGTAGTGCCTTCGAGCACCGACACGGCGGCCGTGATGTCACCACCGTTAGAGACAATCTCCGGCACCTCGTTGAGTCCGCCGACTCGAACGACGAGATCCTGCGTGGCCGTGAGACCACCTGCGTCGGTGACTTCCACGGTGATGTTGTAGTCGTTGTCGCCCCCCTGGTCCTGGGGGTTCTCGAAATCCGGCCCGTTCAAAAACGTGACCGCGCCGGTGGCGTCTATCGCGAAAAGGCTTGCGTCAGCACCGGTCAGTGACCACGTCTTCGTGTCACCCTGATCGACATCCGCTGCGATCACCTGGGTAACGGCGGTAGAGCCTTCGTTGACATCGATGATGCCACCTGCTGTCTGGATGACGGGCGCCTCGTTCTGGTCGATCACCGTCACTTCGATGGTCTGGGTGTCCGTTTCGCCATCGTCGTCCTGGGCCTGAATAACGACGATATAAACGTTGTCGCTATCGCTGTCGTTCGCTGATTCGAAGTTTGGCGCCACGTCAAAAGTGACCGCACCGGTCACGGGGTCAACAGAAAACAGCGCCGCATCATCCCCGCCGACGATCGAATAGGACACCGTGTCACCTGCGTCCGGGTCGGTCGCCACAACGGCCGTTACGTCGACACGACCTTCAACATGATTGAACGTCGCGGTATCTGCACCATTGTTAGAGGTGATGACGGGCGCCGAGTTGGTGTTGGTCACGTTGATCGTCAGATCCTGACTGTCACTCAGCGTACCGTCACTGGCTACGACAGTTACCAGATAAACGTTGTTCGCGTTTGCGTCCTGTGGATTACTGAAGTCAGGAGCATTGATGAAAGAAAGATCTCCGGTTGCGTTATCGATGCTGAAGAGCGCCGCTTCTGAACCGCCACCAATCGAATAGGTCACGGTCTGCCCGGGGAGATCGCCGTCGCTGGCAACCACTGTCGTAACCGCCGAAGTTCCTTCGGCCACGTTAATTATTGCGACGTCGGCACCGCCATTGGACGAGATGATCGGCTCCGCGTCGTTGACCGGCTGAACCTGAGCCGTGACGGTGATCATATCTGTACCACCCTGACCGTCAGAGACTTCCACCTCGACGATGTAGTCGTTCTGGTTACCTCCGCCGAGAGGGTTTTCAAAGTCGGGTGAGTTCTTGAATACCAGCGTATTGTTCTGATCGATGTCGAAGAACGCAGCGTCACGTCCACCAACGATCGTGTACACGAGTTGCGATGCCGGGGTATCGGGGTCCGTGGCCGTGAGAATCACGACCGTGGTCAATCCTTCATCCACAGGAACCGTCATGTTTTCGACGATTTCCGGTGGTGCGTTAGCCGCGGTGATGGTCGTGTTGACCGCAGCCTCGGAGGTATCCACCGGTTTGTTATTGCCGTTGATTACAGATGCGGTTGCACTGATTGCGTTGCCGGCGACCAGGCCGGCCGCGGCGACGTTTGCGCTGATCGTACTCAGACCATCCGCGCCGGTCTGGACCTGGGCGTATCCCAGATAGATCTCGAGCTCGCCTGCGCCAGATCCGTCCGGAGTAGTCGTGCCATAAAGATCGACGCGATATTCCGTGTTGGGCAACCCGTCCATCGTAATCTCGACGGTGATCGTGTTGTCCGCTTCAAGCACCGCATTGGCCAGAACCGGTGTGTTCTGCAACAGATTGGGTCCCGTGTCGATATCGCCTGCATCGTTGTCGGTGGATCCGGTCTGACCGCCTTCCATGAGATCGATGGCAAGACCCTGGTTGTTGTAGATGCTGTTGGCGATGAACGCGTTATTCACCGAGGTGTCGCCGTCAACAGAGATGCCGCCATATCCGAGTCCGGTATAACCGTTGTTGGCAATGACGTTAGGATCTAACTCCGTACCAATCTCGTTATCGGATGCGCCATCGCGAATGTGAATACCGCCATCAGCGTTGCCAAGCTCCTCGGTTCCCGCAGAGCCGGTGCCGATCATGTTGCCGGTAATCACAGAGCCGTTGCCGGATCCGGTCAAAACAATGCCGAACCCGCCATTTCCTGAAATGACGTTGTCGGCGACCACGATCGCGTCGCCTGGCTGCGTAATTCGAACTCCGGCGAAGGCGTTTGAAATTGCCATCGTGCCTTCAGAGTTGGTGCCGATAAAGTTGTTCTGAATGGTGATGGAATTCGTTGTTGCGGCAACTTCAACACCATCACCGCCATTTCCGGAAATGACATTGCCGTGTTCTTCAAGATCACCACCCACGGTGACGTTGTCGCCTTCGATGAGAATGCCGTCGGACGCGTTGCCGATCGAAGCGGTAGCGTCTTTGTTTGTGCCAATCAGGTTGGCAGTAATATTGACGTCGTTCGCAAGCGGGTTGATCATGATGCCGTCATCAACGTTGCCCGAGATGACGTTGTCGACAATAGAGGTACCGGATCCGTTGACCAGACTGATTCCGTCGTCGCCGTTGCCAAGACTGGTGTAGCCCGTTGCGCCGGTACCGATGTAGTTCAGTCGAATGGACGTACCAACCGCATCACCACTCACGCCGATGCCATCGTCCTCGTTACCGGAGATGACGTTGCGGTCAGCCTCTGTAGAGCCTCCGATCAGTGTGTTGTCGCCGGTGATGGCAACGCCTTCGTTGCCGTTGCCGTTCGCGATCAACCCGGACACGTCGGTGCCGATGTAGTTACCCGCAATCACTACGTCATCGGCGGCAGATTCTATGCCGGACTCCGAGAATCCACCGACCACAAGACCGCGAATCTCTGTACCGCTCGCGGTATCAAAGATGCCAAGTCCGTCGATGTTTTCTCCCGCGTTGGTTCCGTCGATTTCGATGATGGGTGAATCGTCGTATCCGCTCTGGGTCGTACCGTCGATGGTCACGGTATCCGTGATACCCGGCAGTCCCGATTTCAGATCAATGCTGTACCAGCTTTTCGCAAAATCCGGATCGATGTCGCCGATGTTTGCGTCATCGATCTCGGTCGTAGTCTGAATATTCGAAGCCGAAACCTGGCCGGCAATGCCATCATCCTGATAGTAAAAGTGCCGGGCGTCGTCAGCGCCAATCGCAAAAGTGATCTCGTCTGCACCGGCAAAGTTGTTGGCCAGTTCAATCGCTTCACGCAGCGAGCCGCCGCCGGTATCCGCTGTGGTGGTAACGACAAACGGATCGAGCAGTCCGGTCCAGGAACCACCGGCGATCGCCAGCGCGCTCGCTTCGATTTCGCCATACTCAAATTCAAGAACCCAGTTCCCTCCAAGGGCCTGGGTGCCAGTCTGATCGTTGCTGGCAGCAACATCTGCGCCGGTGAGCTGGCCAATCGTGTGCACCAGACGCTGTCCACTTTCTGTGGCGGTCAGGTCGCACCCGTAGATCAGAATATCTGCGTCCTCGGACAGTGCGGATTTCCAGCTCGCGATCTGATCTGCTGATTGATCAACCGATTCTTCCGACACCCATTCGTCACCAATACGCAAATGGCCTTCGACGCCGTGGGATACGATATGAACGGCGTCGAGATCTTTTTCCGACGCGAGAATTTCCGTGATCTGATCCAGTCCGGATCTGTCGTTTTCAAGAACAATGATACGAACGTCGCCGACAACGAAGTCTCCATCAACGGTGCTCGCGTCCAGCTCGTCTTCCTCCGCTAACGCAATGTCATCTGCCATTTCATCGACAAAGAGCGAATAGTCGGTGATCTGCTGATCAACGAACACGATCTGCGTGTACTCATCGGCGACGTCGTCGAGCATGAAAGCTTCAACAGCATCAGACTCGTCGTCGACGCCAAAATCACCCATGTACAGGTCATCGCTTTCGTTTTCGGCGCTGGCGTCAATTTCATCCAGCCCGCGCTGCGCAACCGTGACCATCCCGGGTTCGGCGTCAACGTCGGCCGCAATTTCTTCATCGGCGACTGAACTGTCGTCAAAACCTTCGTCAGAAAATGCACCGTCATCTGATTCATCAATGCCCTCACCTGCCGCATCGATCCCATCGTCGGCATCCGTCTGTGCATCGTCGGCTTCCGTCTGTGCATCGTCGCCGGAGGCTTCGCCATTTTCGGCATCGACGTCGCCGCCACTGACGTCATCACCGGCGATTGAATACTGATGATTTTCCACCGACGACATGGCATCGGTCGTATCAGGTGAATCGGAAGTATCGGGAACCGCTGCAGACTGATTCTGCCGGGCCGCATCATCAAGTGACTGAACGCTGCTGTCAGGTGCACCTGGCGCGTCCGCATCCGCCACTACCTCAACGACTGCGGCGCCGCCGGCGCCATCAAATGCGAAACGTTTTTCCAGCGATCGCCAGCGACTGGCACGCACCAGCCCCAGTGAGCGCGACGGTTTCGCGCTACTGTCCGCAGTTTCGCCGCTGCTTCGTGATGATTTTTTGACGTTGTCAGACAACTTCGTGCACCCCCATGCATCGAACAGACGACCGGCAATCCGGTTATCTGAACGGTACGTACACTCTGAGTCTGGCACCAGATAGCGAACTCCCTTTGTGTTTGGGAATTACGGCAGGGTGCAGGTCAATAGCAGGTGAATTTCGGGCAAACCCACCCGACCAATCCAGGGCATGTGTCACGGATCACAGTCATGAAACTGTGAAAACCGGGTCGACGATCGCTGGCTTCACGTTCGAAGAATCAAAACGCGGATTCGGTCACGAGCGCCTGCTTGATCCGTCGCACCGCGGGCGCGATTAGCCACTCGGCCGAGGCATCGATCTTGATTGTCCCGGTCAGCTCGTGGGGCAGTTCGAGCTTTGACAATTCGTCGCGTGGTTCGAACGTAAGCGCAAACCAGGCACCGCGAGGCTTGAGTTCAGCGCCCGGGATTGAGCCACCCTCCTGAGTCGGCACATCTCCGCCGTTCGATCGTGCCAGACCGGCGTGATGCAGCGTCGAAATCGGTGAGCCTCCAATATCCCGCAACTTGAGTTTGATTTTGCTGACCGTGGGATCGTCCGGAATGAATACCGCATCGTTGCCGGCCTGCAGTCGCTTCAGCGCGGCGCTGTCGACGCAGGCAATCGCTTCGAGAGTGTGAGGATCAACCATCCTCATCAAAGGCGCGTCGGTGTTAACCCATCGACCCGGTTCAAGATTATTCTGCTGCCAGACAACTCGACCGGCAAACGGCGCGATCAAGGACAGCTCTGCGTTCAGGTCGTCGATTCTTGCAAGCGATGCGCGCTGGTGCTCAAGCTGTCGTTCCACCAGGGCGCGATTATCGCGCGCGCGATTTCCGTCAACGCGATTGGCAAGATTTTCAGCTCGCTCGAGTTCAAGTCGCTCCAGCAAGCGAGTCTGATCGAGTGATGGAGAAGACACACGCAACAGGCGAGATCCCACTTCCACCTCATCACCTGTTCTGACAGAAGTTTCAATTACCTGTCCGGGTGCGCTGGCATAAAATTCAAGTCGTTGGGATGGCCTGACAACTGCCGTGGTGGATTCGCTGAAGTCAACGGGCACCAAAAGCAGTACAGCCAGAACCGCAAGCAGTCCTGCGATGATTCGATTGGGGCGCTGCCACCGAAAGCTGGCTCGGCGCGAAATCAGCTCGCGTATTTCGCTTAAAGCCGGCGCAACCAGATAGCGCATCAGAACAAAAGCCATTAACGCGATACCGGCAAGTTTGAAAAAGAAGCTGTAGAGCAGTAGCGCGAGTCCGGTAAACAGCAGCACTCGATACAGCCACGCGCCGATTGCATAGACGATCATGAAATTACGCAATCGCGGGGCCAGCGCTTCCGGCTCCCGTTCTGTTGAACCGATTACGGCGCCGCGAAGCCACCATCGACCCAAGGCAAAGGCCCTGGACTGCATGTTTTCGAGCCCAAGCAGATCAGAAAGAACGTAGTAGCCGTCCCACTTCATGAATGGATTCGCGTTCACGACCAGAGTAAAGACCATCGAGACGACGCCAATGAACAGCAGCATCTGGCGAAGCTCGCCATCACCTGCAAAGCACCACGCAAAGAGTGCAGTCAGCGCGAGGACACTTTCGGCGAGGACGCCGGCTGACGCCACGAACGCACGCTGTCGTCTTGATGTCAGTCGCCACGCCGCCGTCGTGTCGGTATACAGAAAAGGCCAGAGAAAAAACACGGCCACCCCCATCGCGGGGACGTCCAGTCCATAGTGACGACACGCCCACGCGTGCCCAAGCTCGTGGATTACCTTTACGCCGATCAGCACCACCAGAAAATGCCCAAGCATTGACGGATGAAACAGAGCGACTATGGAAGCTTTAAACCAGCTCCATTCCGCCGCAAGCTGTATCGCAACGACAAACAGCATCGCAAGACCGATCACCGCGCCAACAGGAGACAGCACGTTGCGTCCAACCCAAAGCGTGTTCTGGAGAAAATCATTGGGAGAAACAAGCGGGAACCGCCAGGATCCGAACTGCCGCCAGAACCGGCCGCCAGGATCCGGGGGCTCGTCCAGGGTGCGTCCAATCCGAACAAGACCGCTCGACTTCAGAAATTCCGCAAAATGCGCAACGTCTTCGACATCAACGTCCAGCGTGGTTTCCCGGGTGATTGCGGCAACAATCTTTTGCGGGTCACCCAGATGCCAGCGCCTGAAAATTTCATGCTCCAGCCAGCCAATGCGCAGGTAGCCGCCGGAGAACGCGTCATACACAACCCACGTTGGCGCCCCCCCGGACTCCGGAGCGCTGGGTACGACATCCAGATCTGATCGCAGTTGAAGCAGCCCGCTGGCCGCCAGAGCCGAAGACATCTGCGCTAGAACCCGACGAACTGCCAGATCCTGGCGAGAGGTCTGCGCAGCACGTACCAGAGCAGACTGACCTTTTTCGCATACACGCGCGCGGAGCCTGTTGCTCCAAGTCGCGGGATTTCCTCATCGGCGTCCAGCGTGGCCTCGAGTCGGTGAGCCAGCAGCCCTCCGGGCGAAGTCTCCGGTTCGAAACTTGTGGTCTCAAGCGTCGCGTATCGCGCCGTTCCTGGACTCGACTGGAGAAAAAATCGAACTTTCGCGCCCGGCTCGATGGACGTCATGGTGTCCGCGGGTGCCCAGACCTGAACACGCACCCGTTCAGGGTCGGCGATCGTCATAATCCGCTCGCCCATTGCGAGCGGTTTGCCGATCAGGCTCTGGGGATCAGAAAACAGCGCGACGCCGTCTTCCGGCGCGGTAATTTCGATTCGGGCGAGCCGCGCTCTTGCGAAATCTACTTCGGCCTGACGCTGCTCCACCGTCAGTCGATAGAGTTCAACTTCCGGCGCCTCGCGTTGATCCGTCAAGGCACGCTGCCGAGCACGCTCATGATCCGCAATCGCGACCATCAGACTTTTCTCGGCAACCGCGAGATCATTGCGCAGCTCCGTATCGCGAAGCTTTACCAGCGGCATTCCTTTGGTTACCGGATCATTGGGCCGAATGAGAAAGGACTCAATGACGCTTTCTACCGGTGCAGAAACCAGCAACGGATCTGCCGCAATGATCTGTGACTGACCAACAAAAGCCGCGGGCACGCGAATGATCAAACCAAGCAACAGGATGATTCCGGACGTGATCGCGGCAAGCGTCGCCCGACGTCTGAAACCCGGCGCAATACGCCGACGCAGGCTTCTTGTTCCAAGCCACTGCCACTGACGCGCGTAGCCTTCAGATAAGGTGTCGACGAGGTCGATTTCCGAGGGCGTGAAGTCGGTCTCGCGCGTGAGCAACAGGCCACCGGTCACGGCACCATCTTCACCTTTGAGAGGACGCCATCTCGCGTATCGGGGGAAGTACTGCTTCCAGAGTTTGCGCCGGGACGAATCCAGGCGAGCGGCATCGATATCGGCAGGATCACCGTCACGGTGGTCACGTGCTACAGCCCGAACAATTTTTCGGACATCACGCAAAGCCGTGGTGCTGCGATCGAGAGACGTCACGCCCGATACCGCAACCACATCAACGGCGCCGTTCGAATTCAGCCGCCAGACAATGCACTGGTAATAAGGAACAACGTTGTGGGTGTCGTTGGCAATCAGAAACGCGAGCTGACCCGGTTCCGTCGTCTTACGCGTGTCTTTTTCAACGCGAATCAGCGCTTCGAGCTCATCCTGTCTTGAGCGTGTCGAAGAATCAGAAGCGAGCTGCTGCGCCGGGACTGACATCAGGCAATTTTGCCGGTGCGAACCTAGCGGTGCAGCAGTTGTGCATCAGCGGTCATACCGGAAAAGAGCTCCGGATGTCGCCCCTCAAGGCGAGCACTGACTTTTACCGTGCGGCTGTTTGCGTCAACGGAAGGCCAGATCTGTTTGATCGTGGCCTCATGCACGTCGCCGGTTTCCTGCACGGTAACCTTAAGACGTTTGCCGACGAGCTTGTCACGCAGCCAGTCGCTTGGAACGTGAACGATCAAATCCAGTGAGCTGTCGTCAAGAAGAACCAGCAGCGGCTCGCCAAGCATGACGTGAGCAAATTCGCGCACGGAGACGTCCGACACGATTCCGGAAAAGGGTGCTTTAAGGTCGCAGTTTCGCAGACGAAGGTTTGCCGTCCTGACTTCCGATTCGGACTCCGCGATTCGTGACTGCGAAAGCTCGTATTCGGTACGCGAGAGTGCGGTTGCCTGATAGAGTTTCTCGTTGGTTTCATGAGACAGGGTTCGCTGACGCAAACGGGCCTCGGCAGACACGAGTTCCGATCGGATCACTTCGCAGTCAAATGAGACCAGCTTCTGGCCACGCCGAACGCGCTGACCGGGTTCGACATGCACTTTGCTGACCAGCGCCTCGAACGGACTCGACATCTTGATGTCCTTCTCGGGAACCAGAATTCCGCGCAACAGGGAATTCGCAGCCTGTCCGGAGGATGCAGTGGCGGTGTCGGTAGCCATTTGAGAATTTGTTGAAGTTGTCTGGGCCATCGCTGGCTGACTGAGCGCAACCAGCAACAACAGGCCTGAGAAAGTTTTCTTTGGCATAGTCATATTCTTCATTTCCGGCATGGTCACGCGCTGCGCAGTGACAACGAACTTACTCGTATCGAATTCCAAAATAGGTAGACAGAAGCTCATCCATGCGCGTCTGTAGCTGTCTCGCCTGCACTTCGGGCAGAATCTCAAGATCGCTCTCGGGAACCAGATCCACACCGATCGAAGACAGGATCGCCAGTCGTGAGAGCTCCAGATCAATCCACGCAAGATCAGTTTGCACCGCCGCCATGACGGCACTGGCGTTAGTCTTGAGCAGCTCAAAAGCCGTGACCGCTTCAGGCACTTTGCTGACCGTGTTCTGCAGGCCCATCAGAACGTCTTTCAGACGTTTGCGATCGTCGAGTTCTTCACCGGCAAGCTGGAACTTAGCCACCGCAATTCTCAGCTGCGCGAGAATGCCGAGCGTTATGGATTCACGCTTGATCTGGGCGAGATCAGTCTCGGCTGTCGCGATTCGTTTTTCCGCGATATTCGCGCCGATGTTGACGAGGTTCCAGCCAAGACGCAGACCTGACTGACGCCAGGATCCGTTGTACAGAAATCGGTTGCTGTCACTCGAGCGACCGGTTGTGAATTCCAGCCCCGGGAACATTCGCAGGACCGCCTTTCGCGACTCCATCAGACTGATTCGATGGCGGTAGTCCGCGTCAAAGAGTTCAGGGCGCTTGCGCAACGCCATGCGCTCAAGAATATCGAGCGGCGCAAGCTGTTCCGTCGCCGGTGGCGACCTTCGGGGGTCGGCCAGCACCACGTTGGAATCCAGCGGCGCATTGATCAGCTGCAGCAGTTCTATCTTCGAAGCTACAAATCGCTTCATCATTGTTCTGATACGCGTGCGTACTTCGAGCATCTGGTGCTGACGACGATAGGATTCCTGCTTCGCAACCCCGTCGTCGATAAGACCGTCGTAACGAGCAATCTGTTCATCAACCCGATCGCCAAGCTGCTGCAGCACAGGCGAATACTGATCTGACAGCCACGCCGCGTGAAAGGCTTCTGCGACATCACTCATCAGCGCCGACTCAGCCTGCCTGCGGCGCTGTACGGAAATTCTTGCCTGGTCCTGTCGCTGCTTTGCGGCAACGTAGCTCACGCCAAAATCGAGTACGTTCCAGACAACCTGCAGGTCTGAGGTATCGCGAGAGCGCTCCATCGATGTGGATGGCTCCAGACTCTGTTCACCGGACAACAGTGACTGACTTCGACCGCCGGCGTCGTTACTTCGGGTGTGGTATCCGGCAGACGCCGTGATACCGGGAAGCATCCCGGCGCGCGCAAGATCGACCCGACCCAGAGCAATCGCCTCCTCGAGTCGACGCACGCGTTGATCAACGTTCAACCGAACGGCGCGCACCATGGCCTCTTCCAGTGTCAGCTGATCGCCAACCACGGGTTGATTGGCGTAAAGATTCGAAACATCGATTCGCGCCTGACGGTCACGTTCACCATCACTGATGCTCTCGGTCTTGACCGCGCAACCACCCAGAACCGACATCGCCGCCACAACGGCGACAACGCCGCACCGGCGTACACGGTGGCGCACGGTCGCGGTAACGCGTTCGAGTGTTTGAGCTGTCGGACGTCTGTCCATAAGTCGACCTGAATACCCTCCATGGGTATGAGTTTGCTAATCCATTTGTGGCGTGAGTCCCGCTGCTATTGGTGAGAAGCTGCCACCTGAGTCAGTCTAGATCCGCACGAGGGCCGTGCGAGTACCTGCGAACAGACAGGGATTTCATCCCAAGGCCCTGTTTTCAGGCAGAAAACTCGCGCCAACCCCGACACGGGTACACTTGTGGCCATGACTGGAAAAATTGGATTCATCGGTGGCGGCAACATGGCCACCAGCCTCATCGGCGGAATGGTGCCTGCGCGTGGCGCGGACATGATCATGGTCAGCGAACCGCTGGAAGATAAACGCGGTGAGCTTCAACAGACATTCGGCATCGTTGCGACTGATAACAACGACGAGCTCGTCACGGCCTGTGACGTGGTTGTGGTCGCCGTGAAGCCGCAGGTCATGCAAACGGTGCTCGAACCACTGGCGCAATCTGTGCAGCAGCACCAGCCACTCGTCGTGTCCGTAGCGGCCGGGATCACCATGGATTCAATGTCCCGGTGGCTGGGCGGATACGACCGCCTTGTTCGCGTGATGCCAAACACGCCAGCGCTGGTTGGCCGCGGCGCGTCCGGCATGTTTGCAAACCCGGCGGTTGACGCAACCGAACGTGACGTCGCGCAGTCGATTCTCGAATGCGTCGGTGTTACGGCCTGGGTACCAACCGAAAAAGATATCGACTCGGTCACCGCGGTGTCCGGGAGCGGTCCGGCGTACTTCTTTTATTTGATGGAAATCATCGACCGGACGGCAGTCGAGCTTGGACTCGATCCGGAGACGGCGAAAAAGCTCACCCTGCAAACAGCACTGGGCGCGGCCGAGCTCGCAGGCCAGAGCCCCGACGGTTTTGCCACACTGCGCGAGAAAGTAACATCGCCCGGTGGCACCACCGAAGCCGCGATCAACTCCATGGAGGGAGCTGACGCACGGCGCGTCATCAGCGACGGGGTCAAAGCAGCGGCCAGCAAGTCGGAAGAACTTGCCAAGCTACTCGGCGGCTAATACCGTTCGAAAGTCAGACTTACTTTTTCCTGGCCGTCGGTAGCTAACCGGCCGACCAACTATTTAATGCGGAGATAAAACGGATGTCAGGTGGCTATCTTGGTGAAGCGGGCAGACTGATTATCGAGACGATTCTCGGCCTGTACCTGCTGTGCATTTTGCTGCGCTTCATGTTCCAGCTGTTCCGGGCTGATTTTCGTAATCCGATTTCGCAGTTTCTTGTGACGATCACCAATCCACCGCTCAAACTGTTACGACGGATCATCCCGGGCTTTGGCGGAATCGATGTCGCCTCCCTTGTTCTTGCTTTCATTGTCGCCGGGATAAAGCTCTATCTGATCTCCATACTCTTTGGCGGGGTGCCCAACGCCGCCGGAGTGGCGATCCTTGCGGTGGCAGAAATTCTCAAGATGCTGGTCTACATCATTCTTATCGCCATCATCATTCGGATCATTCTTTCCTGGGTACAGCCACAGGGTTCTCACAACCCCCTGGTTTCGCTGCTGTACTCAATCACGGAACCGGTAATGGCCCCGGCCAGACGGATCATTCCTGCGCTGGGGGGCCTGGATCTGTCACCCATTCTGGTCCTGCTCGTACTGCAGGTCATACTGATCCTCGTCGTTGCCCCTATCGCCGATTTTGGCGCGACAATGCTTCGTTCCTCCGGATAAGTTCGCTCGCGACGGCACTGTTCGTCGGCCCGCTATCGCGCGCCGACGTGCTTTACTGCAGCCCTTTTCTCCCCCTGGCCACACCAAAAGCCGGTTTCAGCTGCGCTTTCGGGCAGGACTTTTTCCCCCATGGATCAGCTGGGCCGGCGCGTTACCCCCGGTGGCTTGACCCATCTAGGTGACAGACTAACTTGATGAAGTAGCCATTCGTTCGTCAAAGAACGACTGGCGCGCTGCCGCGAGCGCAATTGAATGACACGTCGCGGCAGTTTGGGGAATCGTTTCAGGGAAGTGGGGCGTCATCAATCCGATGTCGGAAAAGAAAGAAAAAGCGGCCAAAGCTCAAAAGCCATCAGCCAAGGCTGATGTGTCAGCTAAAACTGACGTGGCAAATGCCGACCTGGCCAAGGGCGAGCTCGATTCGCAACTCGGGCAATACGAGGCGTGGCGAAATGATCTGATGCAGGGCATTCAGAGCTATATCGCATGGCTGGAAAACAACTCGGTGATCTCGGACGACGACGACACCGAGAATGACACAGTGTCTCTTTATGAAACACTCGAAGCGCTAAAGCACGACAAGCTCACCGTCGCGCTCGTCGGCGAATATTCACGCGGCAAAACAGAGCTGATCAACGCGATCTTCTTTGCCGACTACAAGCGACGACTGTTGCCGTCGACGCCCGGACGCACGACGATGTGTCCAACCGAAATGCTCTACGATGACGGCACCGAGCCCTGTCTGCGTCTGCTGCCAATCGAAACGCGCAAAGACAAAAAATCGGTTTCCCAGTACAAGCGCGAGCCTGTTAACTGGACCGTCAAACCATTGAACATAGAGTCGGTCGACGAAATGACGATCGCGCTCAAAGAACTTGTCGCCACCCAGCGTGTCAGCGTGGCCGAAGCAAATACACTTGGATTTGGCGTCAACGCCGATTCGCCTGACGTAAAAGACGGCATGGTTGACGTACCAACCTGGCGTCACGCAATGATCAACTACCCTCACCCGCTGCTAAAGCGCGGCCTGGTGGTGCTTGATACACCGGGACTCAACGCGCTGGGTTCCGAGCCGGAGCTGACGCTGAGAATGCTGCCAGCTGCGCACGCGGTGATTTTCGTTCTGGCCGCCGACACCGGCGTGACCCACAGCGACCTGCAGATCTGGAAGAACCATGTCTGTGTTGCCACACATATGACAGACGGGTCGCGCTTTGCCGCACTGAACAAGATCGACACGCTCTGGGACGAGCTCCTCAGCCCGGAACAGATTCGCGCAAATATCAAAAAGCAGGTTGCCGAAACCGCCCGTCTGCTTGAGATGAACACGAGCAACGTTTTTCCGGTTTCAGCGGCAAAAGGCCTGCTGGGCAAGATCAGAGACGATGAGAAGCTACTCGTCTCAACGGGTCTGCCACACCTTGAGAGACAGGTGTCCCAGAGAATTGTTTCCGCTAAACGCGACATTCTGCGCGAGAAAGTCGTGGGCGATATCGGCGCAATGGTCCAGGGCTCACGACAGATTATTTCAACACGCCTCGATAAAAGACGCGAAGAAATCAACGAACTCGAAACTCTTCAGGGCAAAGGCCAGGACGTTCTTAAAACATCGATCGAGCGTTTGCAAAAACAGAAATCGATGTTCGAATCTGAAGTCGACAGCTTTCGTGTTTCACGACGGATGCTTTCCGACGAGATCAAGGCGCTGATGGAAATGATCGCGCTGAAGCGATTCGATATCCTGTTCGCCGATACCCGAAAGTCCATGCGCGGAAGCCTGACCACATCCGGTCTGAAAACGAGCATGTCGAGCCTGTTCAAGGAAATGAACGAAACTCTCGACAGAGTTCAGAAGCAGAGTGAGAAAGTTCGTGGTCTTGTAGAAAAGAGTTACGACAAGTTCCACAGCGACCACGGTCTGCCAAAAGTAACGCCTGCAAAATTTCATGTGACCCGTCACACTCGAAAGCTGGCGAAGCTGGTTGCTGAAGCCGAGGCATTCCGTGACAGCTCCGAGATGCTGGTGACAGAACAGGGCAGCCTGATCCAGAAATTTTTCGACACGATGGTTTCGCGCATGCGTTCGATCATCAAGGAAGCGAATGCTGCGGCCCAGAACTGGGCAACGGCTGTCCTGAATCCGATTCGGGACCAGCTTCGGGAACACAAGTCGGTCATCAACGCTCGCCTCGAAAACCTCGAAGCCCTGCGTAACAGCCAGCTTGATCTCAAGTCGAAAATGCAAAGCCTGGAAAGCGACATCGAAAGTCTGCAGGACGAACTGAAGTCGGTTGATAAGGTTTTGGCGATGATTTCCGAAAAGGAAAGCCCGCCAGAATCATCAGCCAAACCGGCGGCTTCCAAAGCGCAAAAAGCGGCGCAGAAAGCAGCAAGCTAGTCGCAGACTCGAAGGTCCATTGCCGGTAAACTCTTACCGGTAATGCGTTCTTCCACCAAAGATTCAACCAGTCACAGCGGCCAGATCCCGGGCAGCGTCGGCGTTGTCGCGCCGGTGATCCACCACTTTGAGCAACCGCTTGAGCTCACCAGCGGCGCGGTTTTGCCCGCGTACGACCTGATCTACGAAACCTATGGCGAACTTAACGCCGATCGCTCAAACGCGATTCTCATCTGCCATGCGCTCTCCGGGGACCATCACGTCGCCGGCTACCACCGAAACGACGACGGTACGGTATCGACCAAGGCGGGCTGGTGGGACAACATGGTGGGACCGGGCAAGCCGTTCGACACCGACCGGTTTTTTGTTGTCGGCCTGAATAATCTCGGAGGCTGTGGCGGAAGCTCAGGCCCGTCTTCGATGAACCCCGCAACCGGGAGACTCTACGGACCGGACTTCCCTCTCGTTACCGTCTCTGACTGGGTTCAGTCCCAGGCACGTCTGGCCGACGTTCTTGGAATAGAGCAGTTCGCGGCCATCATCGGTGGCAGTCTCGGTGGTATGCAGGCGATGCAGTGGGCCGTCGACTTTCCTGATCGAGTCAGACACGCGGTTGTCGTTGCGGCGGCGCCAAAACTCTCGGCACAGAACATCGCGTTCAGTGAAGTTGCGCGACAGTCCATACGATCGGATCCGGATTTTCACGACGGCCGCTATTTTGAACACGATACGGTGCCCAAGCGAGGGCTGCGCGTCGCCCGCATGCTTGGCCATATCACCTATCTGTCAGACGAACACCTCGGTGAAAAATTCGGACGGCAGATGCGTGAAGGCCAGTTCAGTTTTGACTATACGGTTGAGTTTCAGATCGAAAGCTATCTGAACTATCAGGGCGATAACTTCAGCACTCGATTCGATGCCAACACGTATCTGCTGATGACCAAGGCGCTCGACTACTTCGACCCGGCGGCGGCCCACGATGACAGGCTGTCAGCCTGGCTGTCGCGAGCGAAAGCCGACTTCATGGTGGCTTCATTTACAAGCGACTGGCGTTTTTCACCGTCCAGATCCCGAGAAATTGTCAAAGCCCTGCACGACAATAATCTCAACGTGTCCTACGCGGAAATCGAATCCAAAGAGGGTCATGATTCTTTTTTACTTGAGATCGACGCCTATCAGGACCTGATGCGTGCGTATCTGAACCGGGTCGCCGCGGAGTTCGGTCAATGAGCGCTCGCGCCGATCACGCCATTATCGCTGAATGGGTTGCCAGAGGCAGCCGTGTTCTTGACCTTGGATGCGGAGACGGCGTGTTGCTGCAGCATCTGAAAAACAGCCGTGACGCCAGCGGATACGGCATCGAGATTGATGAGAGTCTGATGACGGAGTGCATCGATCGCGGTGTCAACGTCATACAGTCTGATCTCGACGAAGGTCTCGCAGACTTCAGGGACAATTCGTTCGACTACGTCATTCTTTCAATGACCCTGCAGTCGGTAAACTATCCCGACAAACTGCTCGCGGAAATGCTGCGAGTGGGTCGCGAAGGCATCGTGACATTCCCGAACTTCGGTCACTGGTCACCACGCCTGCAGCTGATGATTCAGGGACGGATGCCCATGAGCAAGGCCATTCCCTACGAGTGGTTCAACACGCCCAATATTCACCTGTGTACGATTCGTGATTTCGAAGACCTGTGCGACCAACAGGGTGTGCGAATTCTGGAGCGTCGAATGTCCGACACCAAACACAAAGGCGGTGTGCTGCTCTCGGCCCTTCCCAACCTGTTTGGGGAAATTGCGCTGTATCGTTTTTCGCGGCGCTAACGCATCAATTTTCTGCCTGCGATGACCACGAGTATCAGCGCAGGAATTCCGAGCACGGTGGTCAAAACAAAGAACGTCGGGTAGCCAACGCCTTCGACGATGGACCCCGAATATCCGCCCAGGATCTTCGGCAGCAGCGTCATCAGCGAGCTGAAAATGGCGTACTGCACCGCGGTGAACGAAATACTGGTCAGACTTGAGAGAAATGCCACAAAGGCAGCGCTCGCGATGCCTGCCGCCAGATTGTCGGCTGAGATTACGACATATAAAAGCAAGGCGGTCGCCTCGCTGGTCGCAAGCAGCATGAACAGCAGGTTGGTCGCAGCAGACAACAGCGCGCCCAGAAACAACACCTTCATGACTCCAAAACGCATGGCAAGCACACCGCCCAGAAAGCCGCCGAAAATAGTCATGAGCAGACCGTAGGTTTTGACGGCCGCCGCAATTTCAGTCTTGGTGTATCCCATGTCCTGATAAAAAACGTTGGAGATGACGCCAAGCACAATGTCCGAGATTCGATAGCAGCCAATCAGTGCGAGCAACAACAGCGCAAGCCCTGCCCCATAGCGCCTGAAAAAATCCCGAACCGGATCTACGTAGGTTTCTCGCAACATGCTCTCGTCAACCAAACCCACTTTGGCCAACAGCCAACCCGCGAGAAGTGCGGCGGCGACTGCTGTGGTCAGTCGTACGGCTTCAACAAAAAAGCCCGCCAGGGTCTGGTTGCCAAGCATCTCGTGCAACGACGCCGAAGCCGACGCTGCAATGTTCGTGCTGTAGTAGAAGACTGCAATAAAGGCGAGAACCGCGAGAGCGAACAGCAAAAGAAATCGCAGGTAGTCGACGGGACCGTAGCTGGAACTTCCAATACCGGCACCACGCTCGGGCTCGGGCACAACCAGGGTTGTCACCACGCCAATAATCATGACTGCCGCCATCGCCATGTACGTCCAGTACCATGCCGAATACGAATAGCTGTCACTCGAAGACCCCAGTGCATCGGCGATGAACAAAGCGCCGGCGCCCGCAACCAGCATGCCAATACGATAACCGGCGATATAGGACGACGACATCATCGCCTGCAAACGATCGTCCGCCGCCTCAATGCGGTAGGCGTCTATCACAATGTCCTGGGTTGCCGAGGAGAATCCGAGCGCCACGGCCGCCATCGCCATGTACTTGAGACTGGCCTCTCCCTGGGAAGGATCGGTACTCGCCATCCACATTATTGCGGCAATAACGGCGATTTGCGCGACCAGCATCCAGCTGCGGCGTCGTCCAAGCCAGCGACCGAGCAACGGGACAGGCAGACGATCGATCAATGGCGCCCACACAAATTTGAATGAGTAGCCAAGGGCGGCCCAGCTGAAGAAGGTGACGGCGGACCGTGACACGCCGGCTTCGCGCAGCCACAGGGACAGAGAGGAAAAGATCAGAAGAATCGGCACCCCTGCCGAGAACCCCAGAAACAGCATGGTGATGACGCGAGGATTTTTCAGCGCCCCGATCGCCTCGGCGAACGTGGTGCGTCTGGCTAGGGCCGTTTCGTTCAATTCAGGTTCTCACTCGCGATGCCGCGATGCATCGATTAAAGAAAACTGCTCTTGAGCAGAGCGCGACTAGCCTGCCCAGGGATCGAAGTCGTAGTCTATCGTCAGCGGCGCATGGTCACTGAACCGTTCGTCTTTATAGATGCTGACCTTGCGCGCGGTGTCGGCAAGAGCCGGAGTAGCAGCCTGATAGTCAAGACGCCAACCAACGTTCTTCGCCCAGGACTGACCACGATTCGACCACCAGGTGTACTGTTCGTCGCGCTGATCGATTCGGCGAAACACATCCACGTAGCCCGCCTCGTCGTACAGCCAGTCCAGCCATGCACGTTCGTCCGGCAGAAAACCGGAGTTCTTTTTGTTCGATTTATAGTTCTTTAAGTCGATTTCCTTGTGAGCGATATTCCAGTCACCGCAAAAAACAAACTGTCTTCGTCGACGCTTGCACTTCAGCAGGTAGGGTTTGAGGCGCTCGAGATAATCGTATTTGATGGTCTGACGTGGCTCACCGCTCGAGCCTGAAGGAATGTACAGCGAGACGACGCTGATCTTGCCAAAGTCGGCCTGTAGATAACGCCCCTCGGAATCAAAGTCCTCCCAGCCGATACCCGTTTGAACCTTGTCGGGCTTGTGGCGGGTATAGATCGCGACACCGCTGTAGCCTTTTTTCTCGGCGACACACTGATAAAAGTGATAGCCACTCGGGTGATAGATCTCGTCTTCGATCTGCTCGGGCAGAGCTCGCACCTCCTGCAGACAGATCACATCGGCCTTTTGTTTTGGCAACCAGTCGTACAGACCTTTCTTTGCCGCCGCTCGTATTCCGTTGACGTTACAGGTGACTATTCGAAACAAGACAGGCCTCTTCGATGGTGGCGACGCTGATGGTTGATTCAGACTCAAGTGTACCGGTTCCGGACACGGATGTGCCGACCCAGCCGCACCTCCAGTACGCACCCTAGGGAAACGGCGACAGTGTCGCGTACAATCAAGAGCCTGAACCCATACGGACAACTTTAAGGACCGACTCGTGAAGGACTATCAACGCGACTTTCTTAACTTCGCTATTCAGTCGGGCGCGTTGCGCTTTGGCGAATTCACTCTCAAGTCCGGTCGAGTTAGCCCTTATTTTTTCAACACCGGCAGGTTCAGCGATGGCGCATCAGCCGCCCGTCTCGGCAGCTACTATGCCGCGGTCCTCAACGAGCGGGTCAAAAGCCACTTCATGCTTTTCGGTCCCGCCTACAAGGGCATCCCTCTGGCCACTGCAACAGCCGTCGCCCTTTCAAACGAACACGATCGATCGGTGAACTTCTCGTTCAACCGTAAAGAGGCAAAGGATCATGGCGAGGGCGGCATGACGGTTGGAGCTCCGCTTGAGGGCCTGGTCATCATTATCGATGACGTTGTCAGCTCGGGTCTGTCCGTGTCTGAGTCCGTGGAAATCATCCAGCGGGCCGGCGCGACCCCGGCCGGGGTCGTGATTACGCTGGATCGCCAGGAGCGGATGATGGACGAAAACCGCTCGGCAACCGACGCAATCGCTGAACGTTATGGCTTTCCCGTGCATCCCATCGCCAACCTTCAGACGCTTATCACATTTCTTGAAAATTCCGGCGACTATACTGATGAGGTTCACCGGATCAGGGCCTACGCAGATGAATACGGCGCCTGATTCCTTCTCATCAATCATCGCGGAAGGCCAAGATCCCAGTTGTGACCAAGCGAGTATCCCAGTGCGTAAAATTCAGATTCCCGGAATCTGCCAGCCCCTGCCCTGACCGAACGACGTCAGCGTTTAATTTGCTGGCACTGCTGGGGCTGCTGGCTGTGATGGCTTTGTTCACCGGTACAGTCCAGCAGGTTCACGCCGCTGAATACCAGTTCGATGAGCGCGCTCACGAAAACTACAAAGCCGCGATCAAGGCACTGAAGAACAAGGACAAGGCAACCTACAAGCGACTTGCGGCCAAACTCGAAACACACCCGCTCTACCCTTTTCTTGAATACGAACGACTCAAGCGAATCGTCAGTTCGCTGGATTCAAACACCATCGACAATTTCCGAAGTCAGTACGGTCACGCGGTGGTGTCATCGCTGCTCGACGGTCACTATCATCGGGTTCTTGCCAAGCGCGGCAAATGGGCTCAGTACGTTGAACGAACCGAAGGGGTTCGTCTCTCGACCGCCGATCGCTGTGTGCGCGTGAGAGCGTTGCTTAAAACCGGCGCGACCGTGGATTCTGTCGATGAAGAAATCGAAACGCTGTGGCTCTCGGGCAAAAGTCGACCCGACGAATGTGATCCCGTTTTCAAATCCTGGAAGTCAGCCGGCGGGCTGTCGGGCCCCCGGGTTTTCAAAAGAATTGAACTGGCTATTGCACGCGGCAACACCAAGCTCGCCCGCTACCTGAGCAGGACCTATCTCTCGGCCGGGGATCAAAAGTGGGTCGAGCGATGGCTGCAGATGCGCGCTGACCCCGTTCGGGAACTCAATCGCATTAAGTGGAATGCCGGAAGCTCACCGGTCGCCGGATCGATTATCAGCTATGGCATGCAACGCGCTTTGCTGAAAGATCTGGACGGTGCGCGCGAACGCTTTGATCGCTGGAACTCGAGATTCGATCTCTCTGAACCGGACAGAGCTGCCGTAATCAAACGAATCGGCATGAACGCGGCCGTGGACCATCACCCGGACGGTAGCTACTGGCTCGCGATGCTCCGCCCCGAGGACGACACCGCGGTCACGCGAGCCTGGAGAGTGCGAGCCAGTCTGCGTCAAGGACAGTTTGAAAAGGCGGCCGAATATCTGGATCGACTAAGCGCGGACGAACAGAACGACCCCAAGTGGCAATACTGGCGCGGCCGAACCCACGCACTCGCCGGCCGAAATGCGCAAGCCAGCGAGATCTACACAAGACTCGCTACCAAAAGAAACTTTTACGGATTTCTCGCAGCGGATCGACTCGATCTCCCCTACGCAATGAATCACAGTCGATTCGATACGGCTTCGGAAGAGATCCAGAAGTCGCTGCGCCGGGAGGATCTGGTCATGGCAATCGAATTGCGCAAGCTCGGCTACGTCGAAATGGCAAGACGCCAGTGGCGATATGCGACGAGCCGAATGACGCCCGACGAAAAACGCCTGGCGTCTATCACGGCCCACATCTGGCAGTGGCACGATCGGGCGATCATCACGGCCGGCAAATCAGGGCACACCAACGATCTGGACGTTCGATTTCCTGTGCTTTACGAAAATGACGTCGTCAAGAACGCAAAACGCCACCAAATTCCCAAACAGTGGGTCTATGGCGTCATCCGTCAGGAAAGCGCATTCATGACTGACGCACGATCCGGCGTCGGCGCGATTGGCCTCATGCAGCTCATGCCGGGCACCGGACGCAAGGTCGCCCGGCAGCTCAAGCTCAAAGGCGTAAAGAGTCGCGCCAGCATCATGAAGCCCACCACCAACATCAAACTCGGCACCGCCTATCTGCGCTCGGTCCTCGATCGAATGGGAGGTCATCTGGTTCTTGCCACGGCTTCCTATAACGCCGGCCCGCACAAAGTCGAACGCTGGCTGCCGGTCGACGCGTCACTGGAGGCCGATGTGTGGATTGAGACTATCCCGTACAAAGAGACGCGAAACTTTGTCAAGAACGTGCTGGGATTTATGGCAGTTTACGGCTATCGCCTGAACGGCAAACCGGACTCAATCAAAGATCGCCTGCGAGCGGTTACGCCAAACTCCAGTTAGAATACAGGCCCCGGCTCCATCGCAACGGAGTCCGGCCCCTTGACCACACCGTTTAATCGACTCGCACCGGAACGTAATGACGTTGAAGAAAATCTGCATCCTCGGTGGTACCGGCTTTGTTGGCAGACATCTCGCCCGCGGACTCGCCCGACAGGGTTATCAGATCAAGATTCTGAGCCGCCGGCGCGAAGATGCACGCAGCATCCTCGTGTTACCCAGCGTAACCGTCGTCCCTGGAAACGTATACAACAGCGACTTTCTGCAGCGCCAGTTTCACGACCACGACGTCGTCATCAACCTGGTCGGGGTCTTGCACGACAGTCGTCGAAGCAATCGTGGGTTCGAAGACGCCCACATCAAGCTCCCGAAAATGGTGGTAGAAGCCTGCCGCAACGCGGGTGTCCCGCGACTGCTGCACATGAGCGCCCTTGCGGCCGACGCTGACGGCGCCAGCGAATATCTGAAATCACGCGGACGTGGTGAGGCCGAGGTGTTCGCTGATGCGGGCCGCGACATCGCCGTTACGGCTTTTCGGCCGTCCATCATCTTTGGACCAGATGACAGCTTCACCAATGTCTTCGCAAAATTGCTGCGTACGGTGCCGGTCTTTAACGTTCTGGTTTGTCCCAACGCAAAGTTCCAGCCGATCTACGTCAAGGATGTTGCGGCAGCTTTTACCCAGGCACTTAACGATCCGGCAACGATTGGTCAGCGCTATGATCTTGTCGGCCCGCAGGTGCACACGATGCGCGACATTGTCGAATTTATCGATGGCGTTCTCGGGACGCGTCGCAAAATGATTCCTGTTGGGCCAGGTCTCGCGCGAATCATGGCGTTCTTCATGCAGTTCGCCCCGGGCAAACCGCTGACTCCGGACAACGTACGATCAATGTCAGTCGACAATGTCAGTGACCAGTCCTTTGAAAGCACGTTCGGCTACGCGCCGGCGAGCCTCCCGGACAAGCTCCCGGAGTGGCTGGCCACCGGTCGTGACCCGCTCGACGAATTTCGCAGCAGGCCCAGACGAGGCCGTCTGCCGCAGTAGGCGTGGCTGGCGCTATCGCGTGAGAGCGTCGAGCGCCTGCTCGCGCTCCGTGGCCGGCAGCTCCGAGAGTCTCTTTGCCTCGCGCCAGAACTGATCCATATCGCCACCTGACTTCCTGATCAGCGCCTCGAACGCCGGAAGGCGCGATCGATACGCCGCCGCTGACACAAGATACGCGTTGTTGAAGTCCTGACTGAACCAGCGGTCATAGCCGTCATACCCGCCCCAGGACTCTTTCAGCCGTTCATACGTCAATTTCATCTGTCTGAAGACATCAGACTTCGCCTCACGTTTTGCGTCATCAGAATCACCGCCTTCATAAACCTTCGCGAGCTGCTCTCGGGTATCGAGCAACAGTGCTGTGATCTCGTCGGCGCGCCGCAGCTGTTGACGCACGCCGTCGGCGCTGTCATCCGACTCGTTCGCGGCGAGCCAGCGACGAACCCCCTCCAGCTCAACCGCGGTGGCAAGAGATTCGTTGAAGACACTGTCGCCTTTGACATAAATTTTCTGGTGAGTGATTTCGTGAAAGATCAGTCCCGCTAGTCGCGGCTGGGAATAACCCAGAAACGTGTTGAGCACCGGGTCGCTGAACCATCCCAGCGTAGAGTACGCGTTGATGCCGCCAACGTAGGTATCGATACCCTGATCCTTGAGCTTGTCCGCATAACGCCGGGCGGCCTGTTCCTTGAAGTAGCCGCGATAAACCACGCAACCCACAACGGGAAAGCACCACGACAGCGGCTTGACTGAAAGTTCAGGGGCCGCAAACACGTTCCAGACCACGTGCGGCCGTTCGAGATCGGCATAGGACAGATAGCTCTTGTTGTCCGGCAGGCCGAGTTCATCTACCGCGAACTTGCGCATCCTGAGCACGGCAGACAGACGAGTTCGAACATTCTCGGGTGTCGTCTCGTCGTTCACGACATCAATGATCGACTTGCGCTTGGCCAGCACCTCGAGCTGACCGCCGACGGACTGGCTGTAGTAAGACAGGGTCTCGCAGCCCGCCAGCAGCGCCAGCGCACCGAGGCCGAGCAGGATTCGGATAACGCCCCGACGCGAGTGTAGAAATTTCAATCTGGCTCCTGTAGACGTCCTGACGACGGTTGCGGACTCTTCATTGTCTTCTGATATGGTAAACCCATGAGTGATCCTGCAGACAGTCTTCAACGCTATCTGGTCGGCGGCGCGGTGCGTGACAGGCTGCTTGGCCTGTCCGTCGGGGACCGGGACTGGGTGGTTGTGGGCGCGACCCCGGAACAGATGGGAGACCTCGGTTTTAAACCTGTGGGGGCCGATTTCCCCGTTTTTCTGCACCCCGTCACCCACGAAGAGCATGCGCTTGCCCGCACCGAACGCAAATCTGCGCCCGGATATCGAGGATTTGTCATCCATGCGGCGCCTGACGTGACGCTGGAACAAGATCTCGCCCGCAGAGATCTGACGATCAACGCCATCGCTGCCGATTCCGACGGTTCACTGATAGACCCTTTCAACGGACAGCGCGACGCGCAGGATCGAATCCTGCGCCATGTCTCTCCCGCTTTCGCCGAAGACCCTGTGCGCCTTTTGCGCATTGCTCGCTTTGCGGCGCGATTCAACAGTCTTGGCTTTTCGGTTGCGCCCGAAACGCTTGAACTCATGCGCCAGCTGGTTGCGGACGGCGAGGTTGATGCGCTCGTCCCTGAACGGGTCTGGGCTGAAATGCGCCGGGCGCTTGATGAGCCAAAGCCATCGGTGTTTTTTCAGGTGCTGAGAGATTGCGGTGCGCTGAAGGTGCTGCTCCCTGAACTCGACGCACTGTTCGGTGTACCCCAGCCGCCCAAGCATCACCCCGAAGTCGATAGCGGCGTTCACGTCATGATGGCCCTCGATGTCTCGGCCAGGCTTGGAGCAAGCAATCGCGCACGGTTTGCCGTCCTGCTCCATGATCTTGGCAAAGCGCTGACACCGGCCGAAGAACTGCCGCGCCACATCCGACACGAGCATCGTGGTATCAGACCTGTCGAAGAAGTCTGCGCTCGACTGAAAGTGCCCGGCGACTATCGCGATCTCGCGAGACTGGTTTGCCAGCATCATCTCAATGCACATCGCTTTGACGAACTTAAGCCTGCAACGGTCAACAAACTGCTTGAATCACTGGGCGCCTATCGCCAGGGCAGTTTCGTTGACGACTTCGCGATAGCGTGCGAGTGCGATGCGCGCGGACGCGAGGGTCTTGAGGACCGCGACTACCCCGCGGCTGACAATATTCGGGCGGTCGCCGCCAAAGCCGCCCGCGTCAGCGCGGCTGACGTTCTTGCCCGTGAGCCCGACCTGCAGGGACAGGCGCTGGGCGACGCCATTCGAGCCGAACGTGTTCGAGTCATCGCCGAAGCGAGAGACGGCGCTCGCACTGAAACCTGAGCGCCTGTCTGCGGTTAGCAATAGTCGAGGCCAGCAAAGGTACGGTGTCAACCTAGCCTGTCACCATCACGATATTGGTGTTGTTGGTGGCCCCGCTACCTCCAAGCCCGCCGCTCGCGTTGTCACGCGTCGTCACGATGAGTTGACAGTTTTCACTCGCGCCTCCGACGTAAACGCCAAAGCGCTGCCAGTTGCCGCGACCGCTTTCGTTCTTGTCGTACGCGCTGCAGCCAACCAGCTGTACTTCTGTCGACCACGGTAGATGAAATCCATCGTAGGCCGACTGCGGCGACGAACCGCGCCAGCTGTTGGAGTCGGCATGGCACCCAACCAGCGAATTCGGGCCGGAGTTGATGTAATACCCGTGTTTCTCGTTGTCCTGGGAATCGCAGGCCGCAAACTGGTTACGGGGAGTTTTAATAAAGAACCCGTTGCCGTCGCTGTACCAGCTCTTGCAGTTAGTGAATCTGTTGTTCGTCCCTGCAATGAAGAATCCGTCACCGCTTGCCGAACCTGTCTCGCACTGATGGTATGAGCCATCCGGACACTCGATTCGAAAACCATTGGCCGGAGACTGCCCGCCTGCGTCGTATACGCGGACGCACGAAAGCTTTGTTGCGCGCATCCGGCTGCCCGCAAGGTGAATCCCGTGGCTGTTCGTGTTGTAAACGTACACATGAGAAAACATGTGCGTCGGATCCGGGCCTTCATCAAAACGGTTTGCGCTGGTAATTCGATAGTAGATGCCGCGCGCGTTGGCGCCGCCCGAACGATTTCCGTCAACCGCAAGATCCATAATGCATGTCTTGTCGATCCCGTTGTTCTTGGGTTCGATTACCGCACCGGGTGCAGTGCCGTCATAAGCATTCCACTGGCCGTTGGCGCGAAGAATGGTCGCCCGCCCTTCACCGACAAGATTGACGCGCCGTTTCAGGCGAATGGCGCCAGTCACGTTGAACACGCCTCGCGACAGCCGCACGGCACCGCCGCGAGAACCAAGCGAGTTGACCGCGTCGTTGATGACCTGCTGGTCGTTGTAGCCCTGACAGACAAAGTCCGCGGCTTTTGCGACTTTATCCGGCGCGGTGCTCGACGCTACCAGCGTTGAACCCGCGCCGGCGCCGGCCTTACCCGCGTGAGCCGATTCCGGCAGTACCGTCATCAATGCAGCGGCGCCTACCGCGCCGCCAAAAAAATCCCGTCTCTCCATAAGCTGCTGTCCCCTGAGTTGAGCTTCCGGATCAGTGGGTCATGGCAGACAGGGGATCGACGAGAAGTCGCGGCACCGGCGGCGCAGCGCGACCGATAACCGGAAAAGTCTGGGCAAACGGCTCTGTAGAGCGCAACGCAAAGACAGGAGGAGTCGCTGGCCGGCGACGTGTCACTGCACTACATGAACACGAAAAGAAGATAACCGCCGAGCAGCAGTCTATAGACAACAAACGGCACGCTGCCAAGGCGCTCGATCGCCTTTAAGAAAAAGTGAATGCACACGAACGCACTCACCGCAGACACCACAACGCCAACGCCAAGCGCGACAAAATCGACATCGACATTGCCGCCAATCAGATCTTTCGCTTTCCAGAGCCCGGCGATCGCTATCGTCGGCACCGCCAGCAAAAATGAAAATCTCGCCGATGCCTCGCGCGTCATGCCGAGCAGCAAGGCAGCTGTCATCGTTATGCCGGACCGCGAGGTGCCGGGGATCATCGCGAGAGCCTGAAAGCAACCAATCACCAGCGCCGTGACCCAGGTCATGTGATCGATACTGAGCCGACGCTTTCCGAAGTAGTCTGCAAGCAGTAGCGCCACTCCAAACACGATCGTCGCAATCGCGATCACGACCGGGCCCCGCAGGTGAGCTTCTACCGCGTCGCCAAAAAACAGACCGGCCACGATGATGGGTGCCGTTGCGATTATGACGTGCCAGGCCAGACGCCCGCCGGCGGATTTTCGGCCTGCCAGAGAGCCAAACCATCCGGTAATGCACGCACCAATGTCTTTTCGAAAATAGGCAATCACCGCCATCAACGTGCCGAGGTGTACGGCAATATCAAACGTCAGTCCCTGATCGGGCCAGCCCATCAGAACAGGAAACAGAATCAGGTGAGCGGAGCTCGAAACCGGAAGAAATTCCGTAATGCCCTGGACGAGTGCCAGTATGAACGCCTGCATCAAATCCATAGTTAAGTCTGCCTTGCTGAACGGTAGTGCGGCCTAAAGCCGTGCGCGACGATCGTGCATCGCAAAACCCGCGAGATCATTCGTGATCCCGCGACCGAGCGCAATGACCTTGAATGTTTCTCCCATCGTGTTGGGACCTGTAAGCATCATCACCTCTTTCGCGAGAGTCGCGTTGCTCGCAATGTCCTCACCGTATTGCTCACCAGCGAGATCGAGCAGCCCGCAGGACAGTAGAAACGATCCCTGGGACGTAAAGCCGAGCACGTCGAGTCCCGACGCATCGGCCGCGCTGGCCACACCCGTGAAATCAACATGGCACGTGATGTCCTGAAGCCCTGGCAAAAAAAGCGGATCGTCGTGCGCAAAATGTCGATAGTGACATCGAAGCGTGCCGGCAACCCGTTCGGGCAGATAGTACTCGCTGGCAACGAACCCATAGTCAACTAATAACACCACGCCCTTTTCAAGCATTTGCGCGATCGCCTTGACCCAGGCATCACCGCGGCTGTTGACCTCGATCTCGTAAAAATCAGGCAGATCATGGGCCTGAACAAGATCAGCAATCACCCGGGGTGGATTCGCAAGCTCTCGCCATTCCAGACCGAGACTCACGGGGGTGGTTTCGTCAGGTGCGGTCACCACCTGCGTACTGACGGTTCCGCCATGAACCCGGTATCTGGAGACCGGCATCGCGTCGAGCACCTCGTTCGCAACAACCACCCCGCTAAAGCTTTCCGGCAGCGTCGCGATCCAGCGCACTTTTTCAAGCAGGTCATCGGGCAGCTCCTGCATCCGCTCCCGCTGACGCTGCTGCAGCTCGGGACTCGGCTCAAGAATCAGGTATTGCGACGGCAGCGAATCCAGCTCACGAAGGCGAACGAGCACCGCGGCCGCAAGTGCGCCAGTCCCGGCGCCAAATTCGAGCACGCTGGCCTCAGGTTCATCCAGCGTCTCAAGCACATCGCTGATCTGATTGGCGAGCGTTGCGCCAAACATGACGCCGAGCTCCGGAGCGGTGACAAAGTCGCCGCCCGCACCAAACTTGTGTGCGCCCGCCACGTAGTAACCCAGGCCCGGCTCGTACAGCGCCATGTCCATATACCGGTCGAATTCAATCGCGCCGCCGGCGCGAATAATTTCTCTGCCGATCGTCTCGACCAGGGCGTCGCTCTGGGCACGCGCCTGTGCCGTCGGCTCCGGCAGCTGCGCAGCGTTTGGGTTCAATTGTGAATCAATTTGGTCCGGGGGTGTCATAGGGTCGTATTATCAACCAAACCGTGACCTGCTGCCCGAGGTAAAGCATTTCGATGACTACAACTTCTCCAAAGTCGGTGTTGATTACCGGCGGAGCCGCCCGGGTTGGTGCAATGATCGCCCGAACGCTTCACGCATCGGGCGTCAACGTCATCATTCACTACCGCAGCTCTGCTGCAGCGGCGAACAGCCTGATCGAGGATTTGAACGCGATCCGACCTCACTCCGCTGCGGTAGTGCAGGGTGATCTCACCGACAGCCAGACACCCACAGGGGTGATTGCGGCCGCGGTAGATGCATTTGGAGAGCTGCACGGCCTGGTTAACAACGCCTCCTCCTTTTACCCGACGCCTGTGGGGTCCACGTCAGTCGAACAGTTCGATGATTTGATCGGGACCAATTTCAAGGCGCCCTATTTTCTGATGCAGGCGGCGGCCACCCCGCTTCGTGAGAGCCGCGGATCGATTGTTAACCTGACCGATATCTATGCGCAACGTCCGCTCGCTGATCATCCGGTGTACTGCGCGGCCAAAGCGGCACTCGTGTCGCTGACGCGATCAATGGCTCGAGAGCTCGCTCCAGACGTTCGCGTGAACGCGATCAGCCCGGGCGCAATTCTCTGGCCAGAGAACGAATCCGACGATGATGCGACACGCAATTCGATTCTCGACCGCACGCCGCTTCAGCGCATCGGTGACCCGTCCGATATCGCGAACACCGCGCGCTTTCTGATGCTCGACGCACCCTTTGTGACGGGACAGATTATTGCGGTCGACGGCGGTCGCTCGGTGGTGCCTTGAGCCCGCCGAACCAGTCGAAAAAAGGGATGCTAAAGCTGGAAATCGAAATCAACCGCCGACATGGGCTGGGCGCTGTCATCAAAACCCTGCCACATATCGCGATAGCTCACCTTCAGTTCAGGATGGACAGCGTCCGGAATCATTTCTGACAGCGGTCGCAACACGAACGCATAGCGGCGAATCTCGTAACGGGGCACATCGATGCGTCCTTCGTGCTTTATGAGATCGCCGTACAGAAGGACGTCGATATCCAGAGTCCGGTCAGAGAATTTTTTCGAGCCGCGAACTCGGCCATTCCTTGATTCGATTTCCTTGAGCTCAAGATTGAGATCTTCGAGACCCAAGTCGGTTGAGAACCCGGCAACCAGATTCAAAAATGACTGGCCCTTGAAACCAACGGCCGGACAGTCATAGACCTGGGAGAGCACCAGATCGTCGAACTGAAGAGCGAGATCGCGAACGCCCCCGCGAATGCTTCTCTCACGTTCAATGTTGCTGCCGATGCCAACGTAAACGCGTGGCATCAGGTTTGTCTCGATCCGCGTTCAATAACGACACCGACGTCTCGGGCTCCCCGCACTGCGCCCGTTTTGTTGATGCGAACGCGACACCACTGGACATCAAAGTCACGATTGAGCGCCGCCGCGATTTCCTCAGCCATGGTTTCGACCAGCTCGAACTCGCCCTGGATTACAAGATCAACGACGTGCTTGGAGACCGCCTTGTAGTTGAGCGTGTCTTCAATATCCCGTGACCTGGCGGCCTTGGAAATATCCTTGCCCATGTCCAGATCGATGGTCACTTTCTGGGTAATTGCGCGTTCCCAATCCCAGATTCCGACGACGCAGTCGACCGTCAGACCGTGCAGGTATACGATATCCATGAGCTGTTTCTGATCGTGTGCTTTGACGCACCGCACTTTACACCCACCGGATTGACCATGCTGACCTTTCTGCTTCCTCTCGCCGGCTATCTGATTGGCTCCGTTTCCAGCGCCGTTATTGTGTCCAGAATCATGGGGCTCGAAGATCCGAGAAGCAGCGGCTCGGGCAACCCTGGCGCCACCAACGTGCTGCGCCTTGGTGGCAAAACCGCAGCCGCGGTAACCCTGATTTTCGACATATTGAAAGGTCTTGTGCCTGTGCTCATCGCAAGACACTTCACCGACGACGGATGGATTATCGGTCTGACCGGACTCGGCGCATTTCTCGGCCACCTCTTCCCGGTATTTTTTGGATTCAAGGGCGGCAAGGGCGTCGCAACGGCACTCGGCGTGCTGTTCGGGTTCAGCCTCTGGCTCGGGTTGAGCGCGGTCGTTATCTGGATTTTATTTGCGGGCGCAAGTCGTTACTCGTCACTGGGCTCTCTTGTGACCATGGGGCTCGCGCCAGTTCTGGCGTCGTTCCTCTCACCCGGCTGGGGCTATCTGGTCGCGACGTTTGTCATGGCAGTCTTTGTCTATGTACGCCACCGCGAAAACATTCGCCGTCTTCGCGATCGCACCGAAAGTAAAATTAATCTCGGGGGCAAAAAGCCTGCCGACGCTACATCGCCGGAAGATCCGCCAGATTCCAGCGCGCGGTGACGTCGATAGCGAGATCAGCTCGAGTCCCGGCTGCCAGTCGCAGCGCCCCTGCGTAAGCGATCATCGCGCCGTTGTCGGTGCAGAACTCCAGGCGTGGAAAAAACACCCGGGCACCACGCCGTTCGGCTCGCGCGGCCAGCTGCTCACGCAAACGCGTGTTGGCGCCGACCCCGCCCGCCACGACCAGCTGATCGCGTCGGGCGAACTCAAGCGCGCGGTCACACTTGATGGCCAGCGTGTCGACGACGGCTTCCTGAAATGCGAAGCAGACATCGGCGACGGTTTGCTCATCGAGATCAAGTGGCTCAACCAGCTGCACCACCGCGGTTTTCAGACCGCTAAAACTGAAATCGAGCCCGGGCCGGTCTGTCATCGGCCGCGGAAGTTTGAATCTGCCGGGCGCGCCTGCGGTCGCGGTCTTTGAGATCGCCGGACCACCCGGATAGCCGAGCCCGAGGAGCTTTGCGGTTTTATCGAACGCCTCCCCGGCAGCATCGTCGAGTGACGCACCGAGCACCCGATAGCGACCGGGTCCCGCAACGTCGGCGAGCATGGTATGCCCGCCTGAAACCAGCAGCGCAACGAAAGGGTATTCAAGCTCCGGTTCGTCGAGCATCGGTGACAGCAGATGCCCCTCCATGTGGTGTACGCCCACGGCCGGAACGCCGAGCGCAAACGCAAGGGATCGCCCCGTCACCGCACCCACCAGCAACGCCCCGACAAGTCCCGGACCGCTGGTATAGGCAATCGCGTCAATATCGGTGCGAGACAGCCCGGCATCGTCCAGAACGGCCTCGATCAGGGGTAAAAGCGCCCGGATGTGGTCCCGGGCCGCCAGCTCGGGAACCACCCCGCCATAGCGGGCATGGATGTCGACCTGACTCGCAAGACGGTGGGCCAGAAGGCCCTGGCGCAGGTCATAAATGGCCGCACCGGTGTCGTCACAGGAGCTTTCTATACCGAGAACACGCATTTTTCGGGGTTTTCTGGCGACTTGAGGCTGGTTTGCTAGGCTTTGAGGACGGTGACTTGGACAACTTCGGCGCGAGCATATAGTATTGCGCGCCCGCGAAGCGGCGGGAATCGGTCCGAAGACAGATTATTAAACACCAGCTTAGAATTTGGAGCCAGCTATGCCCAGCGTACGGGTACGACAAGACGAACCATTTGACGTGATCCTGCGTCGTTTTCGCCGTTCATGCGAGAAGGCCGGAATCTTTTCCGAGATCCGTCGACGCGAGCACTACGAAAAGCCGACCTCGATTCGAAAGCGCGCCAAGGCCGCTGCTGCAAAGCGCGAAGCCAAGCGTGTTTCACGTCAGGTAGCGCGCCGCACACGCAAGCACTAGGTCGACGGCCGGCCTGAAGATCCGCATGCACGCGGATCCGGGCCACACTACCGCGACAGCGGGTGACGCGCTCCTTGCGAGCTCGCCCCGAATCCAAGAGCCAGAATCTTCCAACCGGGTGCTCCTTTAATCAGGGCAGCCGGTTTTGTACGTTCTGGGTATCAATCCCGCAAACGCACGCCAGCCCCGCCGACAGTTGGAGCCACCATGAGTCTCAAAGAAACCATCACCGCCGATATGAAAACCGCCATGCGCGCGAAGGACACGCCGCGTCTGGAAGCCATTCGCATGTTGCGAGCCGCGATTCAGCGTATCGAGGTTGACGACAAGACCGAGCTGGATGACACCGGTGTACTCGGGGTCGTTGAGAAAATGATCAAGCAGGGTCGTGACTCCATTGAGCAATTCAAAAAAGGCGAGCGTGAAGATCTGATCGAAAAAGAACAGTCCACGATCGACGTGCTGGAAACCTATATGCCAGCCCAGCTCAGCGAAGACGAGGTCTCCGCCGCGATCGACGACGCCATCAGCGCATCAGGTGCCGAGTCCATCAAGGACATGGGCAAGGTCATGGGTGTTCTGAAAGGACAGCTTGCCGGCAAGGCAGATATGGGCCGTGTCAGTGGTCTCGTCAAAGCGAAACTGGGTTAGCGCAACCGCTGCCTGACCGAAGCTCGCATCCGCAGACCCTGTTCGGGCCCTGCGCGATGCCCATCCGTTATCCGCTGCATTACGCGCTCGCTGTGCCAGCGGCAGGGCCTGTCAAGGGTGCCGGTCAGGGCACTATGGGGTTCTGACGCGGGATCATGCCCCCGCGTGTCGAAGCATGTCTCTATACTTCGGTCATGCATATCGAGTCGGAAAATATCGATCTTGAGCAACTGGTCGCCCACGGCCAGCGTCAGGGTTATCTGACCTACGCTCAGATCAATGATCATCTTCCCCGCGGCATTGCCGATGTCGAGGCGATGGAAGATGTACTCAGACTGCTCGACAAAACCAACGTCACCATCCTCGAAGAAGAACCCAGCGCCGAGGAAGTCATTGAGCGTGCCGAGGCCATGAAGAAGGCGCCACAGGGCGCCAAGCGTGGCGCCGGCGGTGAAGCCCTTGAAGACGAACCCGAAGCCAACACCGACGTGGTCGCGCACTACTTTCGTGACATGGGCGAAATAAAGCTGCTGGAACCCCATGATGAAGTGTCACTGGCGCGCGGCATTGAACAGAACCAGCGTCAGATTACCCAGGCACTCGCACTGTGTCCTGCCGCGGTGTCCCATCTTCTCGCGCGTCTGAACTCCGGTGAGCGTATTGAAAACCTGGTGAGTACGACGAGCGAAGACGAAGTCGAAGATGCGCGCGCGCGTCTCGAACACATCGGCGCGATGGTCGACGACTATCGTCGCAACACCGCTGGCGACGCTCGCGCCGCGTCACTGGACAGCCTGCGCCACGCGCTCGTCAGCGAAATGGGCGAGCTGCGTCTGTCAACCAGAACACTCGATGAACTTGTGTCGATTGTTCGCGGCTTTATCGAACGAATACGCACAGCGGAAAACACGCTCAGCCGCATCTGCGTCGACCGCGCTCGCATGCAGCGTCGAAAATTTATTGAACTTGTTGTTGACCGCGAACTCGACCCCGGCCTCGTCGACCTGCTGATCAACGAAGGTCAGGCTAACGGCGATGTCATCGAAGCCACCCGCGCGGAAATCGTCGAGGCCCAGGGCGAGATCGGCAAAGTCACCCGCGACGCCGGCCTGAATGTGGCATCGCTGAAAGCCCTGGGACGTTCAATCAGCACCGCCGACGCCAGCGCCAAACGCGCCAAAGAGGCGATGGTCAACGCCAATCTGCGTCTTGTCGTATCTCTCGCCAAAGGCTTCAACAACCGGGGTGTTGCGTTTTCGGATCTGGTCCAGGAAGGCAACATCGGCCTGATGAAAGCCGTCGAGCAGTTTGATTATCGTAAAAAAGGCAGCTTCGCCTCCCAGGCGAGCTGGTGGATTCGTCGCGCGATCAACCAGTCCATGGGCGACCAGGGTCATGCCATTCACGTGCCCGCCGCGATGGCCGAACAGGTACACAAGCTCAACCGCCTCACCCGCATGATGTCCCACGAGCTTGGCCGCGATCCAACGCCTGAAGAACTCGCCGGCCCGATGAAACTGCGAGCGGACAAAATCCAGCAGCTCATGCGCCACGCGCGCGAACCCCTGTCCCTTGAAACACCGATCGGCGACGAGGAAGGCCCCTACAGCCTCGGCGATCATCTCGCCGATCAAAATGCCGAAGGAGCCGCACGCGCCGCCGACCGTTCCGACCTGCAAACGGCAACCCGGGAGCTGCTCGATACGCTGTCGGCCAAAGAAGCAGCCGCTCTGAAGCTGCACTTCGGCCTCGGCACCGACAACAACCTCTCTTACGAGCAGCTCAGCGAACAGCTGGACATGCCCCGGGACAAAATTCGCCAGCTCGGCGTGCGCGCGCTGAAAAAACTGCGCGGCGCGGAAAACTCACAAGCCCTGAGAGCCCTGCTCGACGCAGTCAGTGACTAGGCCTGAGCTTGCGCTCAGGATCGCGAACTTTCGTTCGCGGGCCATTCATCAGAAGCCACGTAATCGCCAGCGGTCAGGAACCCGATACTGTTCGCGTTTTCACAGGTAAAGCTTATTCGAGCTTGCGCCGAGGCAATTGCCCCAGCCTCGTCAACAGACCACAATAGCCGGATGGCCGGCCTGATTCCCAGAGACTTTATCGACACGCTACTCACGCGGGTAGACATTGTCGACGTCATTGATGGTCGT
>CALHMG010000131.1 GCA_938034705.1 uncultured Gammaproteobacteria bacterium
ATCAATCCTCAGGAGGGTTGCATGAACCTTATTAAACAGATCGGCGTAGCCGCTGCACTGGTCGTCGGCACAGCCGGCGTCGCCCAGGCCGGCACGCTCGAAGATACGAAGAAGCAAGGCTTCGTAAAATGCGGTATCTCAACTGGTGTGGCCGGTTTCGCTTTCACAGACGCCAACGGCGACTGGAAAGGCTTCGACCCCGCTATTTGCCAGGCCGTTGCTGCAGCCGTTCTCGGTGACGCCAGCAAGGTCAAGTACACAACAACCACCGGCAAGACGCGCTTTGAGGCGCTGAAGTCCGGCGAAGTTGATCTGCTTGCACGTAACACCACATGGACTTTCAGCCGCGATGTTGACCTCAAGCTTAGCTTTGTAGGCGTTAACTACTACGACGGCCAGGGTTTCATGGTACCGAAGGAACTGGGCGTATCCAGTGCCAAGGAACTCGACGGCGCGTCAGTCTGCATTCAGACCGGCACCACCACCGAGCTCAACCTCGCTGACTTCTTCCGTGTCAACAACATCAAGTACGAGCCGGTTCCTATCGAGACCAACGCTGAAGCGACTCAGAACTACACTGCCGGTCGTTGCGACGTTTACACGACTGACGCATCAGGTCTTGCCGCAACGCGTGCAACGCTTGAGAAGCCAGATGACCACATGATTCTTCCTGAGATCATTTCCAAAGAGCCTCTGGGTCCGCTGGTTCGTCATGGCGACGATCAGTGGGGCGACATCGTTCGCTGGGTTCTGAACACACTGATCATTGCAGAAGAGAAAGGCCTGACTGGCGCAAACGCTATGGAAATGGCGGCCAAAGAAGGCAAGGATCCTGAAGTTAACCGTATCCTCGGAACCGAGGGCGAGTACGGCGCAATGCTGGGTCTGGACAAGCAGTGGGCTGCTCGCGCGATTGCCGCAAACGGCAACTTCGGCGAAATCTTCGAAACATTCATCGGCCCCAACACCGACATCGGTCTTGAGCGCGGTCTGAATGCACTGTGGACTAATGGCGGCATCATCTACGCACCACCGTTCCGCTAGGAACGTCAGCAATGACGTGACTACGACCCGGGCCACGGCAAAGTGAGTCAAACTGCCATGGACCGGGTGACGCGGTTCGATACCGACACCGCATGAACCCTCAAAGCCGGATCAATTCGATCCGGCTTTGTTGGATTTAGCGCGGACAAATTTCGCGAGCCACTACCGCGGATATTGTTCCGCAACAAAAGATACGAATAGATTTGACGAGTCCCGGCGCACCCGGCCGGAACCACAGTCGAACACACCAAGACAGCCACCGAAGAGAGATCGACATGAGTGCGCAAATACCTGTGGGCGCTCCACCCTCAGAACCCTTTAAAATTTCCATGCTCTGGCTGGATTCGCGTTATCGCGGTATCTCGATCCAGTTCCTGGCGCTCCTCGGGCTGCTTTGCCTGATAGGCTTTCTCGTCAGAAATACGCTGAACAATCTGGAACTGCTCGGGCTTGAGTTCAGCTACGACATTCTGAACTCGCCGTCGAACTACGACATCAACCAGACGTTGATCGAGTACGACTCGCGAAGCTCGCACTGGCGAGCGACACTCGTCGGCCTTATCAACACCGGACTCGTCGCGATATCTGGCGTGATTGCGGCAACGTTGATCGGCTTCACCGCCGGCGTGCTTCGGCTGTCGAACAACTGGCTGATCGAAAAAATCGTCTACTGCTGGGTGGAGTTCACCCGCAACGTGCCGCTGCTGCTGCAGATTCTGCTGGTACACGGCATCATGATTCACTCACTGCCGCGACCGAAGCAGGCCCTGGAGCCGATGCCGGGCACGTTCTTCTCCAACCGCGGTTTCACCATGCCAGCGCCTCATCCGGAATCCGGGTTCATGTGGGTCGTCGCTGCGTTTGTCATCGGCATCATCGGTGCTTTTCTTTTTCGCCGCCATGCCCGCGCGGTACAGGAAGCAAGCGGCCGAATCCTGCCGGTGTTCACGGTAGCACTGGGACTGATTGTCGGTCTGCCGATACTGGCTTACCTGCTGACGGGATCTCCACTGTCGTGGACGGTGCCTGAGCTCAAGGGTTTCAACTTCAAGGGCGGCATGACCGTCCGGCCGGAATTTCTCGCGCTGTGGCTGGCGCTGTCGCTCTACACCGGTGCGTTTATTTCCGAGATCGTGCGAGCCGGCATTCTTTCGATCTCCAAGGGACAAACCGAAGCCGCGTATGCGATCGGACTCAAGTCCAACTGGACGATGCGTCTTGTTGTTCTGCCCCAGGCGCTGCGGGTCATCATTCCACCGCTGATCAGTCAGTATCTGAACCTGACGAAGAACTCGTCACTCGCTATCGCCGTGGGCTACATGGACATCGTCGCCACGATTGGCGGCATCTCGTTGAATCAGACAGGCCGAGCGCTTGAGTGCATGTCAGTCGTGCTGGCGCTGTATCTCACTATCTCGCTGTCGATATCAATGATCATGAACTGGTACAACAGGCGCGTTGCGCTTGTTGAGCGATAGGAGAACCTGCAATGAGTGAACAAAGCTACGCACCCGGTTCTCACCCGGATCTGCCGCCACCCGCCGGTCAGCGCGGCGCGATCAAATGGATTCGCGAGAACCTTTTCTCGAGCCCGACCAACATCGTGCTCACGCTTTTAAGTATCTTTCTTGTCTGGAAGATCGTCCCGCCGATGCTGGACTGGCTGGTCTTTGATTCTGTGGTCGACGCCAATCACCGTAACGAGTGCCGGGAACAGGGCACCGGCGCGTGCTGGGCCGTGATCAGGGAACGATTCACACAGCTCATCTACGGCTTTTATCCAACAGAGCACCGCTGGCGGGTCAACCTGGCTTTTGTGCTGATGCTTGCGGCGTTGCTGCCGCTGCTCTGGGACAAAATGCCCGGCCGTAAAACGCTGCTGTGGTTTTCTGCCGCATTCCCCGTTGTCGGCTTCTTTCTTCTGTGGGGCGGTACCGTTGGCGAGATCGCGGCGACGATTATCTGGATTGCGATCTTCGCACTGACGTTCAGGTTTTTCAGCTTTGCCGGTATCGGCATTTTGCTGGCAGCGCTGTTCGTGATCGGGGCGCTCGCCTACTTCGGGCTTCCGATCGGCATTAACATTGCGTCCTGGTTCTCGGACGCCGCTGTGCTGGAACCGGTTGAATCAGCGAAGTTCGGTGGATTCATGCTGACGGTGCTCATCGGTTTTACCGGCATCACGCTATCGTTGCCGCTCGGCATACTGCTGGCTCTGGGACGGTCGTCGAATCTGCTGATCGTAAAAGCGATCTGTGTTGGCTTTATCGAATTTATTCGTGGCGTCCCGCTGATCACGTTGCTGTTTATTGCGTCGACCCTGCTCAACTACTTCTTGCCGCCAGGCACCAACTTTGATCTGTTGCTGCGCGTGATGATCATGGTGACGATCTTCTCTGCAGCCTATATCGCCGAGGTTGTGCGAGGCGGTCTTGCCGCTTTGCCGAAGGGCCAGTTTGAGGCTGCAGATGCAACCGGGCTGACGTACTGGGAGTCCATGCGACTGATCGTTCTTCCCCAGGCGCTGAAAATTTCGATCCCCGGTATCGTTAACACCTTTATCGGTCTCTACAAGGACACGACTCTGGTGTTGATCATTGGGCTGCTTGACCCGCTGGGTCTTACCCAACCCATTCTGGCGGACTCCAAGTGGCAGAGTCTGTCTACGGAACTCTACGTCTTTATTGCCCTGTTCTTCTTCATTTCCTGTTTTGCCATGTCGAGATATTCGCTGTACCTCGAACGCAAACTCGACACCAGCCATCGCAACTAGCGGCTTTGGCTGAACCAGCAAACAGAACAAGAACCCAAGAGAAAAAATCATGAACACAAATACAAATAACGACCAGCGCCTGGTAGTAGAAATGGATCAGGTGCATAAGTGGTACGGCACCTTTCATGTCCTCAAGGACATCAACCTTGCTGTGCAAAAAGGCGAACGGATTGTGGTGTGCGGCCCGTCAGGTTCAGGCAAGTCCACGATGATTCGATGCATCAACAGGCTTGAAGAGCATCAACAGGGTCGTATCGTTGTGGACGGCACCGAGTTGACCAACAATCTCAAGAACATCGCTGAAGTTCGAAGCGAAGTCGGCATGGTGTTTCAGCATTTCAACCTGTTTCCGCATCTCACCGTGCTGGAAAACTGCACGCTCGGCCCGATCTGGGTTCGCAAGATGCCGAAGAAGGAAGCTGAAGAAATCGCGATGGATTATCTCAGTCGCGTCAAAATCCCCGAACAGGCACTGAAGTTTCCCGGACAACTCTCTGGTGGACAGCAGCAGCGGGTCGCGATCGCAAGGAGCCTTTGCATGGCCCCCAACGTGATGCTGTTCGACGAGCCAACTTCGGCTCTGGATCCCGAGATGATCAAGGAGGTGCTGGACACCATGATCGAACTCGCCGAGAGCGGGATGACGATGATCTGCGTGACGCACGAAATGGGCTTTGCCAAGACTGTGGCAGACCGGGTTATCTTTATGGACGAAGGCGAAATTATCGAGCAGAACGAGCCCAACGCGTTTTTCGACAACCCGCAAAACGAAAGAACTCAGCTGTTCCTGAGCCAGATCCTCGCGCACTAGGTTCGCCTGGACAAACTCGCTGAAGCCGAAAATGTTCAAGTTGAATACCACGACAGAACGTCGGGGCCAGGGGATCACGGCTCTGACGTTTGCGGTCTTTCTCGCTGCTCTGGTAGCCGGTGGTGAGACACAAGCCTCGACCGTCGACGACATCAAACAACGAGACGCGCTGAGATGCGGCGTGAGCCAGGGAGTCCCCGGCTTCTCAAATCCAACGTCTGCCGGACAGTGGGAAGGGTTTGATGTAGACATCTGCCACGCCCTGGCGGCGGCCGTGCTTGGAGATGCGAGCAAGATTCTGATCAAGCCATTGTCTGCCGGATCGCGATTTGACGCCCTGGCCCGCAAGGAAGTGGACGTCCTCACCCGCAACACCAGTTTGACTTACGGTCGCGACGCAGGTCTTGGTTTTACCTTCGCCGGCATCAGTTTTTATGACAGCCAGGGTTTCATGGTCAATGAAAAAACGGGTCTGACAAGCGTTGGCAATCTTAACGGCGCATCAATCTGCGTAACATCAGACACGACATCCCAGGAAAATCTCGATGACTTTTTCCGCTCCAAAGGGATGCAATACACGCCGGTACTCGTAGAACACCCGGATTTCGCCCTGGCCGCGTACGATTCGGGCCGTTGTGATGCATTCTCGGGAGACCTGTCTGCACTGGCGGCACACAGACTCAAGCTGAACGTTCCCGACGAACACCGCATCCTGCCCGAGACCATCGCCAAGGAACCCCTTGGCCCGGTGGTGCGTCAGGGGGACGATGAATGGAGCGATATTGTTCGGTGGACGCTAATGGCCTTGCTGGCCGCGGAAGAACACGGTGTCACCCAGGCGAACGTAGAGGAAAAGCTGAAAAACTCGCCAAATCCAGAGGTCAACCGAATGCTTGGAGCCCAGGGTGATTTTGGCAGCATGCTCGGGGTCGACAAACACTGGGTTGTTACGGTTATCAAAGCCGTCGGCAACTACAACGAAATTTTTGACCGGCATCTCGGATTCAACACACCGTTGTCACTGAGCCGCGGCATCAACGAGCTTTGGATTAATGGCGGCCTGATGTACCCACTGCCATTTCGCTAACCCCGGGTGTTGGCCTATGCCACTCGTTACAACGACTATCGGCGCATTTCCCAAACCCGACTTCCTCGACCTCCCCGACTGGTTCAGTGCACCAAGTCCCGAAGCCGTTGCGGGCGTTACCAACTCTTACGCTAGCGCGCGCCGTGCTCTGGGCAATGAGCTGGAAACAAAGCTGCGTAACGCCACGCGGGAAGTGATTGCGCATCAGGTGGATGCGGGAATATTGATTCCTACGGATGGCGAGGTGCCTCGGGAAAACTATCTGCACTATCACTGCCGACATCTCGGAGGTATCGACTTCGATCACCTCACGCCGAAAAACATGCGAGCCGGACAGTTTGAGACCCTGATGCCGACCTGGACAGGTCCTGTCACAACCGGTGAGAACTTCCTGCACCATGACTATCGTCGGGCCCAGGCGTTTACGTCGCTTCCGGTGAAGATGACCGTTCCCGGACCTTTGACGTTGTCAGAATCCACCTCCAACCAGTACTACCAGACCCAGCAGGAGCAGTGCGAAGCCCTGGCAGACGCCCTGAACTTTGAAGTACGTGCTCTGGCAGCGGCTGGCTGCACCCATATCCAGGTGGACGAACCGATTTTCGCGCGCAAGGTCGAAGAAGCGCTGACCTATG
>CALHMG010000132.1 GCA_938034705.1 uncultured Gammaproteobacteria bacterium
GTGGCTTCGGTCATGGCAGGCCTCGATAGTCAGGGCGGGGCAGAGTCTGGATGCCAAGTCTGACTTAAGGGTTGTGTTGACATAAACCGTAAGGTTCACGCGATGGCCTGTCGTTGAAGTGCAATCGATATTGCGCAGAGCCGTGACGATGATTCGTGCGATGGCCTGTCGTCTGGAGGGTTAGCCGCGTTCGGCCGGTGCCAGGTGGTCGGCGATGTGCATGACGTGGGCTTTGGCGTATTCGGACTTGTCGAGAACGCCATAGGCGAAGTGCGGGTGCAGCGTCCCTTGGAAATCCTGGAAGTCTGTCAGGCTCCTGAGCAGTCGCTGTTTTGCCAGTTCGACATCGCCTGCGAAAACTTTCTCGCCCGGGATTTCTTCAGCAGTGTTGTGGCTCATATATCCGAGCGACTGAAATATATTGAACGCCGTTCGTCCAACGGTGTGCTGAAACAACGGCGAGCGCGGTATCGGGTAACCCGACATTGAAAACTCAACGCTCTGGGCGAGGTGGTTCAGCGTTCGCGCACGAGGCCACGGTTGTACGGTTTGGATCCTGTCAGCGTCGAGTGACTGTAGACGTTTGATCACAAGGTCGACAGCCAACCACGGATGCTGACGCGGTCGTGACGTGTAAGCCAGGCCTGCACCGACCAGAAGTGCGGTGCCTGCTACCGCCGAGGCTAGAACGTTGCGACGATTCATGGATCAGGATCAGCGACTGCCCGGATTCAGTCTGATGGGTTAGTGCGCCCGTTACCGCTTGTACGGTTTTTGAATTTTTTCGTTGATCGCAAAAGTTCTGCACTTTGCTTTCATCGAACGGATCTTGCGCTGCTGGTTACAAAAGCGCTTGGAATATCGCGTCGGTCCGGCGCCCGATGGAGTGTCCTTGCCGAAACCCATGGCGTACCGGCCGTTCGGTTCAATCGCAACCGAAATCGACCAGTCGAACTGTGGCTCCTTCTTCATGTTGTGCTGCAGACGTTCATAGTCCAGAGCCAGCCCGGAAATGAGAGGCTGATAGCCGGATTCGTCCTTGAAATTGGCGAGGTACGCTTCGATCCGCTGATTGAGGTCGCTGGCGTGTGATGTGGAGAGGCCGATCAGAGTCAACGCTGCGGCGAATAGCAAAGGACGTACAAACATGGGCTTTTATTCGTGGTTACAACCGTCTCAAAGTCTAATGCCAGTCTTTGGGGGCTCTCAAGTACAGGCTTGTGTTGCACTTCGGGGTCGGTGTGAACGTGGTCAGTTCGAGCAGCGGTCCAGTGGTGACTCAAACGCCTTGGGAAGCAGACGAAATTATCGAAGTGGATAGCCAATGGATAATGCAGAGGTCTGAGATGCAGGGTGGCGACACTGGCGAGTCTGCGCCGGTGAAATTCGGCGAAAGTGAAAAGGTGCGAGAGGTGTTTGAAAGAAAAAGCCCGAGATCTCTGTGAGGAAATCTCGGGCACCTTTTGATCGCCTGTGACATTACGGCGAGCGAAACAGGGTTTCGGTGTCACTTCGGTCTGTAAGGTATCCACGTGGCCAAAGCGTCGAAGTCACCGTCACGACGAGGGAACTCGAATTCCCAGTGACCTTGAAAACTTCCTGGCAGCACCAGGGTTCCCAGCTTCCTGCCGTTGCGCCAGAACGCTTGCCCGAACACCAGTTCGGTGACAGTCGAGTGATACACGTCGACACCGACAACCAGTCCGTCCTCGATCTTGAGGTTCAGCACGAGGTCCTTTTCCGATACCGGTCGCAGGAGCTGTGCATCCTGTGCCCAACCTGGATTGCATTCGAAGGCCGAGAGGATGAAAGCCATTGCGACAAACAGAGTCGAGAGATTGTGTCTTGTCATTTCTGTTCCTCCTGAATCACGGTTAGTGAATTGACTGTCCGATCAAGCCATGAACGATTGTTGACTGACTTTTGTCAACCTCTGGTTGTACCTGCTGCTGCACAACCTCGGGAGTGACAACAACGACAACAACGATCGGCTCCGGTTCGCAAAACCTTAAAAGGACAGCCACCAAACTCAAGAAACTTATTACGAGTTTCACGGTTGGCTCCTTTACGACTAGAGCTTGTCGTTAAACGTCTTCACTTCGAATGCCCCAACCGAAGTTCTACGATCATCGTCTTACTTCGATTGGGCCTTATGAGCGACGACGTGCAGGTCATTTCTGACGCGTGACGACCGCTGCCCACACGATGCAGTAGACGCGCCAACGCACGGGATAGCGAGGGTGGCTGTTTTGCAATTACGATAAATTCCGGGGCAGCTAAGCTGCTAATTTTTTGGGGGAAATGTATGTCTGCATGGGTTATCGATTCAGTCCAGATCGACTTCGAAGAGCTTCACCGGGAAGAACGCAGAGGTCGCGAGACAATCGAGTGGCTGATCGCCGAAGAAAGCGACATGCGTCAGTTCATTCACAGTGAAAAGATCGGCCATCCCTCACGCGTTCTTGTCGCCCCAAAGGGTTTTGGCAAAACGATGATCCTGCGCTATCGATCGCATCAGTTGCGTTCGTTGGCGCAACAGTCAGGTGCGGTGTTTCATCCCAGTGGTGAGAGTGACGTTGAGTATCTGCAGGTGTTGTTCGATCACCGCGAGATGTACAACTACGTCGTGCCAAGAGTAGGGCCCCAGCAGTGGGCAAGAGTCTGGGAGTGCGCGTTGCTGGTCACGGCCTGTCAGTCTCTCGATCTGAAAAGCCTGGGTAGCGCGAGTCTCGACAAATTGTTCAGCGTCGATTCTGCGGTTTCGGTGAGTTCCAATCTGTCGATAATTCTGCGAGAAGCGAACAACAGACCATCGTTGACCGGTCAGGAGATTGAAACCCTGCGCAACACGTTCAACGCAGCTGGTAAGGACGTCGTCGCGTTCATCGACAATGCGGACGAGGCGTTTGCGGCAGACGGGATAGATTTCACTCAGGATCATCCGGTGATCTGGCGAGATCTGCAGATTGGTTTGTTGCTTGCTATTCACTCGGTCGAGCGCCACTCACGAAAGCTGCATGTCTACACATCGCTGCGCGCTGAGGCGATCGTTGGTATCAAGGAAAAGACCCAGCTCCAGGCCAAGTCCCTGTGTGTTGATCTTCGATATTCCAAAGCGGCTCTGCGCCGCATTTTCGACGCCAATATCGAGATGTTTGAGCGGGACAAAATGGTTTCCCCGGATGCCCTGAACCGCATCGAACAATGGATTGGCTATCGGTACGTTGAGCACCCTTACGTGACATCGGTCTCGGGCGCGCTGCAGCGTGAAGACATTTTTGAGTTTATCCTGCGCCACACGTTCATGAGCCCGCGTAACCTGATGGTTCTTGGGCGCGCAATGTCTTCGGCTCACTCCGATCTCACGGGAGATCACGGAATTGAGGCGTTGCGACGATGCATTAATGATCTGAGCACTTCAGACATATTTGAAGACTGGCAGATCAATGCGATTCCGCGTTGGTGCAGTGAATACGACACGGGCCTTACTTTGATCAACACCAACGTTCTGGATGCCGCGGCGCTTGATGAGATTGACGAAATGGTTGGAACAGGCGGGCAATCTGGTGACGGTGCGACGTCGCCGCAGAAATTCTCCAGCTATCTTTATCAACATGGATTGCTCGGCTTCGCCTTTCGCTATCCTGGCCACTCCTACGAGCAAAGATTTCTCGAAAAATGGCGATCAAGATTTTCTGATGAAGTAATTCTACGTCCCGACGCTGATTATTATTTTGTCCATCCAATCCTCAATCAGGTCATACGCGAGCGTCGTGGAGAGGGTGCTCACTATGAGCCTGACAAGTCCAATATCGTAGGATTCGACAAACCCTACTTTAATGAGCCGCCAACCGTCGTGATCACCCCAAGTCAAGGCGCGCTTCCGTCGGTTTTTGTGCTGGGCACCCAGGTTCTTGACGGTGCGAAAGCGGCGACCAACAAAGAAGTTGGCTTTATGGCGCTTCTATATGCAACCCACCGTTCAAAAAATCAGGTGCTTTCGATTGGTGCTGTTAAGGAGACGACCGATCTTTTAGTCGACAAGTTTGAGATCAGAAACGACTGGCTCAATATGTTGCGAACCGATCCCGGTCATCTGAATCAGAATCTTCTGACGGTTTTGGGCACGGTCCGGCACAAGCTGCCGTTGCCCGAAGGGCGAGTGGCCAAAAATAGTGGTGAACATGGCGAATTTCCCGCATCGATCAGCTTTTCATTGTGCGACCCGAACGAGATCCATATCGAAGATTCGTTACTATTGATCGACTGATCAATAGTTGACCCTTCATGAAATTCATACACGTTACGGATTCACATCTGGTTGCGCCGGGATCGCGTCTTCACGGCCTCGACCCACAGGCGCGCTTTGCGCGCTGTATCGACAGTATCAACGAACTGCATGCTGACGCCGAGTGTTGTGTGATTACCGGTGATCTTGCCGAGCGTGGCGGCGCCGAGGCGTATGAGTTTCTGGCGGCTGAACTCGCACGGTGTGCGATACCGACACATCTGGTCGTCGGTAATCACGATGACCGAATCGCATTCAGGCAAGCGTTCCCCGAGATACCGGGTCGGGGGCAGGACTTTGTGCAGGCGGACCTGGAAACTTCGGCGGGTGTTTTTCTGACGCTCGACACCGTGCAGCCCGGTACCCATGCGGGGTCATACTGCAGCGATCGCCAGGAGTGGCTGCGCAGCAAGCTGACCGAGCATGCGTCGCGCCCGGTATTCATCTTCATGCATCACCCGCCGTTCGATATACAGATTCCGGCGCTGGACGTGATCGGGCTTGCCGAAAAAGATGAGTTTGCGCAGATCGTGACGTCTCACTCCAACGTGAGGCATATTTTCTTTGGGCACGCGCATCGCCCCTTGAGTGGTGTCTGGAAAGGCATTTCGTTTTCCTCACTGCGAGGCACGAACCATCAGATCGGTCTGGATTTTGTTTCCGATACCATCACGTATGTGGATGAGCCGCCGGACTATTCGATTGTCTTTATCGACGACGAACAAATCGTGGTTCACACGCATACGTACTGAAAGCCCGCGCGGCGATAGCGTCAGTGCTCGAAACCGGCCGTGCAAACAGTCGGGAATTGGATGGCGGACAGTCGCTGGCCGACGTCCGATTCGATGTCACGACGCTGGCGCCGTGCCGTGGATGGCACCTTTATTCCAGCTTTCAAGATATTGTTCGATGGATACCGTCCAGCTGTTTTCCATGGACTCGTCAAAATACTCAAACAGTATGCCGTCCGGAGCGGACATCGACAGCAGTACGGTGCCGCCGTCGTCGCCGCCGTGTTCGTCATGAGGGTGGGCGTCGGCTGGCGCTAACGCATAGTCGCCTTTCTTGCGGTGTACGGTTTTGGTCGAGCCGTCGGGGAGCATTTCAGTCAGATATTGCTCGCCCTCGAGCACCATCGTGACCGTAGACGCGACGTGGCGATGGCGTCGACAGTGCCCGCGACCGGCGTAGCGCAGGAGCATGTCGAGACGTCCGCTCGCGAGATCATAGCCCAGCAGGCTGTACTCGAAGTCAACATTAAACGCTGTGCAGTCCGGATCCGTAACGCGGCGCCATTCGACGGTGTCGAGATCGAAACTGGGTGAGACCACGGGCATGAGTGACTCCTCTTCAGTAAGTGTGCTTTGCCGGTGTCATTATATTGAGGGTCGGGTAGTTGAACGACCGCGTTTGCGCTGGTCGAGACGCGCGATTCAGCAAAGTTCTGTCGCGCCGGAGACTGTATGAAATGCGAACCGGCAGTAACCGCCATCGATCGCGTGAGATAATCTGAATATCGAATCACCGAAGTTGCGCGCGGCGTGATCCTGCCGCGATGACCGGACTGCGAGTGAATACTGAAAGCATGTCCACTGGTACCCGGTAATGAATTCAACCCGCTATTCTGAAAACGTTCTGAGCCTCGCCCTTGCCTTGAGCTCGGCGGCCTGGGGTCTTTACTGGTTGCCGCTTCGGACGATTGAAGAAATTGGAATTGCCGGCTCGTGGAGTGTGGTTGTGTTTAACGCGTGTCCGCTTGTTGTGCTTGGGCCGTTGCTGCTGTTTAACTACAGAAAGCTCGCCGGAGTGTTCTGGCCAACCGTTTTTGCGGCGGTGATGATCGGCCTGGCTTTTTCGCTTTATGCCAACGGCATCGTTGAGACCACCGTGGCCCGGGCGATTCTTTTGTTCTATCTTACGCCGGTCTGGTCAACGATACTTGGCGTGATGTGGCTGTCGGAGCGCCTGACTATCGCGCGAGTTGTTTCGCTGATTGTGGCTTTTGTTGGATTGTTCCTGATCTTGGCCGACGGTAACTCGTCTCAGCACCCGTTAAACGTTGGCGATCTGTATGGATTTTTGTCGGGCATCTTCTGGGCGATCGCTGTGGCAACGCTTAACCGATGGTCGAACATTCCGATCATCCCGCTGGCAACGTTCATATTCGTTTCGACGACGCTCATCTCGATGATCTTTGCAGGTGTTGTGAATGCAGATCCTTTTCCGGCTGTCGATTTGATCAAGGCCGTACTGCCGACGGCGGCGATCTGGGCCATTGTGGTGTTGTTGCCCTGTTTCTGCATCATTTTCAGAGTGTCCCAGATATTGTTCCCGGGCCGGGTTGGAATCCTGATGATGTCAGAGGTCATCGTAGCCGTTGTCAGTGCAGCGATACTGCTGCCCGAGGAGTCACTGCTGCCTCTGCAGTGGGTAGGCGCGGCTGCCATCGTGCTCGCGGGGCTGGTCGAGGTTCTGTTCGGTTACTCGCGAAACTCAGCGACACCCGGCTGAACCCGGGATCAACAGCTGTGGCTTTGTGAGGGTGTATGACCGCTCACGGAATCGTAATGGTCTCGCCGATGGCCAGCGCTCTGAATCTTGAGTGCGCGATTGAGGCTGCACTCAACGCGCGCTTCAGGCGCATCGGTGGCTCATCGATAGGTTCCGACGTCAGTGGAAAGGTGCCCCAGTGAACGCCGATAGAGTTTTGTGCGCCGATATCCCTGTGGATCTGAACCGCTTCCTCAGGATTGACGTGTGACGACTTCATAAACCAGCGCGGTGCATACGCGCCGATCGGAATAATGGCGAGATCGATGCTGTTGATTCGATCACCGATTTCCTTGAACTGGATATCGTTGTAGCCGGTATCACCGCCGAACCAGATCGTCTTGTCTTCTATTGTGATCGCCCAGGCCGCCCACAGGGTTTTATAGCGATCGGTCAGGCCACGACCGGACCAGTGTTGAGAGGGTGTTGCGGTGATCTTGAGGTCGCCGACCAATTCACTTTGCCACCAGTCGAATTTGGTCACGTTCTCGGCGAACGATGTCTTGTCAGTTACCCACGTGCCAACGCCAAGTGGCACCGCGACGTGGCGCGTTTTGTCAAAAAGCTTCTCCAGCGAATCTTTATCCAGATGGTCATAGTGGTTATGTGAGATCACGATCAGGTCGATCTGCGGCAGATCTTTGATGCCATAACCGGGTGGTGTTACGCGCGCAGGTCCGGCGAAACTCACCGGCGCCGCCCGTTTCGAGAAAATCGGATCTGTCAGTACCGATTTGCCTTTGTACTGAATCAGAACCGTGGAGTGTCCGATCCACGTTGCCTGCAATACATCAGGGTCGGGAGTGTTTATTCGACTCGTCTCGGCTTCTGACCGAGGCACCCGATGTGCGGTCGCGCTGTAGTCTGCCCATTCGTCATCGCCGAACCAGCGCATTCGCAGATAGGCGCCCATGCCTTTTTCGATGCTTGGCGTGTACGGATTGCTGTAGCGGCCCTCCGCGAACGGCGCGGCGTCGTCAGCCTGTTGCGCTTCAACGGACATCGTCGAACCGAGCGCGATGACGGCAAGTAAACAATGAAATTCGGATTTGATGGGCATAAGAAATTCTACCTGAGCGGGACCGATAACGACGACGTCTCGTCATAAGTGTGGGCTTTAGCGGACACGGCAGACATTAGTGCCGGACGTTCACAGGTCAATGGACCGGGCAGAGAGAACGTTGGTGCTAGGTTTGTTTCAGGCACAAAAAGCAACTGGAGGGTTAAGCCATGACGGTTTACGACACTCACGCACCTCGCAGCGAATTGCATCACAAGCCACGAAGTTTCTCCGATCGGTTTGCCTGGGGAGTAACAAGAACGCTTCGGTTTTTCGCCGATCAGTTTTTTGCGAACCGCTACGGCCATCGCGCGGTGGTGCTTGAAACCGTCGCGGGTGTCCCGGGCATGGTTGCCGGCACGTTGCAGCATCTGCATGCGTTGCGACGCCTTGAGCCCGAAAAAGGCTGGATACAGACGTTGCTTGCCGAAGCCGAGAACGAACGGATGCATCTGATGACGTTCATTCATATTGCAAAACCATCTGTATTTGAACGCGTGCTCATCGTTGTTGCGCAAGGCGTGTTTTACAACCTGTTTTTTCTTCTCTATCTGATCTCTGCGAAGACAGCGCATCGCATGGTTGGATACTTCGAGGAAGAAGCGGTGGTCAGCTACACGGAGTATCTGCACGGCATCGACGCTGGCAAATACGAAAACGTGCCGGCGCCTGCTATCGCTATCGAGTACTGGGGCTTGAGTCCCGACGCCCGCCTGCGCGATGTAGTTGTTGCGGTCCGCAACGACGAAGCAGGGCACCGGGATGTCAATCATGCCTTTGCCGATGAACTTGGCCGATGAAATTCGCCAATGGTCACCGCTTGCGGTGCCGGTAACCTGTCAACATCTGCTTCGCGCGAGTTTTGAACAAGGCCCAGCCGATCGCGACAGCGCCTGGCGCTAACAGTCGTCGATTTTTACGATCGCCTCGGGCTTGTCCTTGATCTGCGTGCTGTAGGTCCGGTTGTTGACGGAAATGCTGATCTCGGTGCCTGCAAATTCAGAAGCCTTCACCGTGATTTCGCGTTGCCCAATCGTGTCATCAACATCGGTCGACGCAATCACTTTTTTGCCCGCGTCAAATGACGGAAGGTCAAACGTCACCTGGGTCTGCCCGTCCACCACTACCGGTCGGCTGGCAAGCAGGTTGCGGCCGGTCTCAATCACGAACGGCTGAAACACCTCGACGCCTGCACCGGTAGATGTGACATCGAAGATTAACTTGCCTGCGCTGTTTTTCAGATCGATCGTCACCTTTACGTTCTTCAGATCACATGTGCCGATATTGCTCACCACGAATCGATCTTTCGGGGCGCCCTCACGAAACTCCAGCTGGACGTTGGCGTGCGCGGTCGTGGCGGCAAGCAGGATAAGAGCACTGAGTGTACGGATCATTTGAAGTCTCGCATTAGCTGGCTGTGTAAGAAGCTGTACGCATACGGGCAAGTCCCAGATCATCGTATGGCGCTGTGATCGGGCGATCGCTTGTTCAGATCTGCGGTCGCGAGTGTCTGATCTGTACAATTTGTCGATGAGCGGGTGGCATGGCAGAGCGATATTGCGACTGTCCCGGGCTGAATATTGGCCCAAAACGAGGCATGGCGTCTGGCTGACGGAGGCCAGGTGAGCCAATACTGACGTTGCTCACTACCGCCAGAAACGCGCAAATCTGCCCGCGTTCAGGCTTTATTGTCCTTTGCGATTCGCTGGATAGAAATACCGGCTCACGCTATCGCGCGCCGGTAGCTCAGACAGGCATTTGGGCTTATATTCTTCGGGTGAGCAACACAAGTGCCACAGCACATCACAGGAGGAAATTATGAAGTTCGCCAAGAAGGCAGCCGTCGCAGCTGC
>CALHMG010000133.1 GCA_938034705.1 uncultured Gammaproteobacteria bacterium
CGGCGGATTCACTCTTGTTCACCAGTTCTGCCGCGTGGGTGCTCACAGCATTACCGGAATCGGTTCGGTGTGCCTGCAGGATATTCCGCCGTTTCTGGTTGCGGCCGGCAACACGGCGCGACCGCACGGAATCAATACCAAGGGGCTGAGACGACGCGACTTCAGCGATGATCAGATTGCGGAACTGCGGCGTGTTTATCGAGTGCTGTATCGGTCTCAGCTTGATTTGCGAACGGCGATCGAGCGTATCGAAGTTGATCATGGCGGCGATCCACGTGTGACCGAGTTTGTGGATTTCCTCAAGACCTCCGAGCGCGGAATCATTCGCTAGCCCCGCAGCTGATTCACACGCTGGCTTGACTACATCATTATGAAAACGCTCAACGTTGGAGTAGTGGTGGGGGAGACTTCAGGCGACAACCTTGGGGCGGGTCTTCTGGAAGCGTTGCGATCGCGGTTTGACGAGGTCAACGTCCGCGGGATCGCCGGGCCACGCATGCAGGCGTTGGGCGCGGTCAGTCAACATTCGATGGACAGTATCTCGGTGATGGGCTTCGACGGCCTGATCAAGGAGCTGCCCGGAATTCTTCGCATCCGTCGCAGTCTCGTCAGCGATTTTACTTCCAATCCACCGGATGTATTTGTCGGCATCGATGTGCCCGACTTTAATCTTGGACTGGAACTCAAACTCAAGACCGTCGGTATCCCGACCGTGCACTACGTGAGTCCAACCGTCTGGGCGTGGCGTGGTTATCGAATTAAAAAAATCAAACGTGCCGTTAGCCATATGCTGACGCTGTTCCCGTTCGAGGCCGACTACTATCGGCGCCACGAGGTTCCCGTTACTTTTGTTGGTCACCCGATGGCGGACGAAATCGCGGGCAATGAAGACGGCGGGGCGCTTCGTAGTGAACTTGGGCTCGCCGACGGCACGACGACTGTTGCGATGCTGCCGGGAAGTCGTGTGAGCGAAGTTGTCAGACTAGCGCCAGAATTCCTGCGCGCGGCTGCTTTGATACGTAATAAGCACCCCGGTGTGATGTTTGTGGTGCCGTTTGCGTCGTCTCGGGTTCGCGAGGCGTTTGAACAGGTCATCAACGATCACGGTCTCTCCACGCAAGGGCTGTTGACCGTCGATGGACGCGCACGCGAAGTGATGGCCGCAAGCGATGTGGTCCTGCTGGCATCGGGCACTGCCGCACTCGAAGCCGCCTTGTTACGCAAGCCGATGGTGGCAACCTACAAGATGTCTGGCTTAAGCGCGGCGATGGTTCGGCGTTTCAGCCACACCGATTACTACTGCATGCCCAATCACCTGCTGGAGCGCCCCCGGGTCCCGGAGCTGATGCAGGAGGATGCAACGCCTGAAAAAATGGCAGCCGAAGTTCTAGCATGGCTTGAAGATCCATCGTTAATGGATTCACTTAAAGGGGAGTTTGCCAGGATCCACGAGTCGCTTAAATGTGATGCAAGTGAACTCGCCGCCGATGCTATTGTGAGCGTGCTTCGCTCTTAAATGAACCGGCGACGATTGACACCGGTGGCGGCACATTTGACTCGTTAGGACACGGACGCCAGTTAGCCTGAATGCAACAGAATCAGCAGGAACTATTTGAGCTCAGCGCGGGAGCGGCGCCTGAGACGCTTGTCGGCATCGATGAAGTCGGGCGCGGACCGCTGGCGGGTCCTGTCGTGGCAGCGGCCGTGATTCTGCCCGCGTCCCACGGCATCGACGACATCGACGACTCGAAGAAAGTGAGCGAGGACGACCGAGAGGCGGTTGCTGAAAAAATACGCAGGCTGGCGGTGTCCTGGTGTGTGGCCAGTGCGACAGTGCGCGAAATCGACCGGGTGAACATTCTCGGGGCATCGATGCTCGCCATGACGCGCGCCGCGAACGGGCTGTCGGTGGTCCCCGGTCTGGCGCTGGTCGACGGAAATCGTCTGCCCGCGTTACCCTGTCCCGGACACGCGGTGGTGAAGGGCGATCAGCGATTCGAGTGCATCGCGGCAGCCTCGATTCTGGCGAAAGTTGAGCGGGATCGACTGATGCGAAAGCTTGATCTGCAGTACCCGGGGTACGACTGGGCGAGCAACAAGGGCTACCCGACACGCGCGCACATGAGTGCTCTGGAAGACCTCGGTGTGACGCGTGAACATCGTCAGAGTTTCGCGCCGGTGCGAAGAGCGCTTGGACAGATTTGAAGATCGATCATCAGGTAGAAATTCAGCCAACAACGCCCAGCCAGTAACAACAGGAAGCCCCAGCCCAAACAATGTCCGAGCAAGCCGATAGCAGCGATCCGAACGCACCAAACTTTGTGCACCTGAATGTGCACTCGGAATACTCGCTTATCGACAGCATCGTTCGCGTGAAAACGCTGATCGCGAAGGTTCGTGATCTGAATATGCCGGCGGTTGCGATGAGCGACGTCGCCAATATTTACGGCATGATCAAGTTCTACAAGGCGTGCGTTGGCGCAGGTATCAAACCTGTTATCGGCGTTGATGCCTGGATCACGAACGAAGACCAGCCGCAAAGCCCCCATCGACTGCTTCTGTACGCCCAGAACAATGAAGGCTATGTGCGACTTTGCGAGCTGTTGTCCCAGGCCTGGATCGAGGGTCACAACGGCACCCGGGCGTGTATCAACAAACAATGGCTGTTTGACAATTGTGACGGTCTGATCGCGCTGTCCGGTGGCATCAATGGCGATATCGGTGCGGCGCTGATCGCCGATCACGCTGATCAGGCTAAAGAACTCCTGGAGGAATACAGGGCAGCTTTTGGCGACCGGTTTTATCTTGAAATATCGCGCACGGGCAGACGGGATGAAGAGGTATGCGTTCAGGGCTCGCTGGATCTCGCCGAGGCCACCGGCACGCCCGTCGTCGCAACCAATCCAATCTGTTTCATAACGCCTGAGGATTTCGATGCCCACGAGGCCAGGGTGTGCATCCATGAGGGGCGAGCGCTTAACGATCGACGCAGACAGCGCCGCCACACTGCCGAACAGTATTTGAAATCACCGGCCCAGATGGCGGAGCTTTTTTCTGACGTGCCCGAGGCGCTTGCCAACAGCGTTGAGATCGCAAAGCGCTGCAACGTGCGGGTTGAGCTCGGCGTTACTCACCTGCCGAATTTTCCTCTGGAGCAGGGGCGCACCGCTGAAGAGGAGCTTGTCTACCAGTCAGAGGAAGGCCTCAAGGCACGGCTTGCCGTAGTGCCGGCGAAACCGCGACTGAGTGAACCTGAAGCCTACGACAAGCGTCTCGCTTTTGAGCTCGACGTTATCAACAAGATGGGGTTTGCCGGTTATTTTCTGATCGTGGCGGACTTTATAAGGTGGTCCAAGGAGCACGACATCCCGGTGGGTCCGGGGCGGGGTTCCGGAGCCGGGTCTCTTGTGGCCTATGTCGTCGGCATCACCGACCTCGACCCGCTTGAACACGAGCTGCTGTTTGAGCGATTTCTCAATCCCGAACGTGTGTCCATGCCTGACTTCGATATCGACTTCTGCATGAACGGACGCGATCGCGTGATCGAGTATGTTGCCGAGCGTTACGGTCGGGACAAGGTGGCCCAGATCATTACTCACGGCACCATGGCATCGCGCGCTGTTGTTCGAGATGTCGGGCGTGTCATGAGCCTGCCGTTCGGATTTGTCGACCAGCTCGCCAAAATGATTCCGTTCGAGGTTGGCATGACGCTGACCCAGGCGCAGAAGGACGAGCCCGAACTCGTCACCCGGCGCAACAGCGAAGACGATGTCGGTGAGCTTTTTGACACGGCCGAAGTGCTGGAGGGCATCACGCGCAACGTCGGCAAGCACGCCGGAGGTGTGGTGATTGCGCCCTCGACGCTGACCCAGTTTACCGCGCTGTACGCAGAACCCGGCAGCAAGCAGGCCGTAACCCAGCTCGACATGAAGGATCTGGAGTCGGTTGGGCTGGTGAAGTTCGACTTCCTCGGGCTGCGTACGCTGACGATTATCGATCAGGCGCTGAAGACGGTAAACCGCGAGCGTGCAGCCACCAAAGAAGACCCTGTGAGCGTTGAGGATCTGCCCCTCGACGACGAACCGACGTTCGAGCTGATCCGGGCCTGTCGAACGACCGCATTGTTTCAGCTTGAATCCCGCGGCATGACCGACCTGGTCAACCGGCTGCAACCGG
>CALHMG010000134.1 GCA_938034705.1 uncultured Gammaproteobacteria bacterium
GTAAATGATCAAACCCATCGCGGCGACTGTGGTTAACCCGAGCGAAATCATCGGGATCCAGCCGGTACCAACCGGCGGGGTGTAGGGTTCGAGCACCGTTGCCCAGACGATGGCCAGCGGCAGATTGGTCAGCGTCAGCCAGAAGCTTGTGGCGATTGGATCGTTGCCTTTGGGCAAGGCGTCGTTGCCGGCGAAAAACATGGTCGAACCCACCGCGCCAATGAGCGCAAGGATGATGCCGATGGGGTTCAGGGACTCGAACGAGGGTCCAAGCGCTACCGCGATGCCGATAAAGGCGAGGATGAACGCGAAAATCTGCCAGCGGTTGAATCTTTCGCCTTTGGCGACGCGGCGATACACCAGCACCATGAGCGGAAAGGTGTAGAAGATGATGGCCGCGAGGCTGACGGGCAGGTAGCGCACCGAGCCGATGTGACCAAAGGAGATCGCAAACCAGCCGAGCGCGGTCACGAGCAGGGGCAGGGCGGGTGCACGAAACCGAAACGACCGTCGCAGGGCCAGCACCAGCAGACCGGTGCCCACACCCATGATGCAGTAGCGCAGCAGGATCGCGGTCGGCGCCGATGCGCCACTTTCCATGGCGAGGCGCGTAAACGGTGTGATCGTGGCAAAACAAAGCCCCGAACCAAGCGCAATGAGTACTGCCAGTCGTTGATCCATCCTTCCTCCATTACCGGGACAGGCACCGCAGGTCGCCCACAGCCATCGGGGACAGGCACTTTCGGGCAGGTTTCTGCGGCCCTGATCACGAACGCCGGCAGCATAGCCGTTTAACGGTGCCTGTCCCCGTAAAAGTCTTGACTTGGGAGGGGGGTGCGATAGAGTGCGACGCTGTCACGACTTAAAGGGAATTAGGAATGATTTTTGCCAAATACCTGAAAATGCTCGGTTTAGTGTTCGTATCCGCGCTGCTTGTCGCGTGCAGCGACGACGGCGATACCGACAGCGGCAGCGGTGGCGATGCCAGCACCACGGACACGCCAACCGTTGAAAACAGCGCCTTCCAGGGCACGTACAGCGGGACGGCAACCATCAAGCTCAGCGCACTGGGACAGTCAATCAACGAAAGCGGCGATGGCTCCCTGCGGGTGTTTCGCAACGGTCGAGTCGGTGGCAGCGTGGTCGACGACCGCGGCGATCTGCCCTGCACCACAACGTCAAATCAGCCTGTTGTAAACGCGAACGGGCGGTTTACGTATGTCGAATCCGGTTCCTGCGACGCGAGCTCCGAAGGTCTGGGGACATGCAGCGTCAGTATCGTGGTTAACGGCGTTATCAACGGCAATCGCATGTCGGCCAACGGCCCCGTTGAGCTCAAGTGCAACATCGCGACCGCGACCGGATCGGTCGTTTTCTCCGGCAGTCGCGGCTGAATCTCCCGAAGCCTGTCCGCCGATCTCCCGGCGGACAGGCTCATTTCTCCCGATCCCCAAGCCCTCGCTGCGTGCGCAATCAGCGTGCGGAGACAGGCTGCCGCCGCTCGATCAGGACTTCATCCCAGCCCCTCCCTGCGGGGACAGGCAACCCCAGAATTCGCTTTAAATTTCCTGAATAAATCTATTAATCAATGGATTAAAACTGCTTTCGAGAAAAAACTCGAGATCAAATGCAGCGCCTGTCCCCGTAAGACGGCCGCTGCAAAATGGGTGGGGGCACCTATACTTTTTGCATGACGTGGGGTCAGGTCATGAGTGCCTGTCCTCCTTGGCTTGAAGATAATTAAGTGTCTGGACAGTGTGTGTAATCGTTACAACGCACTACTGTTCATGGGGTAAGTGGTTATGCCAGAAGTTTCGAATCCCACCATCGGATTCGTTTGCGTATTCAGTGATCCGAAGTGGCCTGATTTTCATTCGATTGAATGGACGTCCGGACACCCCGGTGATCTTGCGCGTCAGCGAGCGTCGGCGATGGGCTGCGAAGTGGTCACCATCGACTACTTTCTGCTGTGCCTGTTTCCCGCCCAGATCTGTGCCGACCTGAGACGTCATCTGCGCTACTACGGTGTCGATTTCTCCGAAAATCAGTGCGGTGGCTCAATCATGTATGGCGTTGACCTTTGTGACGTCGTTTCGATCACCCAGCAGATTGCCGAATCCCTGCCCAGCGAATTCCGCGGCACCGCGGCACGGTCTATTGCGTTCGAGGACTCGCTCAAGCGTCTTCGCGGCGAAGGCTCTGTGCTGTCACGTCAGTCGCGCCTCGACGTCCTGCTCGCCAAGGTTCAGCCGATATCGAAAAAGAAAGAACGCAGAATCGACATGCAGGACAAGCTGTGGCTGCGAACGGCCAACGACTGGCTGCGAAGTCTCGAAACAGAACTTCAGACCCAGACCGCGCCCACCTTTGTGGATCGCCTCGACTTCAAATGGGACAACGAGAACCAGCAGTTCCTCGCGGATCGCATGTTTTCAGAAATGAACGGTAGCGGCATCAGCCTCAACGAAGAAGTTAAATTCGAAGTGGTGGCCAAGCGTCTGTACAAGGAACTGAAAAGCTGGGAAGGCTCGGACCATACGGCGCAGGAACTGCTGGAAGACAAAGGGCCCGAGCTGGACAACATCCTGCAGTTCGGTTCACAAAACGCTTCCTGAACGTCAGTTGAGTTGACGGGCCACAGCCCGCCGTCATAATGGCTGCATGAATTCGCAGTCATCGCCGTCGCTTAAGTCAATGACACCTCATCTGGGTGCCTGGGTAACGGGCGTCGATCTTGCGCTCGAAAATCCTTCCACACGTGCCGCAGTCAAGTCAGCGCTTGACGAGCATTACGTGCTGGCATTCAAGGATCAGTCTCTGACGCCTCGTCAGTTGCGGGATTTTGTGTCGGGTTTTGGGCCTCTGTTTCTGCATCACGCCGATGAAGGTGTGCTTCATTGCGAAGGTGTCCCCGAAGTTCTGCAAATGCTCAAAGAGCCGGACGGTGATCGTCTTTTTGGCGGCGGCGACTGGCATGCTGACGTGACTTTCCGAAAGCCTGCCGGGTATCTCTCGGTGCTGCACGCGATCGAGGTGCCGCCGGTTGGTGGCGATACGTGTTTTGCGAGCACGATCGCGGCGTTTGATGCGTTGAGCGCGGGCATGAAGCAGACGCTGCGATCCCTCAATGCCGTGCACAGCTATGACGGCCCGGGTGCTCCCGATCACCCGACCGAAACCGCAATCCATCCGGTTGTTCGCGTTCACCCAGAAAGCGGCAAAGAGGGCATCTACCTCAATCGCATGTTTGCAACACGCTTTGACGGCATGACCGAGGCCGAAAGCCGGCCGATGATCGACTATCTGGATGCCTACATCAGTCGTCCGGAATTTTCCTGCCGTGTCAGCTGGTCGACCGGCCAGGTCGTGATGTGGGACAACCGGTTTACGCTGCACTATCCGAGCAACGATTTCACTGGCCACCGCCGAATGCTGATCCGCTGTACCGCCCTTGAAGGCTAGTCGGCGGAAGTTGTTATCGGTTGCGTGCTTTTTCCGACATCGACGCCATTTCGCCAACGGTTACGGGCTTGATCGGTGCCCTGACGCGATAGGTGCCAACGTCTTCCATCGATGCGCCGCGTCGCCGGGCGATAATTTCCGAGACGGTTGCGCCACACATCCGCCCCTGGCATGGCCCCATGCCGCTTCGCCCGAACGCCTTGGTCTGGTTGGGTCCAAGGCATCCCAGGTCGACGTATTCACGAATTGTCCCCGCGCGAATTTCTTCGCAGCGACAAACCATCACATCGTCCGGTGGGTCGAGAAATTCCTCCGCCGGCGGGTAAAGCGCATCGAGAAAAGGCCTTGCGTTGACATAACCGCGCAGCTTGCGCGACAGCGGCGCCGTGTTTGATGCGAGTTGCGCGTCGTCAATTTTTTCAAGCGCGCGGGCGGCCGCCAGCCCGGACCTGACACCGCGAATATGGGCGGCCTCGGCGCCCGCGATAGATGCGCCGTCACCGGCGACGGCAATGCCTTGAATCCCGGTTTCGCCATTATCGTCAACGACCGGGTGCCAGCAGCGCTGCCGCGGGTCGAAGTGGTGCTCAACACCAAGCAGCTGGGTCAGCTGCACGCTCGGCACGACGCCCGCGTGCACCATCAGAGTTCTGCATTCAAGCGAACGTGTGGCGCCTCGGTGCTCGAAGCTGACGCGCTCAAGTTCGCCACTGCCTGCGGCACGCAGTTTGCGGGCACCTTTGTAAATCGGTACATGCTGACGGCGGATGTCGGTGAGCATGCGCAAGCCTTTCTTTATATAGTCTGATGCCCCAAGCATCCCGGCTGTATGTTTAAGCGCGTTGAATCTGTTCGACGGCCGGGTTGTTTCGACAATAGCCGCGAGCGACTGTCCCGCGCGCAGGTACTGGGTGGCAAGCAACAGCAATAGCGGTCCGCTGCCGGCAAGGACAATGGGCTGGGGCGGTAACACGCCCGATGTCTTGAGCAGAATCTGCCCGGCGCCCGCGGTCATCACGCCAGGCAGCGTCCACCCGCTAAAGGGTGTCGGGCGTTCCATGGCGCCAGTGGCGATGATGACGTATCGCGCGTTCAGCACCTGTGCCTCGCCGTCTTTGGAGTAGTACACATCCCGTTCGCGCGTCATGTCCCAGACGGTCGCGCCCGCGATATGGTGAACGCGTGGGTCGGCGAGCGTGTCGAGCAACTTGCGTCCGGCTACATAGTCGCCGCCCAGAATGTCGTCGAGAGCGTCATTGCCGTGCGCCACGGCGCGGTAGATCTGTCCGCCCGCCGAAGGCTGTTCGTCGATGAGCGTCACCTCAAGTCCATGCGCTGCCGCAGTCTCGGCTGCGGCGAGGCCCGCGGGCCCGGCGCCAATGACAACGACGTCAGTCTGCTTTGTCATGGCGCGCCTCCATCAATTTGAAGGTCGCGCGCACCGTCCATGCGGGTAACGGTCATACCGGCTTCTGCCTTGACCATGCACGCCTGGCGATTCGGCATGCCGTCGATACAGATCAGGCACTCAAAACAGACACCCATCATGCAGTAAGGCGCCCGTGCACTCGCTGATCCGGGCGTCAGTCGGGTGGATCGCAGCCCGCTCGCGAGCAAGGCAGCCGCAA
>CALHMG010000135.1 GCA_938034705.1 uncultured Gammaproteobacteria bacterium
CGCGACATAAAGCTTGGCCACCAGCTTGGTTCGTTTGCCCGCGCCGTTGAGTTCCATCGTGACGCCGCCGGCGTCGAGTGAGTCAGGCATCTCAACGTCACCAATCTTCAGCGCATGCGCCTGGGAAAAGGCAACCATACCTATCAGGATCAGCGACACCTTAATCAGTGGCGAGATCCGGTTTGAGACATATCGTCGCGCGTTTTCCAGAACTGGTATCCGTGTCATTGCGATGGGCTCTTGTTTGGGGAGCACTATTGTATCCCATCAACACCGGCGTTCTGCCTGAGTCATGGAGCCCCGTTCGCTACAGACGGTCGCGCATGGCGTAGTACAGCATCGCCGCGACCTGCCCTGGTGCACGCAGCCATTTGCCTCCCGGGAAATGACTGCCGGGTGCATCGCGCAACAGCTCGAAATCGGCGCGGTCGCCGGTCACGGCCTTGGCCAGCACTCGCGCCACAGCTGCAGTCAACGCAACACCGTGCCCGGAAAACCCATGGCCGTAAAATACGCCCGGTTCAATTTCCCCTGTTTTCGGGAGTCGACTCATAGTCACCGCCAGAGTGCCGCCCCATTGGTATTCAATAGCCGCATCACGCAATTGTGGAAACACACCAAGCATCGACTTGCGCACGCCGTTGCCAAAGCCTTTGGGAATGTTCGCCGTATAGTTTTCGCGCCCGCCAAACAACATTCGCCAGTCCGAAGAAAACCTGTAGTAGTGCACGACGAATCTTGAGTCAGCGACACCGACATTGTCCCTGATAATACTGCGGGCCCGCTCTTCGCCAAGCGGTTCTGTGGCGATGATGTAGCTGTTGATGGGCATGATCTCGGGCTCTATTGAAGGCTCAAGTCCATCGACATACCCATTGGTCGCGACGATAACGCTACTCGCTCTGACGCGAGCACGTGCTGTTGAAACCACATGCTGATCTGCATCGCGTTGGCGACTGACAACGGGACTGTTTTCGAACAAGACCACGCCAGCGTCGCGGGCCGCCCGCGCAAGTCCATGAACGTAATTCAGCGGATGAAGATGCCCGGACGAGCTATCAAGAGTTGCGCCAAAGTAGACGTCCGTTCCGAGCATGGTGTCGAGTTCGTCTTTGTCGACATAACGAATCGCGTCGTAGTCGTAGCGATTGTTCAAATGCGCCGCGTAGTCTCGGTACTCGTCGACATACGACTTCTTGTGGCAGGTGTACAGAAGACCTGAACGCAGATCACAGTCGATATCGTGCTGCGCGATTCGACGCTTGACTGATTCCTTTCCGTCCTCGGCGATATCCCACATTCTGCGAGCGTCAGACGCGCTCATTTTCTGTTCGAGCCACGTCTGATCCTTGTTCTGGCCAGCCCCGAGCTGACCACCGTTGCGCCCGGAAGCGCCCCAGCCCACCCGGCGCGCCTCAAGCAGCACGACCCGCTTACCGCGTTCCACAAGCTCCAGCGCCGCCGTGATGCCGGTGAATCCGCCCCCAACAACACAGACATCGGCTTCAATATCCTGATCAAGCTCGTCGAACTCAGGGTAGCCATTGGCAGACGCCGCATACCACGACTGGAGATATTCACCGGGATCACGCTGCATCACAAATACCACTCGTACTCTTTGGCACTCATCACCGCATGAAACTTTTCGGTCTCCAGCAGTTTGGTTTGTGCGTACAGATCGCAAAACCGTTGCGAAAAGAGATCGGTAATCCTGTTGTCACCAGTCATCATGTTAAGCGACGCCATCAAATCACCAGGCATTTGCGGATCTCGCACGTCGCCGGCGCGATCGCGCGAAGGTGGTCCGGGGTCCAGCTCGTGTTCAAGTCCATGGAGCGCGCCCGCCAGAATACTTGCAAGCACCAGATAGGGGTTGGCGTCGGCACCGGCTACACGATGTTCGACGCGGGTAGCGTCCGGTGAGGACGCAGGAATACGGCAGGCAACCGCCCGGTTATTAAATCCCCAGCTGCGATTCATCGGTACAAAACTGTCAGGAACAAAACGCCGCCATGAATTAACGTTCGGCGCCAAAAACGCCATTGATGCCGGAAGCAGCTCAAGCAGCCCACCGATGACGTGGCGCAACGGCAATCCGGTATCGTCTCCAGCTCCGCCGGCGAAGACATTGTTACCACCGTCATCGAGCATCGACATGTGAATGTGCATCCCGGACCCCGTCTGTTCCACAAACGGTTTGGCCATGAAACTTGCCCGCATACCGCAACTTGCAGCGACGCCCTGGATGAGACGACGAAAGAGCACACACTCATCAGCCGCGGCAATAGGGTCACTGCTGTGGGCAAGATTGATCTCATACTGCCCCGGCGCGAATTCCGATGTCACCACCGACGCATTGATTCCCTGCAGGTCACAGGCGCTGCGAATTTTTTCAAAAAACGGCGCGCGGGCATCCAGAGAGGAAAAGTTGTAGACGTCGGTACCTGACTCACGCGGACCGTTCGGCGAAAACCGTGCGGTCTGCGGCGAACCCTGGTCATCGGGCAGCGCATCAAAAAGATAAAACTCAAGCTCAAACGCCACGACGGGTCGCAGGGACAACGCGTTGATCTGCGCCAGCAAACGTTCGACCACCGTGCGAGGATCAGTCCAGGTAAATGAGCCATCCGGTTCGGTAAGACGCATCAGCACCTGTCCACCGGAAGGTTTTGTCCACGGCACCGGCGTCAACGTGCCTTCGAGCGCGACTCCTTTGCCGTCAGGGTCTCCGTCGCTCTCTCCCATTCCGCAAGGGTCATCGCAGCCGCCGCGGACGTTCAGAAAATAGATCGAGTACGGGATGTTGACTCCCGAGGTCCAGATCTTGGCCGCCTCATCGATCGGGATTCGCTTCCCTCGTGTGCTACCGGTCAGATCGACAAAACATGCGTCGATATATCTGGCGTCGGGGTACTGTCGCCTGAACGCATCGAGAACTGAAGGTGCACCGGAGTCTGTTGTCATCACAATTTCATCTATTCGCTGGAATCGAGTTTACATTGCGGCATTCACTTTGGCGCGTTCGGACGGCCTGTCCACACCGGTGCTAGAATCACGGCCTTTCCAGACCCCTAACAACACCAACATTTTCAGGAGACTCAAATGGCTATTGCTGTTGGAGACAAGATTCCCCAGGTCGATTCACTCAAGATCATGACCGCGGATGGACCCGAATCGGTCAGCACCGACGACATCTTTGCTGGCAAGAAAGTTGTCCTGTTCGCCGTTCCGGGCGCGTTCACCCCAACCTGCTCCGCGGCCCACGTGCCCGGCTACGTCGCTAACGCCGACAAGATAAAGGCCAAGGGTGTCGATTCCATTGTCTGCACGTCGGTCAACGATGCCTTCGTCATGGGCGCCTGGGGCGAGTCGCAAAACGCCGAGGCAATTTCCATGGTCGCTGACGGCAACGGCGATCTTGCGCAGGCGCTTGGCCTGACACTGGACCTGACTGGCGGTGGACTTGGACATCGTTCACGTCGTTACGCGATGATCGTCAATGACGGCGTCATTGAAGCGATCAACGTCGACGAAGGCGGCGCAATGGAAGTCAGTGATGCCGATACGATGATGCAACTGCTGTAAACGAGTCGCTATTGACGAAGTATCAGCTGTTGAACCTTCGACAGTCCAAAACGCCCGCATCAGCGGGCGTTTTTTTTATCGGCGACCGATCACCGACTCAGGGCCATGTTGGTGCATCGAAAAGCCGCTATCTGTCGATCGCTGGCTTCGTCGTGAACGGCACCATCCCACACCTGCGTCGAACGCCCGCGATGTACCGGCGTTGCGATGCAGTAGATCGCACCCTCTCGTACGGTGCCGAGAAAATTGCTCTTCAGCTCGATAGTCGTAAACGCATCGAGACCCTCAGGCAGATTGATCCAGGTTGCATATCCGCACGTTGTGTCAGCCAGCGCGATCACGGTTGCGGCATGCAGAAAGCCGTTTGGTGCGATGAGTTCAGGTCGCACATCCAGACGACTGTGCAGACGTTCGTAGTGGGCCGTGACTAGTTCAACGCCCATGTAGCCCGGCAGTCGTCCATCGCCACGCCTTGAAAGTTGATCGAAAAGTTCCGGGCTCACGGGACCCGCACGGTCAGGCTTGTGGTGTGACATTGAGTTGAAAATTCCTTAATGAAGACAACGAAACTGCGGGAGGCAGGCGCTGTTCTGGTACCAATGTTTGAGAAACCGTACGTCAACTGCAAGCTAAACCATCAGTCAAATTCCCTGTTATTTCAGTCACTTGGGAACAGCCTGGCGGCGTCGGGTAAAACACTGTGTCGCCAGTGATGGAAAATTGCGTCGCCAGCGAACGCCAGTGCTATAAAGCGTCCGCGCCTGTCTCAAACACGAACACAGGCGTACACCATAAGCTTTCTCCGGGAGGAAATTCATCATGAACGTTGGCTCACGTGCTCTCGCCGAATTCTTCGGCACATTCTGGCTCGTTTTAGGCGGATGCGGAAGCGCAGTTTTTGCAGCCGGTATCCCCACTTTCGGCATCCTGTACCTGGGTGTTTCGCTCGCATTCGGTCTGACAGTTCTGACCATGGCATACGCCGTGGGTCACATCTCTGGCGGCCACTTTAACCCGGCTGTTTCCGTTGGCCTGCTGGTCGGCGGTCGATTCGACGGCAAGGATCTCGTGCCTTACGTTATCGCTCAGGTACTTGGTGCGATCGCGGCAGCTTTCGTAATCTGGGTAATCTGGAAAGGCAACATGGACGCAGACGCCATCAAGGCGGGTACGTCACTTGCTTCTAACGGCATGGGTGCTTTGTCACCTAACGGCTTCTCGGTCACCGCTGGTGTGATCGCTGAGATCGTTCTGACCGCTTTCTTCATCTTCGTAATTCTGGGCTCAACTGACGGGCGTGCGCCTGCCGGTTTCGCTCCTATCGCGATTGGTCTGTGTCTGACACTGATCCACCTGATTTCGATCCCCATCACTAATACTTCCGTCAACCCTGCTCGAAGCACAGGGCCTGCGCTGGTAAGTATGCTGACCGGATCGAACCCAAGTGGCGGCGCTCACCTTGGTCAGCTGTGGCTGTTCTGGGTTGCTCCGATCGTTGGTGCAGTCATTGGTGCGGTGTGCTACCGCGCTACAGGCGGCCGCGACGCGTAACTTACGCGCGCATCGACGTATCAGACGTCGAAGCTCAAAGAAAACGCCGACTGAAAAGTCGGCGTTTTTTTTCGTTTGAATCCAGGCTCAGTCAGACCGCTGCGGGAGTACTCGATTTTTTCGGCGCCGCCGCCGGCATAAATCGCTCAAGCACGGCTTTGACTTCCGCCGGATCAACCGGCTTGGTCAGATAATAGCTACATCCGGACAACACACCACGGACCTTGTTGGCGGGCGCACTCTTGCTGGTCATCATCACCACCGGCGTGTCCTTGGTGGCATTGTCTGTCTTGATGATCTTGCACGCGGAATACCCATCCATGCCCGGCAGTACGACGTCCATGAAGATCAGGGCGTAGTTTCGGCTTTTCGACAACTCAATACCGCCCTCGGCCGTTTGAATGAAATCGACGTCCGCAGGAACGTTATCCAGCGACATCTTCATCTGCGCCCACACCGTCACACTATCGTCGACAACCAGAATCTTCAGGTCGTGTTGCGCCTGGGCTTCGCTGACGATGCGCTTCTTTGAAAAACGTGGATTAGGAGCAGGGGTCGCTGCCTGCGGCTCCGGCGCGGCAGCCGCTTCGGGGGCGCGTGCAACAGGTTCAGCCGACGCCGCCTCGTTAGCAGTTTCCGGTTCAAGCGGTATATCGTCGGGTATGCCGCCAGAAATAACGATGGTGTCTTCGTCCGAAACAACATAGTCACCCGTAGCAAACGGGTCGGGCGAATCCAGTGACGCGCTGTAGCCAAAACTGGCAATCTCGTCTGCGGTGAGCTCGGCTTCGTCAGCGTTGAGCGTTGCGTCTTCGTCAAATGCTGCCGCAACCGCCGGCGCGTCAATCGTGATCTCTTCAACAGCCTGCTCTGCAGGGACCGCTGCAGGTCGGTCGGCATCGCCCGCTCCGCGCGGCTCAAGACTGCTGTCATTAACGATCTGATCGAGCGTATTTAAGAGGTCGGCGGCGATCGCCTCGCGCTTCAACCACCAGGTTGCTCCTTTCGCGGGTTCTTCACCGATGAACAGAACGGGAATGTCGCCCAGAACTTCAGCCAGCTGCTCGAAGTTCTCAATCACCATCGCATCGTGAAGGTCGATGAGGATGATGTCGGCCGCAAAGAGATCGGTGTTGGCGATGTTGCGATAGACAACATCGCGTTTACGCGACAGCGTGCACAGGCTACCAATGATGGTGCGCTGTATCTGGTGAAATCCGAGCAGGATGACGTCGAACTGGCGTGCGCTGCTGTCAGAACTCATCGGCTGAAAATCGAACTCGCTGATCAAAAATGAATACGTAAACCGGGCGATCACCCGGCGCAGAGAGTGCGCAGATGAATACCGGCGGCTGTTCACTTCAGCTTAGACGGAATAAACCGGGCTGGAAGGCAATCCGGCTAACAAATGCGGTGCCCGGCAAGTTGCCCGACCGGCGGTCAAAGACGCCCGCGGGCGTGAAAATATCCTAATTTGCGCGGCGGCGGTCGACGATCCCCGGAAAAAGAAAAAACGCCAAATTCGGGCTTTTTGGGCTGGGGATGGGGTGTCCACGGCGCCTTCGTCGACACGCGTTGCTAGCCATGCACCAGCTTCAGAAATTCGCTTCGGGTCCGCTCGTCCTTTCTGAAAGACCCGAGCATCATCGAGGTCTTCATGGACGAGTTCTGCTTTTCAACGCCACGCATCATCATGCACAGGTGCTTGGCCTCGATAATCACGCCAACCCCGGCCGCGTCGGTAGTCGAGCGCACGGCTTCGGCAATCTGCGCCGTCAGGGTTTCCTGAATCTGCAGACGTCGCGCGTACATGTCGACTATCCGCGCAATCTTCGAAAGACCGATGACTTTTCCTGTTGGTATGTAGGCCACATGTGCCTTACCAATAAACGGCAGAAGATGATGTTCGCAAAGCGAGTAAAGCTCGATGTCTTTGACGAGTACCATCTCGTCATTGGTCGTTTCGAAAATCGCCCCGTTGACGATGTCGTCGAGACTCTGACCGTAGCCGTGACACAGATACTCAAACGCTCGCGCTGCGCGATCTGGTGTTTTAACCAGACCGTCACGGGTAACGTCCTCGCCGATGCCGGTGATGATCCTGGAATAAAGATCAGCAAGATCTTCGGTAGCCATCTCAGTTCTGTCCTCGTATACCTGCGTCTGCCCGCAGTTTACCTAACAATGTCTCCACGAGAAGCATTGAAGCAATGCCTCTCGCGAATGAAACACGTTTTTCCGAACCAGCGTGTCACCTGAACCCGATTGGTCAGAACGTGGACCGGGTCTGCGCTACCTCGAATCGTCTCGAAGCCCGGGGGGAAGTGGCTCCGGCTCTGGTTGCGGGACAGGGACATCACCTTCTGTCTCCACACTCGTAAATTTGGCTGGACTCGCGAGTGTCAGTTTCCAGAATTCCTCGGCTCGATCTACGGCTGTTCGAAGGATCGTGCCCTCTTTGTACTTGCCGTCTGCGTCCGGGATTCCTGCCGGTTGACCCATCATGATTTCCATCGCCTGCTGGATGTTGTCAACGGCATAGATGTGGAATTTGCCGGCGGCGCAGGCCTCAACAACGTCCTGACGCAGCATCAGATCTCCGGCGTTGGACGTTGGAATTATCGCCCCCTGATCACCCGTCAACCCTTTGAATGCACACGCGTCAAAAAAGCCTTCGATCTTTTCGTTGACGCCGCCAATAGCCTGAACGTGACCGAGCTGATCGATCGCTCCCGTCATCGCCATGCTTTGTTTCACCGGTATACCGGTCAACGCGCTCATCAGGCAAACGGTTTCCACACCCGACGCGGAGTCCCCGTCAATTCCGCCATAGCTCTGCTCGAACGCAATGGACGCGCTGAACGCAAGAGGGTGTCGTGTGTTCAATAAATGACGGAGCAGTCCTCCAAGGATGTGAAAGCCCTTGGTGTGAATCGAGCCCGACATCTGTGCCCGGCCCTCGACATTGATAAGGCCGGCACTACCAGCACCGATCGTGGCGGTGATGCGCGCCGGAAAACCGTAGGTTAACGGACCTGATTTAATCACCGCCAGGCCATTGACCTGTCCTACGACTTCGCCTTGCGTCTCGACAATAATCGTTCCGCTGTTGACCATTTCCTTGAATTTTCTCGAAGGCAGACTCGCGCGCTGTTTGGTGCGAACAATCGCATTCTCGACATGCGCTTCTGCGACAGCTGCGGCTTTCGCATTCTCGGCGAGAAAGGATGCCTCACGCGCGATGTCGGCGATGCGCCCGAACCGAGCCGTCAACTTGTTGGCACGAGACGCGATACGTGCGCCGTGTTCCGACAGCGACGCAATTGCGGTTCGATCAAAAGGCAACAGCGACTCGGAGTGGGCAAGATGTGAAATGACCGCCGCGTACTGATCCACGCCGCCCGCGTTGCGCGGTATTTCACTGTCGAAGTCGGCAAGAACTTTGAACAGCTCGCTGAAGTCAGGATCATAGTGATCAAGTTTGTAATAGGTGCCCGCATCACCCACAAGAATGACGCGTACGTGAATGTCTACGGGCTCCGGCTGTACCACCGAATAGGGACGCATCCAGCCTGCCTCGGGTGGCACGATCTCGAGCCGCCCGGTGCGCAGCGTTCGCATCAGCGCCGCCCAGGCGCCAGGCTCCTGCAGAAGATCGTTCACGTCGAGGACGAGGTAACCGCAATCGGCGCGGAGAATTGCGCCCGCGTTGATTCCTCGATGGTCAGATACCGCCATCCCGCCAGGACCCGACGCCACCGGCTCAACGGTGCCCAGCAGGTTAATGACGCTGGGGGTGTTCTCTTCTATGACGGGTTTGCGGCGTGTGTCGGTGTGACCCAGCACAATGTTGACGCTGTAGAGTTCGCGCGGATCAGGCAACTCCTGACCGGGCTCAAGCCGCGTCTCGACGACGTCCTCGATCAGTTCCTCGACAAAGACGCGAACCGACTCATGCGGAAATTCTTCAGTAATGCCGTTAACAAGATCACCGAGCACCATTCGCGTTGCCCGCTCGTTGATGGCCTCAACTTCCCGAGCGCCTTTGCGATACACATCGCTTATCGCGCGAGTCATGTCCTGCAGGCGCTTCTGAAACGACGGATAGAGTTCCTCGAACTGATCAACGCGTTCCTTTGATACCTTGCCCTCGCCATGGAGCGCATGAAACTGGGCAACCGGTACCGGCTGCCCGTCGACCAGAGGGACGATCGCAGTCTGCGCAACCGGTCCCTGCTGCATCGAAACCAGCGCCATGCCGTTGGCTTTCAGATCTTTCTCGAGCGGTTCAGAAATCTCCCGAACGTCATTTTCAATTCGAGTCTGAATCTGAGCACGTTCAGAAGAATACGGTTCGGCGTCGAGCGACTGCATGAATCCGTCGGCGATAAAATCCGCGGCTTCCGCAACGCGACGCTTGAACACCCGAGCCTGTCCCGGTGCCAGGGTGATGAGGCGCGGATGATCAGGACGGCTGAAGTTGTGCACATAGCAGCGATCACGCTTTGACGTGCTGACGGGTGAGAGTTCCTCGAGGAGCCTGCGCACCATCGTAAGACGTCCGGTACCCCGCGGGCCGCGAACGTAGACGTTCTGGCCTGGCGCATCGCACTCAAGCGCAAACCGAAGCGCTTCGAGCGCAGATTCCTGGCCGAGAACGCCGGCGGCGGGATCAACATCGTCAGTGGTTTTAAAATCGAGGCTGGCGGGATCGAGCTCCCAGCGCAGTTGTTCAGGCTTGAGACGGGTATCGTTTGTCGCACTCATCGGTATTGCTGTTTCCCTGTTTTGCTGCTTGCGTGGCTGGATAAGCCGCGCCGGTCGGTAACGGATGAAGACACGAGCGAATCTGCACTCGCCTGGATGTCCTTGTCCCCGGGTTAAATTGTCCTTATTTGACGTCGAATCCCGCTCAAGGTTCGGGTCCGGGCCGAGATCGAAGTATAGGCCGACCGGGCCGGGTTCCAGTAAGTCACCGGATTTCGGGCGGTTGCGGGCCAACGGCACCGTAATCGACAAAATTCGTGCAGGCCATGGAACACACTATTTTCTGAGTTCGCTTCAAGCATCAGCTCCAAATCATTGTAAACATGTGTTTATTTGAAGTTGAAAAAGTGCGTATACTCGCGCCGACCACTAAGCCGACGACGTATACTCCTCGTTGGTTAGGGCTGTAACTGGTGAGGTTCAGCTCGGTCGTTTGCCGCGACGATCTACACTCTGTCTAAGAGTAAGTCTGAGACAGGACCTGATCCCGCAGCAAATGCTGGCCACGGAACGATCCGAAGAAGGTTTCGTACGGGTGCTTAACTGGCCCGGGCAACTTTTTCGGGGCGACCTTTTCGAAGGAAGGCTCTCGCAGACTGTCATTTTGATTCGAACTAAATCGATTTGAATTGATCTGACTACGAGAATCCTACACTCGATTCGGTACGGTCCGTAAATTACTGTTCATTCATCAGTCTCATGTCCTTGGTAGTGGAGTCAATCCGGTGCAACTGCGTTGCTCAGCGGATGTCCGGTAACTGGAAGGGAGACTCGAAGGAGATTCTAGAAATGGCGAATCATAAAAGCGTGAAAAAACTCGCGGTTGTTGTGGCAGGCACGCTTGCTGCCGTCGCAATCACTGGTTGTACAACTTTTGACCGAGGTATGAGCACAAAAGCGAATACCCGTACAGTTGAGCTCAGCAAAAAGGAAGCTGATCTCAAGGCAGCGCAAGCTCGCATCGAACAACAGCGCGCTGCGCTGGCTGCTCGCGAAGCTGACGTGAAGAAAAAAGAAATGATGGCAGCTTCTGCGCCTGCGCCGACACCGGCTGGCAGCGCTCGAAGCGTAGTAACAGCGTCTAACACTCTGTTGCCACCAAACCCGAAGCCAGGTGAGTGCTACGCACGCATCCTGACACCTGCCAAGTACTCGACTTCAACAGAGAAAGTGTTGAAGAAAGAAGCTGGCAGCCGCATCGAAACTGTTCCTGCGAAGTTTGAGACAGTCACAGAGAAGGTTCTGGTGCGTGAAGCATCAACCAAGCTCGAGATCGTTCCTGCTCAGTACGGCACGGTGACTGAAAAAATCATGGTTCGCCCTGAAAGCACAAAGCTGGTTGAAATTCCTGCTCAGTACAAGACTGTGACAGAGAAGGTTCTCGACAAGGCAGCCCACACTGTATGGAAGCGTGGTGCAGGTGCAGCGATGGCCGGAGCACTTCAGACTCGCATCGACAACAGTACTGGCGAAATCATGTGTCTCGTTAACGTCCCGGCTACCTACAAGACCATCACAAAGACGGTTCTTGCATCGCCTGCGTCAGTAAAAGAGACAAAGATTCCTGCCGAGTACAAGACGATTACACGAACTGTACTGAAGCAGCCTGAGTCAACACGTGTGAAGCAGATCCCTGCTGAGTACAAGACTGTGACCGTTCAGAAGATGGTAACGCCTCCGCAGACTCGTGAAATCCCGATTCCTGCCGAGTACCAGACAGTGACGAAGCGCCAGAAGATCAGCGAAGAATCTCTGAACTGGAGCAGCGTACTGTGTGAAGTCAACATGACACCGAACGTGGTGAAGTCTATCCAGAATGCTGTGAAGAGCGCTGGAAACTACGGTGGTGCCATCGACGGCCGCATGGGTCCTCAGACACTCGCCGCGGTTAACGCCTGGGCGAAGTCAAAAGGCCTGCCTGTTGGAGATAACTACATCCCAATAGAAACTATCCAGGCGATGGGCATTCGCTTCTAAGCAAGCGACGTCCTCAGTCAAAAACCGGAGCTGAATTCAGCTCCGGTTTTTGACTGAGGACGTCG
>CALHMG010000136.1 GCA_938034705.1 uncultured Gammaproteobacteria bacterium
CACTGAGGCCCGCAAGACCGGATTGTCGACTCTGAAACGAAAAGTCCCCAGACTGTTCAGGTCTGAGGACACGAAGTATAAGCTGGAGCGGGAAACGAGATTCGAACTCGCGACCTCAACCTTGGCAAGGTTGCGCTCTACCAACTGAGCTATTCCCGCGTCGCGTGGGTGGAGTTTACTTGTCTCCGGGCGAGTTTCCAAGCGTTCGCAAGCGACAAGTTGTCGGTATTTTACGGGCGCTGGTTATTCCCGGTCCATCAGCACCGGCCAGGCCGCCTTGAGGTAGGCCCACATCGACCAGAGGGTCAAAACCGCTGCAATTAGCAGCAGAAACTCGCCAATTCTCAATGTCGGCAGGCCCTGAAACGGGTGCTGGTAGAGCATGAAGGCGATCGCGATCATCTGCATGACGGTCTTGATTTTGCCGATGTAGTTGACAGCCACGCTGGCGCGCTTGCCGAGTTCCGCCATCCACTCCCGCAGGGCCGAGATGACGATCTCGCGGCCGATGATGACGGCCACGGCAACGATGAAGAGCTCGCGGTAGTAAACCTCGCTGAGGATGTGATCGTTGGTTGCCAGCAGCACCAGCGCCGTGCCGACCATCAGCTTGTCGGCAACCGGGTCTAGAAACGCACCAAAAGGCGTTTGCTGATCGAGCACTCTTGCGAGCCACCCGTCGAGCCAGTCGGTGACCGCGGCCACGACGAATATGATCGTAGCGACAAGGTTCGACCAGGGAACGGGCAGAAGGTAAACGGCCACGATGACGGGTATCAGTACGATCCGCAGCAGCGTCAGTATGTTTGGCAGGTTCAGGGGCATGATTATTCGTCGTTAAATTCTGCGTAAATGCGTTCGGCAAGTTTGGGACTGATGCCGGGTATTCGGGTCAGGTCTTCAACGCCTGCCCGGGCAACACCGCGCAGTCCGCCGAAGGCTTTCAGCAATGCCTGGCGTCGTTTGTCCCCTATCCCAGGGATCTGTTCAAGACTCGATGTCACCCGCGCTTTGGCGCGCCTCGCGCGGTGGCCGGTGATGGCGAATCGGTGGGCCTCGTCGCGAATCTCCTGTATCAGATGCAGCGCGGGAGAGTCGGCGCCAAGCGATGTTTTGCTGCGACCGTCAGCGCCGATCAGCGTCTCAAGCCCCGGTCGGCGCCCGGTGCCCTTGGCGACGCCGACGAGTTCGATGCCGGTCACCTGCAATTCTTCAAGGACCGCTCGGGCGGCATTGACCTGCCCTTTGCCGCCGTCGATCAAAAGAATATCCGGCACCGGGACTTCTCCTGCCTTTACGCGTTTGTAGCGCCGTTCCAGCGCCTGGGCCATAGCGGCGTAGTCATCGCCACCGGTAATGCCGTCGATATTAAAGCGCCGGTAGTCTGACTTGATGGCACCTGTCGCGCCAAAGACCACGCACGACGCAACGGTTTTCTCGCCCATCGTGTGACTGATGTCAAAACACTCAATCCTTTCCGGCAGATTTTCGAGGTCCAGCGCCTCGCGCAACGCTTCGACACGCCGTGCCTGACTCGCTTTGCCGGCCTGATGTCGTCGAAGGGCATCGGTCGCGTTCAGGTTGGCCATGTCGACCCAGCGTGATCGCTGGCCGCGTGTTCTCGCCCGAATGCTGACCCGCTTGTCCGCCTGGGCCGAGAAGGTTTCTTCCAGCACCTGCGCGCTGTCGAGCTCGTGACCGATGATGATCTCGCCCGGAATAGCCTTGCCGATGTAGTACTGGGGCAAAAACGCCTCCAGCACGCCCGACGGCGTCTGGTCGAGGGACATATTGAGGAAAAACCGCTTGCTGCCGATGTTACGGCCGAGTCTGATAAACACTACCTCGATACACGCCTGCCCCTCTTCCATCGCCACGGCCACCACGTCGGCATCACCGCCCTGGCCGTCGATGTACTGCTTTTGCTGGACGCGCTGCAGTGCTCGAATGCGGTCGCGGTAAACCGCCGCACGTTCATACGCCTCGTCTTTGGCGCACTGCTCCATGCGCTCTGTCAGATACTCCAGCAGCGTGTCGTCGCGGCCTTCCAGAAACTGAATGGCCTGCTCAACATCTTCCGCGTAGGCCTCTTCAGAAATAAATTCAACGCACGGCGCCGTGCATCGTTTGATCTGATACTGCAGACACGGGCGCGAGCGATTTCTGAAAAACGTATCCTCACACTGTCGAATCGGAAAAACCTTCTGCAGCTGGGCCAGCGTCTCACGAACCGCGCCCGCGCTCGGGTATGGCCCGAAAAACTTACCCGGCTCTTTTCTGCCACCGCGGTAGAACCCGACGCGCGGGTACGGGTGATCGTTGGCCAGGTGTATGTACGGATAGCTCTTGTCGTCGCGCAGCACCACGTTATAGCGCGGCCGATGCTCCTTGATGAGATTGTTTTCGAGCAGCAGCGCTTCGCTTTCAAGATTGGTGAGCCTGACCTCGACGTTGGCGACGTGTCTGAGCATCGCGGCCGTCTTGGGCGTGTGCCCTTTCGCCCTGAAGTAACTCGACAACCTGTTTTTGAGCTTTCGTGCCTTGCCGACATACAGATAGCGCCCGGCCGAGTCGATCATCACGTACACGCCGGGCACGTTGCCGACCGACGCCAGGAACTCGGTGGCATCAAAAGGTGCCTGCTCGACGGGATCGACCGGTGTCTCGGTGTAGTTGTCGCTTGGGTCGCTCATGCTGCTCGGGATGGATTCAGGCGCGTGTGGAAGTCAGCGACTTGATAATATCGAAAACGTCGTGAAACATCGGCTCCGTCAATCGCCCCGTATTGGTGTTGTAGCGACTGCAGTGATAGCTGTCGACCAGCGTCACGCCTGAATCGAGCACATGGCTCGCCCCGTGCGCGAACTTGTGCGTGACGAGCTTGAGCCCCAGGGTTCGCAGCACGGCGTCGTGGGCAATCTTCCCAAGCGCCAGAATCACACCGTTGTCAGGCAGCGAAGCGAGGTCGGCTTTCAGAAAGTGATTGCACTCTCTCGCTTCCGCGGTCGTGGGTTTGTTGTCCGGTGGCAGACACTTGACCGCGTTGGTTATGCGGCAGTCGGTGAGCGTGAGCCCGTCGTCGATCGACAGTGACTTGTCAGCGCTGGCAAAGCCGAATTTGTGCAGCGTCTGATAAAGCAGAATGCCCGCATGGTCGCCCGTAAACGGCCGCCCCGTGGCGTTAGCCCCGTGCATGCCGGGCGCGAGCCCCACCACCAGAACTCGTGCTTTGGGATCGCCAAACGGTGGCACCGGCCCGCAAAAATAGTCCGGGTGCTTGTCTTTAACGTCGCGCAGGAACTGCACCAGACGCGGACACGCTTTACACTTGGCGTCGTAAACCTTGCTCATCGAGTCTCCTGATAACCCCTGTCACGCACAATCGGGCAGCAATCGGTTACATAATGGGCCACAATCCGCCGACCACCGGCCACGTGGAACGAGTGCTTTGGCGGGCAAATTGCTAGACTCCTGCTCACGCCCGAAGTGTACCTCACGTACCGCCCGCAAACGGTAAACAAGATATTGGCGCCAGGCCCACACGCCGGCGCCTCAAGTTACGGAAACGACAAAACCCATGAAGATCTCCGCATCCGAAGTCCGAATCGGCAACCTGCTCGACTATCAAAACAAGCTGTTCCGCGTTCTGAAGAAAAACACGGTCAAGCCCGGCAAGGGTGGCGCTTTTGTGCAGCTTGAAATGAAGTCCATCGACGGCACCAAGCTCAACGAGCGATTTCGCTCTGAAGACAAGATCGAAAAGGCCCATGTTGAACCGCGCAAAATGCAGTACCTGTACGCCGACGGCGACGGGCACGTGTTCATGGATCAGGAAACCTACGAACAGATGACCATGCCCGCAGAGGACCTCTCGGAGCAGATCGGCTATCTGCTACCGAACACCGATGTGCAGATCAACTTTCACAATGACTCACCGATTGGCATCGAACTGCCAGGCAACGTGATTCTTGAGGTCAAAGACACCGAAGCCGCCATCAAGGGCCAGACCGCATCGGGCAGCGGCAAACCCGCGCTGCTTGAAACCGGTATCAAGGTAACGGTGCCGGTGTTCGTGAACATCGGCGACAAGATCAAGGTGAACACAGAAACCGGCGACTACGTCGAACGCGCCGACAGCTGAATCGCGGCCGGTCAGAAACCAAAAAGCGCACTCTTGGGTGCGCTTTTTTTGTGTTATCAGCTCGCGTGAGTCATCACGACTTCAGCAGCGCCAGTGCCTCAAGCGCACGATCCCACGCGTCGCTCATGTCGGGATCATCCTTGGGGTGAATCCTGGCAGATCCCGCGGCAAGACCCGCCATCGGGTCCGCCAGCGCACCGCCAGCCTTGGCAACATGATCCAGGATCTGATCCGCCGCTGCCTTGTCGCGGCAGATTAGCGGGACGTCACAGCCAGCGTCCAGGGCCGCCTGCGCACGCTGTACCGGCGAACCAACAGTCGCCGCGCCCTGCATGTGCAGGTCATCGCTGAACACAATCCCTTTAAACCCGAGTCGCTCGCGAAGCTCGTCCTTAAGCCACTTGCTCGAGAACGTCGGCGCGTGTTCATCAACGCGCTCGTACTTCACGTGAGCGGTCATGATCGCGGCGAGTCTGTCGGTACGAATGAGGGATTCAAACGGCCGCAGGTCGCACAGCTCCAGGACCTTTCTGTCACGGGTTTCGATTGGAAGCTCTTCATGGGAATCGGCCGTCACGCCACCGTGTCCGGGAAAGTGCTTTCCGGTAGCGACCATTCCCGCGTGGGCCATGCCGTCTACAAACGAGCTCGCGAGCACAGTCACCGCTCCGGGATCACTGTGAAATGACCGATCCCCGATCACCGAACTGTTCGCAAGATCGACATCGAGGACGGGTGCAAACGAGATGTCGACACCAGTCGATCGTAATTCACTCGCCATTGCCCAACCACCAACCCAAGCAAGGTCACGGCCAAGATTCATGCTTTCATCAAATGCCGTGCCGTAAGCGCGTGCCGGCGGCAGTTTGGCGAAGCCATCCTTAAAGCGCTGCACTCGCCCGCCCTCCTGATCAACCGCAACGATCAGTGCAGGGTCTCGCACACTTTTGATTGCCTGCACCAGCTTTGTGAGCTGTTCCTTGGATTCAAAATTTTCGGCAAAAAGAATAATGCCGCCAGCAGCCGGGTGCAGCAGACGCTCGCGATCCTCAGCGGACAGGGTCAGGCCGGCGATATCAAACATCACGGGGCCGCGCGGCATGGCTACAGGCGTACTCATGACGGTGCGATCTCGTTCAAAAGACCACGCGACGCGTCTTCGATCATGTCGAGTACGGGCTCGAAACCGGCGTCCCCACCGTAGTAAGGGTCCGGCACCTCGACTGCGTCGGTATTTTTCGCAAACTCAAGAAACAGATGCAGCTGCGCCGAAGCGTCAGATGGCGCGATCGCCTCGAGGTCTTCCATATTGCTGTGGTCCATAGCAATGATGTAGTCGAACTGGTAGAAATCCTCCACGTCTACCTGACGACCGCGGAGTACGGACAGATCCACTCCGCGACGCGCGGCCGCCGCGATGGCTCGAGCGTCCGGGCTTTTGCCGATGTGATAGTCCGCTGTACCCGCAGAATCGGTCTGGATTCTGGCCCCAAGCCCTGCCTTGTCAACCATTGTCGCAAAGACGCCCTCGGCGCTGGGGGACCGACAGATATTGCCCAGACAGACAAACAGAACGCGTGTCGGGTGGCTTGCCATGGATGATTCTCAGTCCGTTGAGTTGTTGTTGGGGTTGCTGAATTCTACGCGTTAGCTGGCGAACTGTTTGCGCACCCGCTCAAGATCCGCCGGCGTATCCACACCGGGCCCGGGCGCACGCACCGCTTCACACACCGCGATTCGTTCACCGTGCCACAGCACGCGCAGTTGCTCCAGTCGTTCGGCTAATTCAATCGGTGCGGGCGAGCGACTCGCAAACTGCGTGACGTACCCCGCCCGATATCCGTAGATACCAATGTGCCTCATCGCAAGCGCATCATCAGGGCGAGCATCGACCGCCGGGATACTCTCGCGGCTGAAGTACAGCGCGTTGTCATTCATGTCTCTGACAACCTTGACCACCGAAGGGTCAGCCCAGTCGGCATCGTTGTCGATACGGGCGCAGGCCGTGGACATCACGGCATCGGGCATTGAGATGAGTGCATCCGCGACCTGATCGATCAACTCGCCGGGCATGTCGGGCTCATCACCCTGCACGTTCACAAGAACGGTTTCCGGCGTGATCCCGAGTCTCTCGATGGCACTCGCGATCCGGTCCGTTCCGGACGGACAGTCTGCCGGCGTCATCACCGCATCAAATCCTGCCGCCTGGACCACGCGCAGAATTTCATCGTCATCGGTTGCCACGACGATGCGAGCGGCGCCGCTGGTCGCGGCCGCTTCTGCAACTCGAATCACCAGAGGCTTGCCGGCAACGTCAAGTAAAGGCTTGCCCGGAAGACGGGTCGCGCTCAAACGCGCGGGGATTATGACGTCAAAACCAGCCATGATTGAATAAAACCTATGCCGTTACTCGATTAAGTGTTGCTTCGATTGCGTCGAACAGTTTGGCGTCAACGTCGACGGTGACATGCAGGCGCCAGACACGCGACTTCAGCGGATGATCATCGAGCACCGTCGCCAATTTAACCGCATCTTTACCCGTCACGACGATATCGTGATCAGCATCTACATCCAGATCGTCTGGCGTAAACCTGTGGTGATCGGGAAAGTCTCTGCGTGCCGCGTCGATGCCGGCGTCATGCAGCGCCTGATGGATCCTGTCCGGATTACCCACCGCGGTAACGGCAACCAGCTTGCGTTCTTTGAGTGCGGCAAAGGATTCAACCTCGCCGGGATCAGCCAGATTCGAGACACCCGTCGTCGAAACCTTCATTTTAAAGGTCGACTTGTGCTCTATATCCCGGCGTGCGCCGTTGACGACGACATGATCTACAGATTTAAGGCGCGACTGCCTCTCGCGAAGCGGGCCTGCAGGCAACAGCCAGCCGTTACCAAAGCCGCGCTGGCCGTCGATAACGGCGATCTCGACGTCCCGGTCGATTGCATGATGCTGCAGACCGTCATCAAGGAGAATCACATTGCATCGGTGAGTCGAAATAAGCTCATCCGCCGCATTTGAGCGGACGGGGTCGACCATCACAGGCACACCGCTCAGTTCTGCGTGCTCGACCGCCTCGTCGCCAACCTCGGCTGGATCCGAAGCCGGTGTCACGTTCTGAGGATAGTCGCGCGCGGTGCCGCCGTAGCCTCGCAACGCGATGCCTGGCCTATAACCGCGCACAACCAGTTCTTCAGCAATGGCGCGGACCAGAGGGCTCTTGCCGGTACCGCCGACCGTAATGTTGCCGACCACCACCACCGGCGCGGCCACCCGGCGTCGCTTCTTGATGCCGACCGCATAAAGCAGCCGATGGAAGTTCGACACCAACCAGTACGCGGGCACCACCGGGAGCGCGAGCCACGCCAGCGGACCACGTGACTGCAGGTGCTGCGCCATCACCTAGCTCGCCAGCTTGGCCGGCGCCAGCTGGGACTGGTGCAGATGTGAGTAAAGGCCTTCTGCCTTGACGAGATCAGCGTGGGTACCGGCTTCGGCGATCCGGCCCTGATCGAGCACAATAATCTGATCCGCATGCTCGACCGTTGAAAGTCGATGAGCAATGACGATGGTCGTCCGCCCTTTCATCAACCGGTGCGAAGCTTCCTGCACCAGACGCTCGCTGTGTGAATCAAGCGACGACGTCGCCTCATCGAGAATCAGGATCGGCGCATTTTTGTAAAGCGCTCGCGCGATCGCCACACGCTGACGCTGTCCACCCGAAAGCCGAACGCCCTGCTCGCCTACCAGCGTGTCGAACCCGTCAGACATTCTCTCGGCAAACTCGAGCACGTTGGCAGCCTCGGCCGCAGCCCGCACCGCCTCATCGTCGATCGGTTCGTCAGCGCTCGCTCCAAATCGCTGACCGTAGGCAATGTTGGCCCGGATCGTGTCATCAAAGAGAACCGTTTCCTGGCTCACGATAGACAGCGCTCGCCTGAAGTCTGCAAGCTTAATGTCTCGAACCGGGACGCCGTCGAGAAGTACATCACCCTGCTGCAGGGGATAGAGCCTTAACAACAGGGACACCAGCGTGGTTTTGCCGCTGCCGCTTGGCCCAACCAGGGCGACCGTGGTTCCGGCGTCAACCGAGAACGAAATATTATCAAGCACCCCTGCGGGAGCCTCGGGCGACGTCTCTGCATCGTCAGCGTTTGCGGCTTCGGGGTCGAGGCCCTCGGCTGGCTCGTAGCGAAACTCGACATTCCTGAATTCGATCCTGCCCGCCACATCACCCAGCGCCTGCGTGCCGGTATCGACTTCGGGCTGCATGTCGATAATCTTGAATACGCTGCCCGCAGCGGCGAGCCCGGTCTGGATAATTTCGTTGATCCGCGCGAGTCGCTTGATAGGCGACATCATCAGAATCAGAGCACCGAGGTATGACACGAATTCGCCGGCGGAGATCGGCGTGTCCGCGGTTCCGCGCACGGCGAGATAGATAATCAGCGTCACACCAAGACCGACCACAAACAACACCATCGGCACGCTCGCCGAAGCCACGGCAACACGCTTCATCGCCTGATGACGATTGCGATTGTTGGCTTCGTCAAAAATCTTCTTCTCGTAACCTTCCCCGCCAAACACCTTGACGATGCGGTGCCCCTGAAACGCCTCTTTGGCGATATCGGCAATCCCGCCCATGCTCTCCTGCACGCCGCGGCTGCTGCTGCGAAACTTCTTCGACGCAAGCCGCACCACAATGCCGATGGCGGGCGCGAGCACCAGCAAAATAATCGTGAGACGCCAGTTGAGCCAGCACATCCAGGCGAAGAGACCGAATACCGTGAGCGCGTCCTTGATCAGCACGCGCACGGCCGACGTGCTGGCCTGGGCCACCTGCTCGACGTCGTAGATCAGCTTTGAAACAAGGGTGGCCGAAGACGTGGAGTCATAAAACGTCGTCGGCAAACTGAGTATGCGCGAGAACATCTGCTTTCGAAGATCAAAGACAACCCGTCGACCGACCCAGTTGATGCAGTAGTTGTTGATGAATTCTGCAACGCCGCGAATCACAAAAACGCCGATCAGCAAAACCGGAATCAGCCTGACAAAACTGTCTTCGCGAGCGACCAGCCCGCGATCCATAATGTCCTTGAGCAGCGCGGTAAAACCTGTATCGGCGGCCGCAGCGACCACCATGCCAAGAACCGCGACGCCAAACACCCATTTATAGGGCAGCACGTAACCCAACAGGCGCCGATAGAGCGCGGCAGGCTCCATCTCGGTGTGTTCAGCAGGCTTGTGGCTGTAGTGTTGTTGTTCTATGTCAGACATACCGTTACGGGGCCGTCACACTGCGGATCGACGCCGTGGCCCCAAGCGTATCAGTTGCCGGACTTGGCCGCTTTCTGTGTAGAAAACGTAATCTTCAGATACCCGAGTCGACGCGATGCGTCCATTGCGCGAACAACCGACTCGTGCGGCGTACGCTTGTCGGCACGGATCACCGTAACCAGCCCGTCGGCGTTACCCGTCGCAGCCTTGATTGCCTTCATGACGGTGTCGGGCTCTGTATCGATCAAACGCTTGGCTTCGGTATCGTCAGGGCCCTTGACGGCGAAGTTGCCGTCGCCGCTGATTTCGATCAGCAGCATTTTTGGCTGATTCTCGGTGCGTGTTTCGCTCGCCTCGGGCAGCTGGATACTCAGCTGTGATTCTTTGGTAAACGTCGTCGACACCATGAAGAAGATGAGCAGCAGGAACACCACATCGATCAGTGGCGTCAGATTGATACCAAGTTCTTCTTCGTCGTTTGGGTTGCTGAACTTCATGGCGGATCGAGTTACTCAGGGTCACCGTGGACCAGATTGACCAGTCGCACAGCGTCCTGCTCCATGTCCACCGTGAGCGAATTAACGCGCCCGCGAAAATAGCGGTAGAACATCAGCGTCACGATGCCGACGGCAAGACCCGCGGCTGTCGTGATCAGTGCTTCGGAGATACCGCCCGCGAGCGCCTGGGGATCACCGACGCCAAAAGCGGTGATCGCCGAGAAGACCTTGATCATGCCAATGACCGTGCCGAGCAAACCCAGCAGCGGCGTAATCGTAGCGATGGTGCCGAGCGTTGTGAGATTGCGCCCAAGCCCGTGCGCAACCTGACGTCCCTCTTCTTCGAGAGACTCACGCATCACCATTCGGTGTCGCCCGGCGCTGCCGAGTCCGGCCGCCATGACACGGCCCAGAGGCGAGCTCTGGGCAATCGCCTGGATCTTTTCCTGGTTCAGCTCGCGGCGTTCAATGAGTTCGCGAATCTGACCAAACAGACTCGAAGGAACGACGTTGGACTTCTTGAGTGCCCAGAACCGCTCGATGATGATGGCGCCAGCGATAATCGAGCACGCAATAATCGGCCAGATGAGCCAGCCGCCCGATTTGATGATCTCGAACATACTTTCCGCAAAATCCTTTTAGTGCCTTCCCTTTAAAGCCCACCGGTATTGATCGCGGTGCGCCCTGCAGGATCCCGGCCGGTTGACGGTCAGACCCTGATGAACCTGAATACTAGCAAATCGACCGACGCGTCATGCACCGGTCACCGCCAAAAACCGACCCCTGCACACCGTTCGTCGCCCCTCGATTCATCACGGCGCGACTGACACCCTCAGCGCGTGTTATCCGCCTTGGGAGCAAGCGTTAAGTGATCGTAAATCAGGCAGTTGGATCTCAGGAAAACGCCGGCATCACATCGTTGATAAAGAGCTCAAGCGACCGCTTTTGCTCCTTGAATCCGAGGCCCAGACTCGCGTAGTACGTAAACTGATCAACGCCAAGATCTTCATACAGACGCAGTTTGGCGATGCACTCATCAGGCGTACCGAACAGCAAATTACGATCCAGCGTCTCGGCTGAGTATTCGGGGTTGGCGCTGATGTCGTCGGATGCCGGGAAGCCGTTATGGACGTCGCCGGTGTTCTTGAACAACGTCTGGAACTGACCGAGCTGGCGCAGCGCGGCTTTGATCGGCACTGAGCGATCCTGACCTTCGTCGTACACACACGCGTGGCGCATCATGGAGAATATCGGCCGCGTGGCGCCGGGGTTTTCCGCCAGAGCGGTTTCGAATCGCTGCTTGTACTCCTCAGCCTCCGAGAAATCTCGCGTCAGCGGCCACGTCATGATGTTGAAGTTGTTCTTCACCGCAAAGTCGAAAGTGATAGGCGCACGTGCGGCAACCCAGACCGGCGGGTGTGGCGTTTGCAGAGGCTTGGGCACCGAGGTCGAGAGCGGGAACTGCCAGAACTCGCCATTGTGCTCGTAGTCGCCTTTCCACAGTTCAATCAGCGCCGGCATCATCTCCTGCATGTAACGCCAGCCGTCTGACTGCTTCAGGCCCGGGTGCATGCGATCGAATTCACGCTGATACGCGCCCGACCCAATTCCAAACTCAAGACGACCGCCACTGAAGAGGTCCACCATCGCAGCTTCGCCTGCGACATTGATCGGGTGCCAGTACGCGGCCGTCACAACCGCCGTACCCAGACGAATGTTGTTGGTATGAGCCGCCCACCACGTCAGAATCTGAAACGGATTGGGAGCGATAGTCATTTCCAGCGCATGGTGCTCGGCGGCCCAGGCGATTTGAAAACCACCTTCATCCGCCATCTGCACCATTTCAAGCGTGTGACGCTCAACGTCTCTCATGTCGACGCTGTCGTCGATGCGTTCCAGATTTATGGCCAGTTGAAACTTCATGTTGCTCAAGCTCGTCGCGTATCGGCAGTGACTCGCGATAGTAGCGAAAGTCCAAGGCTAACAACACGGTCGACGGCCGCTGCGACAGTGTTCAGACCAAAGCATGTCGCCTGAGGCTCACGCTTACCGATACCAGAAACGCCGATGCGTCTACCGAAATCGGCGCGACCGTTCATGACATAACCTGGACTCGCGTCGGTTCTGCAAAACAACCGGATTCGCGCCAGTCTGTTGGATGAGCCAAACGCTTGCCGATGCCGCGCCGATGCGACAACACTGCTGGATCAGATTGAGAGCAACAATTTTCGGAGGTCCGGATGAGCGAACTGAAAGGCGTAATTGCACCCTTCACCACACCCTTTAGCCAAGATGGCGCTATCGACACAGGTCTGATCGCCGGGCAGGTCGACTGGCTTCTCGATAACGGCGTCCACGGCCTGGCTGCAGGTGGCAGCACCGGCGAAGGACATGTGCTCGATCGCGGGGAATATCAAAACCTGATCGAAACAACTGCCGAAGCGGTCAACAACAGAGTGCCGCTGATTGCAGGAATCATCGCAAACTCAACGGCCGAAGTTGCGGCCCGCGGACTCAGCGTCAAACACCTGGGTGTCGCCGCATTGCAGATCACACCACCTCACTATCTGTTCCGGCCGGATGACGACGCCATGGTGGCGCACTTTCGCGAGATTCATGACACCTGCGGCGTACCGATCCTCATCTATAACGTGGTTCCCTGGTGCTACCTTTCACCGGATCAACTCTTGCGCATCATGGACGAAGTACCCGGTGTGCTCGGCGTCAAACAAAGCGCCGGTGACATGAAACTGTTCGCTGATCTGATGCGCCGAGCCGATCCCAAGAACCTGATCTTCAGCGCGGTAGACGCACTTCTGTATCCAACGTATCAACTTGGCGCACGAGGCTCCATCGCCGCTATTTTGACCGCGGCCCCCGGCCCGTCGGTGAAGCTCTGGAACGCCGTCATCGACCAGGACTGGGATACCGCACGGGACCTTCATGAACGCCTGATGCCGCTGTGGGACGCAATCGGTGTCGACAACATGCCCTCACTGGTCAAATACGCCCAGAAGCTTCAGGGACTCGAATCCGGTTACGCGCGAAGACCCACATCACCTGCAACGGATGAACAAAAACAAACGGTGAGAGCGGCACTGCAAAACCTCGGCCTCGCAAGCTAACCCGTTGCAAGAGCCTGGAGACAGCGTGGCGACTGGCGAGCTGTCGTTTCAATCGTCGCGCCTGACACAGCGCCCTAGCCCGATCGATGCCAGAAGCGCCGGTGGGTTTGACGAAACTGCCTGACGCTGAGTCCGGTCGCAGACAGTGATACCTCTATCGCGCCGGCTTCTGCCGTATTGACCGTCTGAATACCCGCATCGCGATAGCGATCAAGCACTCCCGGGTGCGGATGGCCAAAGCGGTTGCGATACCCCGCGCTGATCAAAGCAACCGATGGCCCCACGTCACGCAGAAACGGCAGCGTGGATGACGTTCGCGCGCCGTGGTGAGGCACGATGAGCACGTCGCTGCGAAGTCTGTCGCCATAGGCTTCTCTCAGGGCAAACTCACCGCGCGCCTCGATATCACCCGTAAGCAACACGCCACCCCAGGGACTCGAGACCTGCAGCACGCACGAACGATCGTTTTCCGACCTGCCACTCGATGCAAGTGGCGCCAGTATTCGAAAGCGCGCCTGACCCCACTGCCAGCTTTCTCCTGCGCGACAAAGCTGCGCGTTGTCTGCGATGGCCTCGTCTCCCACCAGGATTCTTGCGCTCTCATATTCCCGGCGAACGCTGGCAAGTCCCCCGGCATGATCGTTGTCGCCATGACTCACAATCAACACGTCGAGATTTCTGATACCCATCGACTTCAAATAGGGCACCACGATTCGCTCACCTGCATCACCGGCTCCAAAACTTGCGCCGGTATCAAACACCAGTGAACGAGGTCCCGCCTGAACAACAACCGCGAGCCCCTGCCCCACGTCGAGTGCCGTAACTTTGAGCGAATTGGAAACCACGCCCGATGGAGGAAACACAACGGGCGCGCACCAGATGAGCGTTAACCAGGACAATGGCGCAAGGCGCGCAAGTGTGATGACGATGACCGCTGTGACAAACAAAGCCAGGGCAAGCAGATCAGGTGCGGAGCCGCTGACGGTCGCAAATGGCAGTGACGCGACACGCTCAAGAAACCCGATCATCAGCTCCACCGATATCGACGCCACCCACAACAGCAGCTTGGACAATGGTGCTGAAACAGGCTCAAGCAACAGACTCGTCAAAAGTGGCGGCACGATCAGAAACGTGGTCCAGGGTATGGCGAGCGCATTGGCGAAGATGGAACACAACGACGCCTGCCCGAACAGCATCAGTCCGGCTGGCAACATCGCGACGCTGAGCACAAACTGCAGCTTCGACCACACGGTTACAGACGAGATTGCGCGCATCTTGAGAGACGGCGACTGTTCTCGGCCTCGCCCAATGTCGAGGCTGGCACCTGAAATAATCGCAATCAGCGCAACCGCACCGAACGACAACCACAGCCCCGTCGACAACGGCGTCAGCGGATCAATGACAAGAACCACGATCAACGCCAGTGCCAGCGCTCGTACAAGACGTGAACGCGTTTTGGTCAGTAAAGCGATGGCAACGATCACAACCATAATGAGCGCGCGTTGCGTGGACACTGAAAACCCGGCCAGCGCCGCGTAACCCGTCGCGGCCAAGACGCCAAAAAACACACCCGTGATACGCGCCGGGACGAATCGACACGGCAGGCACCACAGCTTGAGAAGCAGCATCACGAGACCACCCGTCAGCATCGCCACAAACCCGATGTGCAAACCCGAGATCGCGATCAGATGGCTGGTGCCGGTTTCTCTGAATAACTGCCACTGAGGCTGACCCAGTCCTGACCTGTCTCCCACCGACAGCGCTCGCAATACACCCGCCACCGATGTCTGCTGTACTGCATTGTCAATTCGTGCAGCGATTGACGCACGGGCTGCGTCCACGTCATGCCAGGAGGCGGGCGCAACACGAATCGCCTTGTGTGGACTTCGAACGTAGCCCTTCGCCCCGATATTGCGTGACAGCGCCCACCGTTCCAGGTCGAAGCCGCCGGGGTTCTGGGTACCGTGAATCTCTCGCAGCCGAACAACCAGCTGCCACTGCTCGCCCGGCGTCAGCTCCGGGCTGTTTGCGTACCACGCCAGTTTTATCCGGCGCGGGACAGTGTGCGCAGACGAGACCGCGGCGACATCGCTCAGAACAAACCCCGTGTACGCAGCACCCTTCGTCACCAACCCGTCGATCGTGCCCGACACCAGAATGTCGCTGCCGTGCAACGCCGGCACCAGTCGATCGGACAGGCGTTGTTCGCTTGCAACTAACGCGATTGTGAACCCCGTCACGAACGCAGCCGCGGCCAGCGCAATCGGCGCTACGATCGGACTGATCCGATGAGTACGAAAGTGTCGTAAAACCGGCAGGATTAGCGCGCAGACACCCAGGCACGCGATGGGAAACAGGCGCGGTGGCAGCACCGGCTGCTCGAACAACCAGCAGCTACCCCCGAGCAGACCGATCGCGGTAACGACCAGGGTTCGCGTGTCGACGGGACGCCACATTATCGCGACAATCCAGCCATACTACAGGGGCAGACCCGAGATCCATCTTGCTCACGAAACTTAAAAACTTCTTGCTGAACCGACGCGAAGTCATCGAAGACGAGCGTATGTTGCGCCTGTTTGGCAAGCGCCTGCGGGATCCGCGTCTGTGGTATCTGAATCGCAACGGCATCGCGGCCGGCACAGCCGTGGGTCTGTTCTGCGCGTTCCTGCCGATGCCGATGCAGTTTCTGCCTGCCACTATTGGCGCGATTGCCGTACGCGGAAATCTGCCGCTGGCGATCGCGCTGATCTGGATATCCAACCCGATCACCTGGATACCCTTTTATACCCCGGCGTATAAACTCGGAACGCGCATCCTCGGCATACATGGTGAACAACAAACACTCTCCAGTATCGGCACCATGCTGCAGGGGCTCGATGGGGAAGGCCTGCGCCAGCTGATCGAATTTCTGGCGGCACTGTGGATCGGCTGCCTCGTCTGTGGCGCGATTCTTGGAACCATCGGATATTTTCTGGTGCTGTACTCGTGGCGCCTTCACGTCATCTCACGCTGGAAGCAACGCCGCGCGGAGCGCAAGCGAGCATCACGGCTGCGCAAGCAACAGCGCGACAGCAACAAAGCGGATATCGGCGAAAGCTGAAGCGAGCCCTGACGGGCTCACTGTAGACAGAGCAACTACAGCGGCTGCAGCTTGCCCTCGTGCAGTCGCAGCTGCTCGTTCATTCTTGCGGCAAGACTCATGTCATGGGTCACAACCACCAGCGCGGTACCGAACTCCTGATTGAGTTCGAGCATGAGGTTATGCACGGTGTCGGCCGTTTTCTCGTCCAGATTACCCGTGGGCTCATCGGCAAGAATGCATCGAGGCTGAGTTACCAGCGCACGTGCAACGGCTGCCCGTTGACGCTCGCCGCCCGAGAGTTCGGCCGGCTTGTGTTCAAGTCGATGATCGAGCCCGACGCGTTTTAAGATATCGGCAGCCGTTTTCATCGCCGTTGATGTCGAGTCACGTCGAATAAGCAGCGGCATCGCAACATTTTCCTGGGCCGTAAACTCGGGCAACAGGTGATGAAACTGATACACGAATCCGAGATCGCGATTTCGCAGACGGCCGCGTGCGGCCGAGCTCAATCGGGACAGATCCTGACCACCAAGTTCGACGTAACCCTGGCTTGGCTCATCCAGACCACCGAGCACGTGTAACAGCGTGCTCTTGCCCGTGCCAGACGCACCGACAACGGCCAGCTGCTGACCCGGTTCAATGGACAGGCTCACGCCGTCAAGAACCCGGACCTCGAGATCTCCCTGATCAAACACCTTGTGCACGTCGCGACAGCTGACGATGGTGCCGGCAGCGGGCGCGCCGCCGACATCACCGGCCGCACGGTCTGCTTCGGGCGTAATTATCCTCGACATGTTGACTCCCCTGTTACCGGGCAACACACGAGATTCACGATGAACGCTATCAACTGACTCTCCCAAACTGCTGGTTCACAGAATCACTACTCATGATCATCACTCCTAATCATTACTCATAGCGCAGCGCTTCGGCCGGATGGGTTTTTGAAGCTCGCCATGCAGGGTAGATCGTAGCGATCAACGCCATGGCAAGCGACGCGAGGGTGACTTTTGTCACGTCGGTCCAGTCCAGCTTGGCCGGGAAATCTGAAATGACATAGACATCGTCAGGGAAAAATTCGATACCGAACAGTCTCTCAAAAGCCGGCACCAGAGTCTCGATGTTCAGCGCGGTCAACACGCCCAGCACCGCACCCACGAGCGTACCGATGATGCCAATGATGACGCCCTGAATAATGAACACGGACATCACGCTGCCCGGACTCAGTCCGAGCGTGCGCAGTATTGCAATGTCAGCCTGCTTGTCGATAACCATCATGACCAGCGTCGACACAATGTTGAACGCGGCGACCGAGATGATCAGCATCAGGATAATAAACATCACCCGCTTTTCGACTTTAAGGGCGCGAAAAAAATTCGAGTGCTCCCGGGTCCAGTCGCTGACAACGAACGGAGGCCCGAGGGCTGACGCGAGTTCCTTGCGCACGGTCTGGGAACGGTAAACGTCGTTGAGCTTGAGGCGCACGCCGCTCACCTCCCCTTTCATTTTGAACAACGCCGCGAGGTCGTCGATGTGCATGAGTGACAGCGCGCTGTCGTATTCGTACATGCCGAGATCGAAAATTCCAACCACGGTGAAGCGCTTGAACTTGGGCAGAAAGCCGGCTGGCGTCACGTTGCCCTTCGGGGCAATCACCGTCACCTTGGCACCGAGTTCGGCATCCAGTCGCCATGCAAGATCCTGACCGAGGATGATTCCAAACTCACCCGGCACCAGATCCGCGAATGACCCCTCCACCATCTTGTTCGGGATCAGGTCCGAAACCTGGGGTTCACTGACGGGGTCAATACCCCGCAGCAGCCCGCCGGTTGTCGCGCGCCCTTTGCGCAGCAGGCCCTGTCCGAGAATGTACGGCGAGGCGCCTTCGACATTCGGGTGCGACGCGGCCACCTCGTTCGCGGTGCGCCAGTTCTCAAGCGAGCCGCCCTGGGCCGAAATGGTCACGTGGGACGCGACACCGAGAATTCGGTCGCGCAGTTCGCCCTCGAAACCGTTCATGATGGACAGCACGGTAATCAACGCCCACACACCAAGCACGATGCCGAACATGGAGGTCAGCGAGATGAAGGAGATAAAATGATTGCGGCGTTTGGCGCGCGTGTAACGCAAACCAATCTGCAGCTCAAGTGGACGAATCATTCGTTGCCTTAAGTTCAGGATCGACTTCTTTGTCTCGAGCTGTACGAGGCTTAAAGTAAGGCCGCATCCGTTGCGAATCCTCCCATAGCGGCGACCGGGCGACGCGTACAGGCTGGCGCTATGCCACGCTCAACCCGTCGCGGCTGCGGCGAATTCTACCCCAAGGCGCCGCCGGACGTGCGCCGAACCGACCAAACCCAACTGTTAAAACGATGGCACGTTTAGCTACCGTTCAGTTTGAATCTCGATGTCGTGTCTGGGAGACTGCAAACAATGAGTTATGCACTGAACCCGTCGGTCGAAGTTATCGCGACCCCGCCAATCGCCGAGGCTCGCAGCTGGCTGAATCCTGCCGCTTTTGACAGCGATACGCCGCTCATCGACCTTTCCCAGGCCGTGCCGAGCTACCCGCCGCCGGCTGAGGTAAACGCGCAGCTCAAGTCCGCTCTGGACGAAACCAGCACCGCGTTTTACACCGATATCTGCGGCATCACGCCCCTGCGCGATCGTCTGGCCGGCCACATGACGCGCGCCGGCGGTGACGTCGTTGGCGACGACGTGCTGATTACGGCGGGATGCAATCAGGCCTTCTGCATTGCGATGCAGGCTCTCGCCGGCCGGGGCGACAACGTTGTCGTGCCGCTGCCCTGGTACTTCAATCACCGCATGTGGCTCGATTCGCTGGGTATCGAGACCAGCCCGGTCCCGTTCAACGCGGGCAGCGGCGTGCCCGATCTTGATGCGATCCGTCGCGCCATTGATGACCGCACGCGGGCCATTGTGCTGGTGACGCCAAACAATCCAACCGGTGCGGTGTACAGCAACGAATACCTGCACGCCGTCAACGCGATCGCAATCGAGGCCGGCATTGCTCTGGTTGTGGACGAGACCTACCGCGACTTTATTCATGACGGATCTGACGCGGAACCCGACCCCCATGACTTGTTCAAACTCGACGACTGGCGCTCAAGCATCGTCCAGCTCTACAGCTTTTCCAAAGTGTTCAGCCTGACGGGTTATCGCGTCGGTTCGATTATTGCCGGACCTCAGATGCTTGAGAGCTGCGAGAAGATCATGGACTGCATCGCCATTTGCGCCGCCGCGATCAGTCAGCAGGCCGCGTTAGCCGGACTCGAGACCGGTGATGCATTCCGGCGCGACAATCGCAAGCTGATGGCAAGCCGACTTTCGGCGATTCGCGAAGCGTTTGCGCCTGACGATCTTGATTGGGAACTCGTTACCAGCGGCGCTTATTTCGGCTACCTGAAGCATCCTTTTGGTGACGCTGTCGACTCCTTCAGCGTGGCGCGACGGCTCGCGCAACAGTACAACCTGCTCACCCTGCCGGGCGCCATGTTTGGCGACGGTCAGGATGAATACCTGCGTATCGCTTTTGCCAACGTTGAGGCTGATCAATTTCCTGACGTCGTTGCGCGACTGCGCGATGCCTCTTCAAACTGGAAGAACAACTCGTGACAACAAAATTCAATCAGCCGCTTGGCGGCAACGACATGCCCCGATTCGGCGGACCGGCAACCATGATGCGTCTGCCAACCGCCACTGACGCCAGGGGTCTCGACGCCTGCTTTGTCGGCATCCCGTTCGACATCGGCACGTCCAACCGACCCGGCACGCGCTACGGCCCCCGATCCATCCGGGCGGAGTCCTGTCTGATTCGCCCCTACAACATGGCGACCCGGGCGGCGCCCTTTGACTCGATGCAGGTCGCCGACATCGGCGATGTGGCGATCAACACGTTCAACCTCACCGACAGCGTCAGAATTATTGAGGAGGCGTATGACGAAATCCTTAAAGCTGACTGCATTCCGCTGACGCTTGGTGGGGACCACACGATCGCGCTGCCAATCCTGCGGGCCATTCGCAAAAAGCACGGTCCGGTCGGAATGATCCATGTCGACGCCCATGCCGACATTAACGATCACATGTTTGGTGAACCGATCGCCCACGGCACACCCTTCAGACGCGCCGTTGAGGAAGACCTCCTCGACGGCAATCGCGTGTATCAGATCGGCCTTCGCGCTACCGGCTACGCGGCTGATGACTTTGACTGGCCCCGGGACCAGGGCTTCACGGTGGTTCAGGCCGAAGACTGCTGGTATCAGTCTCTCGCACCCCTGATGCAGGAAGCGCGCGCCAAGGTCGGCGACGGCCCGGTGTACCTGAGCTTTGACATCGATGGCCTGGACCCCGCGTTTGCGCCGGGCACGGGAACGCCGGAGCCAGGTGGGCTTACAACTTCGCAGGGCCTGGAAATCATTCGCGGCTGTCGCGGCCTCGATATCGTTGGCGGTGACCTGGTGGAGGTCTCGCCGCCTTACGACACCAACGGCAACACGGCGCTGCTGGCCGCGAACCTGCTGTTTGAGATGCTGTGCGTGCTGCCCAAGACCAAATACCGCACGTAAAGGTCAGCGGTATTCGGTTTCAGGTGAGGTTTGCAGACGCCTAGACTTCCGGGCGCATGTGAGGGAACAGCAGCACGTCGCGAATCGACGGGCTGTTGGTCATCAGCATTACCAGCCGGTCAATACCGATACCCTCGCCCGCCGTCGGCGGCATGCCGTATTCCAGCGCACGAATGTAGTCGGCGTCGAAGTGCATGGCCTCGTCATCACCGGCGTCTTTTTCAGCAACCTGTGCGTGAAAGCGCGCAGCCTGATCCTCCGGGTCATTCAGCTCGGAGAATCCGTTGGCGATTTCCCGCCCGCCGATAAAGAGCTCAAAGCGGTCTGTAACGCTCGGGTCTTCGTCATTGGCTCGAGACAGCGGCGACACCTCGGTCGGGTGCTGGGTAATAAACGTTGGCTCGAAAAGGTGATCTTCGACGGTAGCCTCGAAAAGTTCGAACAGCATCTTGCCCGGACCCCAGATGTCCTTGACGTCGACGTGCAGTTCTTTCAGACGTGCCGCGAGCTTGGCCGGGTCATTCAGATCTTCCGCGCTCATCGAAGGATTCTTCTCGGCCACGGCCTCGTGCATGGTCATGCGCACAAACGGCTTGCCGAGGTCGATACTGGCGTCGTCGCCAACGGGCACTACGGTTGACCCGAGAACGTTCTCGGCGATACCGCGGAACATTTCTTCTGTCAGATCCATGTAGTCGACGTACGTTTGATACGCGCCGTAAAACTCCATCATCGTGAATTCAGGATTGTGCTTGGTGCTGACGCCTTCGTTCCTGAAATTGCGATTGATCTCGAAGACGCGCTCGAAGCCACCGACGACAAGACGTTTGAGATAAAGCTCCGGCGCGATGCGCAGATAAAACTCCATGTCGAGCGCATTGTGATGCGTCACAAACGGCCGCGCTACGGCGCCACCGGGGATCACCTGCATCATCGGCGTCTCGACTTCAAGATAGTCCTTGCCGCCCATGAAGTTTCGAATGTAGGCCACGATCTGGGAACGCGTGCGAAAGGTGTCGCGCACGTCTTCGTTCATGATGAGATCTACATAACGCTGGCGATAACGGGTTTCGGCGTCGGTCAGACCGTGATATTTCTCCGGCAGCGGACGCAGCGACTTGGTCAGCAGCTGTATCTGTTCGACGTTAACGCTGAGCTCGCCCTTGTTGGTACGAAACAGCGTACCGGTGGCGCCAACGATATCGCCGACATCCCAGCCTTTGAACGTCTCGTTGTAAAAGCCTTCGGGCAACGCGTCGCGAGTAACGTAGAGCTGGAGTCGACCGGTGCCGTCCTGAATATGGGTAAAGCTGGCCTTGCCCATGATTCGGCGAGACATCATCCGCCCCGCCACCGTCACCTTCACGGGGTTGGCTTCGAGAGTCTCCTTGTCCTGGTCTTCGTATTTAGCCTGCAGGTCGCCGGCCTCGGCATCGCGCTCGAACCCGTTCGGAAACGCGATAGCGTCAGACTCGCGCCATTCACCCAGCTTGGTTCGACGAAGCGCTATCTGTTCGTTTTCGTCGACAACCTGTTCTTCTTTGGAATTACCTTCGGACACTGCACTCTCAACGACTCGGTTTACCGAGCCGCCTCCTTTGTGATGTGAGGGTCGGGCCTTAAAGCCCCGCTTTAAGACTCGCCTGAATAAATTCGTCCAGACCACCGTCGAGCACCGCCTGCGTATTGCCGGTTTCGACGTTGGTTCTCAGATCCTTGATGCGGCTCTGATCGAGCACATAGGATCTGATTTGCTGCCCCCAGCCGATGTCGACTTTTTCGTCTTCGGTCGCCTGGGCATCTTCTTTTCGCTTCTGCAGTTCGGCTTCGTAAAGCCGGGCTTTCATCATCGCCATGGCCTGAGCCCGGTTGCGATGCTGGGAGCGATCACTCTGACACTGAACCACAATACCCGTCGGCTCGTGGGTAATTCGGATCGCCGAGTCGGTTTTGTTGACGTGCTGACCGCCCGCGCCGCTGGCGCGGTAGGTGTCGATGCGCAAATCAGCCGGATTCACCTCGATGTCGATGTTGTCGTCGACCTCGGGATAGGCGTACACGGAGGCAAACGATGTATGCCTGCGGTTGCCGGAATCAAACGGCGACTTTCGCACCAGACGATGGACACCGGTTTCCGTTCGCAAATAGCCGTAAGCGTATTCACCGTCGAGTTTGACGGTGGCACTTTTGATGCCGGCGACCTCACCTTCGGATACTTCGATCAGTTCGGTTTTAAAGCCGCTGGATTCTGCCCAGCGCAGATACATGCGCAGCAGCATGTTGGCCCAGTCCTGAGCCTCGGTACCGCCGGACCCCGCCTGAATGTCGATAAACGAATTGGCGGTGTCCATTTCGCCCGAGAACATTCTGGTGAATTCGAGCTTCTCGAGCGTCTGAGTGAGGGAGTCGAGTTCGGTTCGGACATCGTCGACCGTGCCGGCGTCCTGCTCCTCTTTCGCCATTTCGAGCAGTTCGCCTGCATCCGAAATTGATGACGTCAGGTTTTCCAGACCACCGACGGTTTCTTCAAGACGCGCGCGTTCGCGACCGAGCTCCTGAGCTTCTTCCGGGTTATCCCAGACGTCAGACTGCTCGAGACGCAGCGTTACTTCTTCAAAGCGTTCTTTTTTGCCGTCAAAGTCAAAGATACCCCCTGAGATCGGCGACACGCACGCCGAGATCGCGGATCCGTTCCTGCAGCGAATTGAGGTCTTCGAGTGACATTGGGATGTTCCTGGATTTCAGACAAGACAAAGCCGCCCGAACTGGCGCGCGGGCGGCTTCGAAATTGGTGCGAAGCGGGCTGTATTCTAAACTATTTCGCTCGCGACGCCAGACCTCAGAGGCTGCACGGCCTAGCCGATTGCCTTCTTCAGCGTGATGCCAATGTCGGCGGGGCTGTGACTGACGTGAACGCCACACTCTTCAAGCACCCGGATCTTCTCTTCGGCCGTACCCTTTCCGCCGGAGATGATTGCGCCGGCGTGACCCATGCGCTTTCCCGGAGGAGCCGTGGCTCCGGCGATAAAGCCCACAACCGGTTTTTTCATGTTCTTCTTGATCCACTCGGCGCACTCTTCCTCGTCGCTGCCACCGATTTCGCCACACATGACGACGGCTTCGGTTTGCGGATCGTCGTTGAACATCTTCATGACGTCGATGTGCTTCATGCCGTTGACGGGGTCGCCGCCAATACCGACACACGAAGACTGACCAATGTTCAGCGCTGAAAGCTGGCCCACAACTTCATAAGTCAAAGTGCCTGAGCGTGAAACAACACCGATCGGACCTTTCTTGTGGATGTGACCCGGCATGATGCCGATTTTGATCTCGTCCGGCGTGATGACGCCCGGGCAGTTGGGACCAATCAGCTTGGTGCGCTTGCCCTTCATCTTGAACCGGGTCATGACCATGTCTTTCACCGGAATACCTTCGGTGATGCAGATAACAAGGTCCATGTCGGCTTCGACGGCTTCGTCGATTGCGGAAGCCGCGAACGGTGGCGGAACATAGATAACGGAAACGTTGGCGCCCGTTTGTTCTTTCGCTTCGGCAACGGTGTTGAACACCGGGATGCCTTCGTGCTTTTCACCGCCACGCTTTGGGGTGACACCGGCCACATAGCAGGCCTTGCCGTTGGCGTAGGCCTGGCTCGTTTTGGTGTGGAACATTCCAGTGTTGCCGGTCATGCCCTGGGTCATGACGCGGGTGTTCTTATCAATAAGAATAGACATGCGTTCTCTCCTTAACCCTTGGCGGCGGCAACGGCTTTTTTCGCCGCGTCGCCCATGCTGTCAGCTGAAGTAATCGCCAGACCGGAGTCAGCGATAATTTTCTTACCCTTCTCGACGTTCGTCCCTTCGAGGCGAACAATCAACGGAACAGCAAGGTTCGTTTCTTTGGCTGCGGCAACAAGACCTTCGGCAATCACGTCGCAACGCATGATACCGCCGAAGATATTGACCATGATGGCCTTGAGTTCGGGGTTCTTGATCATGATCTTGAATGCGGCTGTCACCTGCTCGGTGGTAGCGCCACCGCCGACGTCAAGAAAGTTGGCCGGCTCGCCACCGCTGAATTTGATGATATCCATCGTAGCCATGGCCAACCCGGCGCCGTTAACCAGACAACCGATGTTGCCTTCGAGCGCGATGTAGTTGAGGCCGTATTCCGACGCCTCAATTTCATCTTCGTCCTCTTCTGACAGGTCACGATAGTGCTCAAGCTCCTTGTGCCTGAACATGGCGTTGTCATCAAAGTCGATCTTGGCATCGAGACACATGATGCGATTGTCGCCGGTCAGGATCAGCGGATTGATCTCGGCGAGCGAGGCGTCCTTGTCCCAGAACGCGTTGTACAGCGCTTTGAAAAATGCAGCCGCTTCCTGGCGAGCCGCTGACGGGATGCCGATTTTGGTCGCGAGGCCTTCGGCTTCAGAATCGCTCAGGCCCTTGACCGGGTCGACAGCGACCTTGTGAATCTTTTCAGGCGTCTTTTCGGCGACAACTTCGATCTCCATGCCGCCTTCGGAGCTCGCCATCATCACGGCTCGCTGGCTGGTGCGGTCAATGACGAGGCCGACGTAGTATTCCTTTTTGATATCGACGCCTTCTTCGATAAACAGACGTCGAACTTCCTGCCCTTCCGGGCCGGTCTGGTGCGTTACCAGCTGCATGCCGAGAATTT
>CALHMG010000137.1 GCA_938034705.1 uncultured Gammaproteobacteria bacterium
CTCGGCGCCCCTTTTTACATCCAGCTACTTCGGGCCCCGAAGATTCCGGTTACAGCGGAACCAACGCAGCCGCGCTCGACCGATCGTGCAACTAGTTCATCGGCTCCAGTCGCAGCACCGCGCCATTGCGCGCATCGGTCAGCAGATACACATAACCATCGGGCCCCTGCCTGACGTCCCGGATACGCCCGAAATCACCACTGAGAAAACGTTCCTCCCCCGTCACTTTTGCGTTGTCCAGAGACAGTCGAAACATCAACCGTGATTTCAGCGCCCCGCCAATCAGGCTGCCCTGCCATTGTTTGAATCGGTCGCCTGAATAAAACGCGAGACCTGAGGGCGCGATGGAGGGTACCCAGACCCACAACGGATCGACCATTCCATCCTTCTTGTTGCCTTCACCAATTGCACCACCACCATATTCCTCACCAAAGGTGACAACCGGCCAGCCAAAATTTGCGCCGGCTGCGATGACGTTAATCTCATCTCCGCCCTGGGGGCCGTGCTCATGAATCCATATTCGTCCAGTTGACGGATCGCGGGTCATGCCCTGAGGGTTGCGATGACCAAAACTGTATATCTCCGGTTTGGCATCAGGGTTGCCAACAAAAGGATTGTCTTCGGGAACCGTGCCGTCAGCGTTCAGTCGCAACACCGAACCGTTGTGTGTTGTCAGGTCCTGGGAGTTCTCGCGGTTGCCGCGATCCCCAACGGAGACGAACAGATGACCCTCGTCATCGAAAACCATCCGGGAGCCAAAATGGTGGCCGCTTCCGGTTTTGGGCAGCGCCCGAAATATCACCTGAACATCTTCAAGTCCCGCATCGCGCAAAACACCTCGCGCAACTTCTGTTCCGTATCCGTCGGCACCCTTCGCCGCGAAGGACAGATACACCAGTCGATTGGATTCAAAGTCCGGGTGCAGAACGACATCAAGCAATCCGCCCTGCCCGTGATCCGCAATGACCGGAACACCTTCGAGTGGCTCGTCCAGCAACTTGCCGCCAGACACTCGCCGCAACCGTCCGGCCTTTTCCGTAATCAGCATGTCGCCACCGGGCAGAAATGCCAGCCCCCAGGGACGCTCCAGCCCCTCGACGATCGGAACCACACGAAATTCGCCGTTGGCGCCACTGGCGTCGGCAGTCTTGCTCGCGCCGGCAAAGCATGCGACAAGAAACACGCCCATGGTTGCCAGTGCAAACACGAACGCTGGCCATTCAAAACTATTCACCTGACTTCGTGGACCTGGTCGCATTTACCAACGTTCTCCTGTTTTCTGATTTTCTCTGTCATTGTCAGCTGACGCCACACTATAAAACCACCCGCGAACCGGCGATGGCAATACCGAACACCAGGCATCTTCAGCGCGATTTTTGACGTCTGGGGATCATCGATTTCGATTCAGGACATTGGCGCCGCCGCCGCTCTGTGCGCCGCCTGTCCGAATGCACCAAAAAGCGCCCGACTCAGCGGGTTATTGGCCGCATCGTGTTCCGCATGCCACTGAACGCCGAGCGCAAACGTCGTCGTGTCATTGACGCTGACCGCTTCGATCGTCCCGTCCTCGGCAACACCTTCCGTTGTCAAACGCGAAGCCAGTTGATCGATCCCCTGACCGTGCAGGGAATTCACGCGAGCGTGAACGCCCTCGTTGAATCGATCAAAGGGCCCGTCTTTCCTGAAGGTCACACCGTGAGCGAGTGCGAATCGGTAGTCCATTTCCCGGGTCTTGGGCATGCGGTGATCAAAACGCCCGGGGACTTCCTGGAGTCTGGGGTGCAGTGATCCACCAAGAGCGACGTTCAGTTCCTGAAGACCCCTGCAAATCGCGAAGATCGGCTTGTTTTGCTCGATCAGGGCATTCAGCAGCGGCAACACCAGCGCATCGCGATGCTCATCAAAAGGTGCGGCGCGTTCTACTTCGTCGGAGCCGAAGTGTCGCGGATGCACATTCGCACGCCCCCCGGTCAGCAGCACGCCGTCGATGCGATCAGCCCACTGCTGCAAATCATCACCCCAGTCCCAGGACGGCAGAATCACGGGAATGCAATCCGCAAGTTCCCAGACCGCACGGGCATACTTGGAACTGACACGCTGCTCCAGTGTTCCAAATTCTGTCACGTTACAGCTGGCCGGAATGCCAATCACAGGTTTCACGTCTGCACCTATCTGTTCGATCTTGGGGATTCAAGGACTGCGATACAGTGTGCCCGCTGTCGTGAACAAATTGAATCCACGTCGTTGAAAATTCTGGCAGACTCTGTTGAAACACACGGCAGCCGGCACAAGAGCGATTCCACCTATGGTCCAGTCAACGCAGTCTGATAATGCTTTTCGTTCACAGGAGTTGTATGGCACCGGGATCGAACCGACTTTTTCCGGGGCGCTGAGTGCATTTCGCAGACGCTACACGCGAGACCTGACGAACGTGGATTTTGCGATCACCGGAATTCCTTTCGATACCGCGGTGACCAACCGTCCCGGCTCAAGGTTTGGTCCACGCGGCGTACGCGCAGCGACCGCACAGATGACGTGGGGTCCGGTCTGGCCGTGGGGTTTTGATCCGTTTGCGCGAGTCGCTGCGGTCGACTACGGGGATTGTCTGTTCGATTTTGGTCATCCCGAGTCCGCGCCACCCGCCATCGAAGCCCACGCTTCGGAAATTATCGATGGCGGCTCAGAGGTCATTTCGATCGGCGGTGATCATTTTGTCACCCTGCCCCTGCTGCGCGCCCACGCAAAAAAATACGGCAAGCTGGCCCTGATTCACTTCGACGCCCACTCGGATACCTGGGAAACGGACGACGGGCGAGTTGATCACGGCACGATGTTTCGCCATGCCGTCATGGAAGGAATCATTGATCCGGCAACGTCGGTTCAGATCGGCATCCGAACACATAATTCAGACCCCATGGGGTTCACCTGGCTGGATGCAGAATGGGTCCACGCCAACGGAGCGGATGCCGTTATCGCACAGGTCAAAAGCATCGTTGCCGACACCAGGGCGTATCTCACCTTTGATATCGACTGCCTCGACCCCGCTTTCGCCCCGGGCACCGGAACCCCCGTGTCCGGTGGGCTGTCGACGGCCCAGGCCCAGCGCATCATCCGCGGTCTTGGCGACATAGACTTTGTCGGTATGGATCTTGTCGAAGTAGCGCCGGACTATGACCACGCCGAGGTCACCGCCCTCGCCGCGTCTCACCTCATTTACGATTATCTGTGCATGCGAGCCCAGCACCTCCCGGACAAAACCCAGGAGAGTTCGGGTATTTGATCTCGCTGTAGAACGGGACTAGCTCCCATCACGCATCACGAAAGAGGCCCATCTCAGTAAAGCGCAATGCCTGGGTTGCCGGGTCGATCAGGCAAACCCCGAAACTGTTATCTACACTTTAAGAGAGTGACTGACCGGAATTCCGGTCTAACAGGACAGGGGCTTTGGAAGACTTACAGTTATCAGTAGAGCGGCTCAGCGACGTCTGGTCGGGGGGCACGGTCGAGCGCGATCTCAGTGAACTCTCGTCACTGTCCGATACTGATATTCCGCTGAAAAAACGAGTCCAGACCGCCGAGTCGCGTCTGATGATCGCTCTTGAATCGGCCCGGGCGTTCGGCAAGTCCACAATCGGACTCGGACCCGTCACCTCAAGCGAAGACACGCAAGCCGTTCGGGAAATGGTGAAGCTTCTGGACAGCCTCGCCGAGACCTACCATTCAATGGCCGAGCAGCTCATGGTCGGTCGAAGCAAACTGACACGACAGCTTTCCAAGCATCTCGCGTGGTGTCTGTACCGCGAATTGTGCTGTCTGTACGAGCTTACGTTTCTTGCGAGTGCGGCTTTTGTTTCGTGGCAGCCCGGACTGTGGCAGCGAATCCACAATGTCTTTCGGGTTGCGACCGAGAACGGCGTTCACAAAATTGGCGAAACCGGTCAGCTCGCTGACCACTTTGAAGCCGAGAACCTCGTCGACCTGTACCTCGCGCTGGTCATGGTCGGCCTTGCTGACCCCTACCAGCTTCCGTTTCGTGACGTGTACCGGGTCGAAAAGTTTCTACGCAAACATCGCGCTGACATCGAACTTCGCAAAAGCGCGCCTGAAAAAAAGACCGAGGCAACACTATTCGCACTCGATCCCCAGACCGATACGCCGGGCGCACCGCTGTGGTCAGTCCAGGACCCTCTGGCGATTGATCGAGGCTACATTCTCAACACCACGAAACTGGTGAATCTCGTTCGAAAACGGCGTCACGACCTTTCCCGACACCCCGGACGTTCAGACAAGGACTTTGGCGACGATTCAAGCGGTGAATTGAAGCTGTTGTTCAAACAGCTTGGCGCAAGGTGGAGCGGTCGCATGGATCGCCGTCACGAACGCATGAAGTCGACACGCCCGATCAGTCTGTTGGTTTCGTTTGAGTCGATTATCAGAGCGCTTGGATCTGGAACAGCCGACAACGACATCGAACTACTGTTCAGCCAGGTTGCGTCTGCCTATACAGGCACACCATCAGCTCACGGGTTTACGCCGGCGCCGGAAGATATCGTCAATGCCTCGAGTCTCGACAAATCGACGTCGGGACTTCGGATCCGAATCCAGCGAACTGCCAGACTGAATCTGCGCATAGGTGATGTAGTCGCCTGGAACGACACCGACGAGACAACAAAGGAGTGGCGCCTTGGCACCGTACGATGGATTCGGGAAACCGTTCCAGGTGAACTCGATATTGGTTTGATGCGTGTGCCCGGCGCGCCCGTGCTTGGCACAATTTCGATGCGATTTACCAAAAGAAAAAGTTCTTTCGCATCGGACATGCCGTGCATTCTTGCGATATCGAAAGCGAACGACGCCGTCCGGGTGAACGCAATCGTCCCGCGTATGCACGATGCAGAAACCATACCGGCAAATGTCGCGATAGGCGGACAGCCTCTGGAACTCAAGGACAGCAAGAAGATTCTTGGCACTCGGTTGATTCAGGGTTTCAAACTGTCAATTGCGCCGGGCGATCACAAGCGAATCTTCACAATTCTGAACACGGCTTCGACCGCAAAAGCGCCGGCTCGGGCTCGTCGAGCTCAAATCTGGTCCGCCCATGAATCCTGAACGTTGGGTAACACCCGACGCGTGCCTTGCCAGCGACCTGAATTAACCTACCTTTAATAAAGGTACTCTCTCAGCTAAGTGACACAGATGTTGGCGCATTACTTTTTCCGCTCCTGCTCCAAGACCGTAGTTGGCACAGTCACGTTATTGCTGCTCACAGCCGGTGCGACTGCCGCAACGCTTGAGTCGGAACTGCGCCAGCTCGTGCTGCCGTTCAAACTGAACGGCACACCCGTTGAGGCTGCGCAGATGCCATCACCCGACGCACCCATGGCGCGGCTTGGCAAGCAACTGTTCTTTTCCAAGAACCTGTCGGGAAACAAGGATGCTGCGTGCGCCAGCTGCCATCATCCTGTGCTTGGCGGTGGAGACGGTCTGAGTCTCGCGATCGGCACCGACTCAAAGCTGCATGACGTTGTGGGTCCAGGCCGCATGCCGGACGAAAAACACGAAGACTACGACGGCGGCCCTAACGTACCGCGAAACTCACCAAGCACCTTCAATGTCGGTCTCTGGCAACGCGTTCTTTTTCATGATGGAAGAGTCGAAAAAACGGCTGACGGAATCAGATCACCTCTGTCACCTCCGCTGAAAAACGACCCTCGTGCTCGCGGCAATCTTGTAGCAACTCAGGCGCTTTTTCCGGTCACGTCCCGTCACGAAATGCGCGGGCAATATTTCGTGAACACCGGAAATTTCGATGACCTTTACAACGAAGTAGCCGATCGCCTCAGATACCTCCCCGGTATCGATCCGGAGAAACGCGATATCAACAAGCGATGGATGGAAGAATTCAAAACCGCGTTCAGCGACTCATCAGATGACGAAAAAAAGGTCATCACATACGAGCGAATCGCTGACTCGCTTGGCGAGTACCAGCGCTCCCAGGTATTCGTCAACTCACCGTGGGCCGCCTGGGTGAAGGGCGATGAACAGGCCATTTCAAAGTCCGCAAAACGTGGCGCAAAAATATTTTTCAGCGACAAGTCTGCTGGCGGCGCAAACTGCGTAAGCTGTCACAGCGGTGACAGATTTACCGACGAAAATTTCCATGCGCTGGCGATGCCCCAGATCGGTCGGGGCAAGCGTGTCCGTCTGAATCGATCCCAGACCGACGATCTTGGTCGATACCACGCTTCAACGAAAAACGAAGATCAGCACAAATTTCGTACGCCAAGTTTGCTGAATGTCGCCGCTACAGGTCCGTGGAGTCACGCAGGTGCCTACACATCTTTGAAAGATGTCGTAAAACATCACCTGGATCCGGTCGCGTCGCTGCAGAACTATGACGTCAGTCAGATTGACTCGATGATCCAGACAGAAGATCTGGAACGCAACAAAGCCAACGCGATCGCGAGCTTTAAAAGAGCATGGCCCGAACAAAGCTGGCCCCTTAACGGTGTCAGCCTCAGCGAAAACGAGATTGAAGACCTGGTCGAGTTTTTGCATGCGCTGACGGACCCGTGCACCCAGGATCGCGAGTGCCTGAAACCGTGGCTGCCAGAGGCTGGCGCACAGAACCCCGACGATCAGCCGCTGATAGCGGTCGACCAGGACGGGCAGTCACTCGATCAGTAGCGGCGGCCGAACCTGAGCCGAACTCGGCGGGTTAACCCGCAGTCAACAGCGGCACCAGCGTCTCAACGTCGTCGAGAGTGTCGAGACGCTGAACGAGCGAATAAAGCTCATCGGCCTGGGTTTCACTCAGCAGTGAGCACGCATTGGATCGAAACTTGTTTTCGATTTCTCTTTGCGACAGTGGATTGTCGGGACTCCCCTTTCGGGTCGATACCGTCAGCTCATGCTTTTCGCCCGACGTGGCCGTCACCACCAGACGCGCCGTGTGTCTTGACTCCGGCCCAAGCGCGTTAATCGCGGGATCACTGGTTACGTCGATTCGCTTGATAAAATCCAGAATGATCGGGTCATCTATGCGCGCCTCGGCAAATTGATCGACAAACGCAGCGCCGTCCAGAACCATTACCGCAAGTCCGTAGAAAATATTCATCTGCGCTGCTGTCACGCTCTGGGCTCGGTACTCCCAGGCACAGTGTTGATACGTCGGCTCCGATACGTAGGCATGGATATGCGCGATGTCAGCGGGCGTGAAGCCGTTACCAACAACAATAGTGGACAGCGCCTCAAGCGCGGTATGAATACTGGTGACCGCCGCAAACGGCTTGTAGCCAACGTCAGCCGTTTCCCAGCGTTCACCGAGACCGTTGAGCAATCGATCCGGTCGGGGATCATCGCTGTAGGCGTGAAGAAAACCGCCGTAGTCTGCCTCCACCACATTTTCTATTCCCGTAAAACCTCGCTCACACATCAACGCCGCATACACACCGGACTGCGCCGCGCGGCCTGAATGAAAACGCTTGACCATTGCGCCTTCCTGGGCGGCCATCAGACCCGCCGACTGTGATGCAGCGGCGCCAATCGTGTGTTGTGTTTTGCGCGGGTCCAGATTGAGCGCCCTTGAAGCGGCAGCCCCGGCCGCAATGGTCCCGGTCGTTCCCTGGGGATGAAAACCTTTAAGCAACAGTGACTGGGATGCGGCAGCGCCAACCCGAGTGCCAACCTCATAGCCGGCGATGACGCTTTCGAGCATATGGCGTCCCGTCATGCCGCCACGGGCCTGCGCCAGGGCAATCGCAATCGGCGTCACAATCGAACCACCGTGAATGATGGAATCACGATGGATGTCGTCCATCTCGAAAGCATGGCCCGCCGTCGCGTTGACGAGAACAGCCTGACTGGCGGCTACGCGATGTGGCGAACCAATGATTGTTGATTGTGGCGGTCCGGCTTCGCCGAGGACCATGTCCCGCACCAGCCGCGTCCACTGCAACCCCGACCCCTGGATACAGCAACCCAGTGCATCGAGCACCAGATTGCGCGTGTGAGCAACGACTTCCGCCGGCACAGCGTCCAGGCAAAGCTCGCTTGCAAACCTGGCCAGTACTGCGCTTGGACCCTCAGAGAAACTGTCTTGCATCTGTTCTAGAGTCGCCGACGATCATTCGTGTTCACAAGGCTCACACCAGGCGTCCCTATTCCTGAGCGGCCGTCAGCTGCTCGAGAACTTTCTGCGGGTGATCCGCCGCTTTGGGTACCTTGCGCCAGTGCTTGACGACCTTGCCGTTGGGTCCGACCCAAACGGTTGATCTGATAACGCCGATAGTCTTTTTTCCGTACATCATTTTTTCACCCCACGCGCCGTACTTCTCCATCACTTTTTTCTTGGGGTCACACAACAACGTAAACGGCAGCTTGTACTTCTTGACGAACTTCTTGTGGGACTCTTCGTCGTCCGGAGAAATTCCAAGCACTACGGTGTCGAGTTTGGCGTACTGCTTCTTCAGGTCACGAAAACCGCACGCCTGCTTGGTGCAGCCCGGGGTGTCGTCTTTCGGATAGAAATAGACGATGACGTTCTGTCCACGAAAATCCTTTAAGGCGACCTTGTTGCCGTCGGTGTCATTGAGCGTAAACGCCGGTGCCGCTTTTCCTTCCTCGATTGCCATGTCTGATGCCGGTCCTCTGGTTGTCTGTCTTATCTGTCTTGAATGAAGTTGCCGAATCGAGCGCAAGTCGGCCGCTAAAGGGCGAATGTACAACCTGACCACCCGCAACGCCGGCCAGTTTCTGCAGCGAAGGACGCCGTGAAAATACCCCCTGGCACGAGAAAGTGAGCCCTGTCAGGGGGTTAGGGCAGAATGGGCCAGATTTGAGGATTACATAAAGATATGTTTATATGTTCAAACCCTAATGTCTCCACGAGTCCTGGTATGTACGAGAACCGCAGCCGCCTGATCACCCCTATCCGCAACGACATCTCGGTGACCTTCGAGTTCTTTCCGCCGAAAACCGACATCGCCCAGACCAGGCTGTGGGAATGCATCGACAAGCTGACGCCGGTCGGACCCAATTTCGTGTCGGTGACCTATGGCGCAGACGGCAGCACGCGCGGACGCACCCACGACACCGTGCACAAGCTGGTTACCGAAACCGGTCTCAAGACCGCCGCCCACCTCACGGTGGCAGGAGCGAGTCGCGCGGAGATCGACGAGATTCTCGATGCGTATGCGGACATGGGCGTCGAACATATCGTTGCCCTGCGCGGTGATGCGCCGGGAAACAACGGCACGTTTGAGCCACACCCTGACGGTTACGCCAACGCGCTTGAACTGGTGGAAGGCATTCGCAAACGCCACGACTTTGATATCAGCGTCGCCGCCTACCCCGAAGGCCACCCGGACGCCCGGAGCGAAACCGAAGCGCTGGACTATCTCAAAGCAAAAATCGATGCGGGTGCAAACCGGGCAATCACCCAGTTCTTCTTCGATGCCGAAACCTATCTCCGATTTGTCGACAAGGCTCGGGCTGCGGGCATTACTGCGCCGATCGTCCCCGGCATTCTCCCCATCACCGACTACCGGCGGACCAAGGACTTCGCGGATCGCTGCGGCACGCGCGTGCCGTTGTGGATTCAGGAGCTATTCAAAGACCTCGACGATGAACCGGAAACCCGCGAGCTGGTTGCGGCGGCAATCGCGGTCGAACTGTGCGCCGAGCTGATGGAGCATGGTGTGAGGGCGTTCCACTTCTACACCCTTAACCGGGCCGAGTTGACTCGCGCAATCTGCCGGGCTCTGCGATTCCGACCGGCGCGCACGTCACGCCTGCCAAGAGATCGCGGATCACTGCACGTCGTCGCCAACCGCTGAAGCCGGCTTCTTAGACCGGATCAGACGCCCAGCAGTGTCTTGAGCTTTGAGACGGCGCTGTCTGGACTGGTCAGCACCCGCGCTCCGATGCGGCTCTGGACCTGCTCTTTGGCAGCGCTCATGGAAAACTGCGCCAGCATGACGGTGTCGCAGTCGGCCAGTTCCCGGGCACCGTTCGCTACAGCCTGATGGTGAAATTCGGCGTCGCCCTCGGCGAGCCTCTGCATTGCATCGGGCACCAGTGTCGTTTGCAACTGTCGGGAGTCGCCGAGCGCCTTGGCCATCGCCGCAAACTCTTCGCTCATTGACGGGATGCTGGGACCAAAGGTCGCCGCGAGTCCGAGGCTGCCCGCGGACTCAAGGGCTTCTTCAAACATGGCCTCGTTCGGTTTCAGCACCGGGAGATCAATTGTCTGACGCGTTGTTTCTATCGCGTCACCAAAAGCCGAACAGGTATACAAAATCGCATCCGTTCCCGCTTTGAGCGCGTGTCGGGCGAGTCGATCGATGCGGTCGTAGATCTCCGGCGTCATCGTCCCAAGCTGCGCAAGATCCACCGACAACGATTCATCGAGCAGGTCCAGCGTTGTTGCCTCGGGCCACAGCTGCGCAAAAGACCGGGCAACCGGTTCCATCGAAACGGGCGTCGCGTGGATAAAAAAGATTCTGGGGCCGCTCATGTTGTTCACTCTGTCGAAGGTTATCTACGCGAAGGACGCTTGCTGCACATCAGTCCGGTGCCATCCGTGGACCTTCGCTGCCGTCGAGGCGTAAGGAACAGTCCACGCACACCGCATCGTAGTCGTTCCCCCGGCGGTAGGCGTCGTGATAAACCACGTGGGGCTGTTTGACGTCATGACGCGCGTAGATGCCAAACTTGACGTAGGGCCCAAGGTCATCGAAATACCCTACGGGTCCGGTGTAATCGACAATCTGCTTGTTGTCGAGCCACGCGCGAACGAATCCGGTGTCAGGCCCTGTCGGTCGCGCAGACCAGCGCACGTGATAAATCAAATCGTGCCAGACGCCGCGCTCAAGATTGGGATGGGAGTACAAGATTCTCTCACGGCCGTTCTCGCCAGGTTGCTGACCCTCAAACGCATGGCGTAATGTGATGTCGAGTCGGTGATTCCGATAGCGTGTCGCCAGCGGTGGACTGTGACCTTCAGGGTTATTCCAGGGGACCTTTTGGTCATGCCACTGAATCAGCACGAACGAATTTTCCGGTTCGTCAGGAAAGTCTTTGGGTATCAGTGTGCTCAGCGAATACCAAACCTCTGATCCCGGCACGGCGTTGTTCAGATCTCGTAACTCCGCGCGCCATCCCCCTGACACACGATCTCCCGTACGCAGTTCAAACCGGGCAGCATTACGACCCTGTCGCACTTTAGGCGAGTTGGCGGCCGCGATCTCATCAACAATCTGGGCCGAGTAGGGATTGACCAGACGCCTTGTCGACAGCCCTGGTAAATCCAGCGTACCGCTTTCGAAATCAAAGACGATGCAGTGTGGGTTGACGCCGCTGAAGTCCCATTTGTAAACCGTGTTGTAGCTCTCATCGGTAAACGGCTCGCCAGCGAAAGCGGATGCGAACGGTAAACTCGCCAGAGTCGATGCAATCAAAAAATGAAATAACTGTTTTGACTTGATCATCAATGCGCCTTTCTCACAGTTCAGGGTCATTAGTTACTCTTTCTGGAACTGAAAATTTTCCCGGCGAACCAGCAAACCAGAACAATCGGCGCGGTGGCCAGAATCTCCAGTCCCAGCGCCTTGAAGTTGTGAACCGAAAACACTTCGGCAACAACCGTCGACAGACTGTCCCCCGGTACGCCATGTCTTATTCCACCAAAAAACGCTGAGCCATGCACGTGATAGTCGTCGGAAAACGGCCAGAACAACGGGATACCAAATGGCGCGCGCGTGTCGCTGCCAAAATAGTCCAGCAGCAGATGAGACCCGTAGAACAAGCCGGCCAGCGTCGCCAGCAGAACTGGTCTTGTGCTGAACCGACGGGCAACCAGCCACACGAGAGCCGCCCAGACGAAGGCAAAGATGATGGAGTGAGTGGGTCCGCGATGAAAGACATTGAAGTCGTTGATCAGGATGCCGGGGATGAAATCAAAATCAGCAGCGTTGGCCGAAACCACAAACAGCGCGACCAGGCACAGTCGCGCGCGCGTTGAGTCTGCCGGCACCAGAAGCGCCCCGGCAAGACCGGCGATCCCGTGTCCAACCGGCGACGTCAAACGTCCGGCGCCTCGGGGCGGGCAATCGACACAACCTTGCCCGGGTTCATGATGTTGCCGGGGTCCAGAGTGGTTTTGATTGCGCGCATGACATCGAGTTCGACGTCTGATTTGTAACGCTCCGCCTCGTGCATGCGCAGACGACCAAGACCGTGCTCTGCACTGATCGACCCGTTCATTTGCGAAATGAGATCGTGCACGACCTTGTTAACGTCCGGGTACAGCTTGTAAAACGCTTCACCATCAGTCCCGGCGGGCTGTCCGATATTGAAATGAATATTGCCATCGCCGACATGGCCGAACGCGACCGGGCGACAACCGGGAAAAGCGGCATCCAGGCGTTCGCACGCCTTGTCGATGAACTCCGGAATCCTTGAAATCGATACCGATACATCGTGCTTGATGCTGGCACCTTCATGATTCTGCGCCTCGGGAATCTTCTCGCGAATCGCCCACATCGACTGCGCCTGGGCGCGATTGGCCGCGATGACGGCATCGACAACAATGCCGGCCTCAAAACCCTGGGCAAGACATTGCTCGACATCGGCAGCGAGCGTGCCGGGCGCGCCCTGACCGGCGATCTCCATCAGCACATACCAGTCGTGTGCTTGTTCCATCGGATCCACGACGCCCGGTACGTTGCGCACGGTCATCTCCACTCCATATCGCTGGATCAGTTCAAAGGTGGTGACCTGGTCGCCAACGATCGCCCGGGCGTTGCCGAGCAGTTCCACCGCTGCTGCGACGTCGCGCACCGCCACAAAACAGGTCTGAACATCGGTTGGCTTTGGAAACAGCTTGAGCACGGCGGCGGTGATGATTCCAAGCGTGCCTTCAGAGCCAATAAAATACTGCTTCAGGTCGTAGCCGGTGTTGTCCTTGCGCAGGCTGCGCAGACCATCCCAGATCCGGCCGTCGGGAAGCACCACCTCGACACCCAGCACCAGCGCACGTGTGTTGCCGTAACGCAGCACCTGTGTTCCGCCTGCATTGGTGGCAAGGTTGCCGCCAATCTGACACGACCCTTCGGCGGCAAGACTCAGCGGAAAGAGCCGATTATGTTCGTCCGCCGCGCTCTGGATACTCTGCAGAATGCACCCGGCCTCAACCGTCATGGTGTCATTCGCAAGATCGACGTCACGGATCGCATTCATCCGCGACGTGGAGACAATAATTTCACTGCCGTCGTCATGAGGCTGGCTCGCGCCAGTCAGACCGGTGTTACCGCCCTGGGGGACGATCGCCGTACCGGTCTCGGCGCAGACCTTCACGACCTCGGCAAGCTCGGCGGTGTTGGCGGGCTTGACGACCAGGGGCACCCACCCTTTCCAGTTGTCCCGCCAGGACACGCAATGCGGTTCGATCTCGGCAGGATCCGTCACGCAGCCCTTTGGCCCGACGATTTTCTTGATACGTTCCAGCACATCGGCTTCGACCGGGCGAGAGTTGGGTAATGAGCTGGACATCGGCTAAGGTTCCGTTGGGGTGCAAAGACAGCGCGTTGCGGGCCTGATCTGGTCTGATCGTTTTTCGGGACGTTTGTCACGAACGTGATCGGGTTAACAGTTTATCACCGTGACTGCCCGAGACCCATATTCCGACAGGGTGCGTCCACGGCGCCGGCGGCCTCCTATACTCAAAGACATGCAGATCGCCGACAACATCATGTTCCGGGAACTCGATGACGAGGTCATCTTTCTCGACGCCAGCGCGGGCCAGTATTTCAGCCTCGACGGTGTGGGCAGCCACTTTTGGCGGCTGTTTCAGGATGGCCTCGATGTCACGCAGTGTATCGAAGCGTTGATGAGCGAGTACGACGTCGATCATGACGTTCTGCGCGACGACATCACCCGGCTGACCGAAACCATGAAACGTCGCGGCATCCTCACGGACTGAGCCGCGCCGACCGGTCTCGGACTCAAGGAAAACATCCCGGCTTGAGGCGAGAGACAGGGTCATCTGTTATACTTGTCTGCACGAGTTAAGGGGTGTTTCAACCCCTCTCGCGCAGTTGCTGGCAGCAGCGGAAGAGCCGTTAAGCAATACTTCCAGAGCGTGTTTCTCAACGCGTCTTTGATTCGAGCACTTTGAGATCGCTGTGCCAGCCCCGTTGTTATCGATGTTGTTTACAAGTTCAATTTTCAGGCGATGAGCTCGGCACCAGTTTCAAAATTCAGTTCTTCACGGCGATCGCTTCAGGCTGTCGCCGGTGCGGTCGAGCTGATGTTGTGCAAAGGTGAGCAAGTCTGATGCATCTGTCTGATCTGATCACAGCAGCGCGAGACTTGCTGCATGGTTGGATCAGAAACTTTGTTCCCTTTCTCGGATGGGTCGGCGAACTGCTCGACCCGCGAACACTGCGCGCGGACATCGTGGCAGGCATCACCGTTGCGCTGATCCTCATTCCGCAATCGATGGCGTATGCGCAGCTCGCCGGTCTGCCACCACAGTACGGTCTCTACGCGTCGTTTCTGCCAGGCATCGTCGCGGCTATTTTCGGCTCCAGTCGACAGCTGGCCACCGGCCCCGTCGCCGTGGTGTCGCTGCTGACTGCTGTCGCGCTGGGTGAAGTCGCCCGGTATGACCCCGCGGCGTACGTTACGTACGCAATTGCCATCGCGCTGATCGTGGGGATGTTCCAGCTCGCTCTCGGGATGCTGCGTCTGGGTTTTCTGGTCAGCTTTATTTCCCACCCCGTCATCATCGGCTTTACCAACGCTGCAGCGATTATTATCGCCACCTCCCAGATCGGGAAGCTGTTTGGCGTGACCGTCGAGCCCTCCGAGCATCAGTACGAAACCGTCTACAACACGATTCTTGCGGCGATGGAGAGTACTAACTTTGTCAGTCTGGCTCTGGGCGTGCTCGCGATCGCCCTGATCATGGGCGCGCGCCGAATTTCCCCACGAATTCCCGGGGTGCTTCTCGCAGTGGTGCTGACGACTGTCATATCGTGGTTGATCGGCTACGCCGAACAGGGCGGCAAGGTCGTTGGATCAATCCCTGCCGTACTGCCCCAGTTCGGGCTGCCGGAGCTGCAGCTGGCGAAAGTGCTTGAATTTGTGCCGATTGCGATGACCATTGCGTTGATCGGTTTTATGGAGGCCATCAGTATCGCCAAGGCGATGGCAACCCAAACGCGTCAGCAGCTCGACCCGGATCAGGAACTTATTGGCCAGGGACTCGCCAACCTCGCCTCCAGCTTCTGTCAGGGCTACGCGGTCTCCGGGTCATTCTCCCGGTCCGCCGTGAACTTCAGCGCCGGTGCGGTTACCGGTTTTTCAGCCGTTGTCACCGGGCTCATTGTCATGGTGACGCTACTGTTCCTGACGCCGCTGCTGTTTCACCTGCCCCAGGCGGCGCTGGCCGGAGCCGTCATCGCGGCAGTCTTCAACCTGATCGATATCAAGCCATTTATTCATGCGTGGAAAGTACATCTGGATGATGGCCTGGTTGCCATCACCACCTTCGTACTGACGCTGATCCTTGCACCACATCTTGAGTACGGCATCGTTGCCGGAATCATCATGTCCCTCGTGTTGTACCTGTATCGGTCAATGCGACCACGAGTGATTTTTCTGTCGCGTCATATGGACGGAACGCTTCGTGACGCGGAGCTGTTTGATCTTGAGCTGTGTCCAAACATTTCAGTCGTTCGATTTGACGGGTCGCTCTATTTTGCGAACACCGGCCTTTTCGAAGACATGATGATCGAGAAGGTTGCCACACGGCCCAATTTGCAATTCGTGATTCTCGATGCGGAGGGCATCAACGAGATTGATGCATCGGGCATGGAAACCCTGCACGCGGTTGAACAGCGCCTTGCGCTGGCCGGGGTCGAACTGGTCATCGCCAGAGCGAAACGCCAGCTGCGTCAGCCACTCCAGCGTGCCGGATTTGTCGAGCACATCGGTGAAGAAAGAATATTCCGGATTCGAAACCAGGCGATCATGTATGCCTGGTCAAAAATCGAAAAGTGCGACAAGGAAGGCTGCACTCAAACCTGCCCATTACGTGCACACTTGCCAGGGTCGGAGCCGGCATGATGAGACGATCTACAGCCTGTAAATCCGGCGCGCTACGCGCTTGAAATTTACGACGCTAGATCTGGGAACGCTGCGTGCGTTCACTTTGCACGTTGTCCGTGCGGCGGTGCCATTTCTCAAATGGCTCCCTGAGTCCGTCAAGCCTGCAATTCTGAAGGCAGATCTTGTCGCCGGCATCACCACGGGTCTCGTGGTCGTCCCTCAGTCCATGGCCAACGCCCAGCTGGCCGGACTGCCGCCCTACGTCGGGCTTTACGCGAGCTTTTTGCCGGCAATTGTCGCCGCACTGTTTGGTTCGTCGCGCCAACTCTCAACCGGGCCGGTGGCCGTGGTGTCGCTGCTGACGGCGGCCGCGCTCGAGCCCATGGTCAGGATGAACCCCGACAGTTACGTCGTTTATGCCGTCGTGCTGGCTATTGTCGTCGGCGTCTTTCAGCTGATGCTCGGGTTGCTGCGACTGGGCGTCATCGTGAACTTTCTGTCGCATCCTGTGGTTGTCGGTTTCACCAATGCGGGTGCGATTATCATCGCCGCATCACAGCTGCCCAAACTGCTCGGCATCGACCTGCCGCCGACCGAGCATTTGTATGAACAACTCTGGGAGCTCGCGCGAGCGGTGCCGGCAAACACGCATCTACCTTCGCTTGGCATCGGCATCGTTGCAGGCGCGATCATTCTCGGCATCAAACGTTTTGCTCCGCGTATCCCCGGCATTCTGTGCGCGGTAGTTCTGACTACCGTAGCGTCGTGGTACTTCAACCTCGAGAGCATGGGCGTGAAAGTGATCGGCGTCGTGCCCGGCGGCCTGCCAAAAATCGAGGTGCCGGCCCTGGTATGGGCTGAGTGGCTCAAGCTGATCCCGGTCGCGGTTGCCATCTCTATCATCGGATTCATGGAATCGATATCCATTGCGAAATCCATGGCCGGCCAGACTCGTCAGCGCCTCGACCCGAATCAGGAACTCATCGGGCAGGGACTGGCCAATATTATTTCAGGGTTCAATCAGGGCTGTCCGGTCTCCGGATCGTTCGCGCGATCTGCCGTGAATTTTGGTGCCGGGGCAAAAACCGGCATGTCCTCAATCGTCACCGGCATCACGGTTGCGGTAACGCTGGTCTCGCTGACCAAACTTCTTTATCACCTGCCGTTGCCGGTGCTGGCCGCAATCGTCATCACGGCCGTAGTTAATCTGGTTAACGTGCGCGCAGTCGTCGCGGCCTGGCAGGTGCATCGTGACGACGGCATCATCGCAGTGGTGACGTTCCTCGCGATCGTGGTGATGGCACCCCATCTGGAAACGGGGCTGCTGTTCGGTGTGCTGCTGTCGCTGGCGCTCTATCTTGCGCGCACAATGCGGCCGACCGTAACCGAACTCAGTCGTCATGCAGACGGTACGCTGCGGCCTGTTGATCTGTTCGATCTGGAAAGCTGTCCCAGTATCTCGATGTTGAGATTCGACGGTTCACTTTATTTCGCGAACGCGCCCGCTTTTGAAAGCCTGATTCTGCAGAAGGTAGCGACACATCCAGAGCTCAAGTTTGTAGTGCTGGATGCCCAGTCGATCAACGAGATCGACGACACCGGTATCCACGTCCTGACAACGCTTGAGGAACGTCTGAAGGCTTCAGGAATCGAACTGCTTTTCGCCAGAACCAAGCGGCAAATTACTCGACCGCTCGCTCGCATAGGTTTTCTCGACAAGGACCGCGATGCCAAGATGTTCAACATTCGAAATCAGGCCATCATGTATGCGTGGTCCAAGATTGATCACTGCCCCAAAGAAGGCTGCACGCAATCCTGTCCGCTCAGGCGCCACACCACCAACTAACGTTCTGTTGTGACGTGCATCGCCAGGTGATTCTCGATTGCGTTAACCAACACGCCTGCGGCGACCCTGTGACCGTGCTTGTTCCAGTGCCCGTCATGCCGAAAGTGAAAGTCGTGCAGCGGATCAGCGCTGCGATCAAATTCGATCAGCGGATCGACAACATTGATGTCCGCCGCCTTCAACGCCTTTACGAGTGACTGATGAGTAGCACGAGCCCCGGCGCGTGTATCGTCAACGTACACCTGTCGTGATGGAATAATCAGAACAACCAGCTGACGCCCCGTGGCAAGACGCTTCAGCTGTTCGACGGTGGATTCGACCTGTGCCAGAGACTGGGGAGTCAGTTCAGGCAAACCGCCCGGAGCTATCGCGCCTAACGATGTCGCACCATCGCGGGCCCACCGGGTCGAATGAACCACCGCGGTGAATGCTCGCCAGGCGGCGGATGCATTACCCAGTACTCGCTTCAGGTTCACAAGTGGCGGCGCATCGATCACGCGCATCATATCGGCGCGTTCGGCGTCATAGTCGATGACGTCATTCTCGACGCAAAGCCCGATGACGACACGGGACGTATCCGCACCCTGGCTGTCAGCATAGTTGAGCAACATTTCGTAGTGTCGAATATTTCCGGGTGCTGCGAGATTAAAAACTTGCGCGCCGATCGCCCTGTCGAGCAGATCTCCAAAACGCCTTGACTCATCGACCCCCCAACCGAAACTGAATGAATCACCAACAACAATCCAGTCTTCGAATTTTACGTCTTCGATCTCTTTGGAGTCGCGAAAGCCCGCACTGTTAAATCGAACGCTGACGTCATAGTCGCCGGTGTTTTTGGTCTGACGCATTTCGCGGCTTCTCGGTCCGGAAAACACGTTGCGAGTCTTGTCAAAAACAAACCGGATTTCATTGGCGGGCGAATATTGCGGCATGATAATCCGGACCCCCGCTTCCAGGGCCCCGGCTCCCAGCAGCAACCCGGCGGTCACGCTCAGGATGCGCGTCAAGAACCTGCCTGAACGCGCGCCGTCAGCCACAGAAGCGTCTCCCGGCATTGCCTCGGGGCACATGGCAGTAGATCTTTCGAGCTTTCAGATGCGCATTGGACATCTTGAAGTTCTAGCACACGGTCGAAATACCATGCGCCGCCGGTGACCGATGGTCCGGCTGACTCGATCAGGTACCCGACGCGAGCAGTTCGGTTAAGTCGTTTTCGTAGCCAAACACTCCAGGACCACCACCTGTGTGAACGTAGAGTATGTTTTTGCCGGCCGGCGTCGCGCGAGCCAGTGACATCGCCCCGGCCATGGACTTGGCCGTGTAGACCGGGTCGACCACCAGACCCTCATATCGTGCGGCGCACTTCAGCGCCTCTATGGTGGGTGGATTGAGTTTGCCGTAACCCGGCGCGAGAAACGCGTCGTCGACGCGCACGTCGGATTCATCAACGACCGGGTCTATTCCCATCATTCCCTCGATTTCTCGGCACAGACCAAACACACGGGGTTGCTGCAGCGCGGCGGCTCGACGTACGCATATGCCTTTGACCGGGATCGTGCAGTCCGCGAGCTTGAGACCGACAACAAGGCCCGCGTGGGTGTGCCCCGAACCTGACGCGACAACGATTGCATCGACATCGAGCTGTTGCTCGACAATTTGATCGAGGATCTCGCCTGCGGCACCAACGTACCCCAGACCTCCAACAGGCTTGTGACCGGTACTGAGATGCACCACGTACGGACTGCGGCCCTCTTCGCGCAACCGGTCCGCAAGCTCGTCGAGTTGACGATCCGCGCCCGCCTCATCTTCACCGGCGCCTTCGGTGTAGTAAGAGACACTGGCTCCAAACAGATGATCGAGCAGAACGTTACCCGAGTTTTTGTACGCGTGATCGTATTTGGGCACACGATCTTCCAGCTGAACGTGACACTCCAGACCGAGCTTGGCCGAGGCGGCCGCCGCACAGCGCACATAGTTGGACTGCGTTGCGCCCGTGATAAGAATCGTATCTGCCCCGCTTTGCAGCGCGTCCCCGAGATAGAACGAAAGCTGACGAATTTTGTTTCCACCAAAGGCAAGACCGGTGCAGTCATCGCGCTTGATGTAAAGAGAGGCGGATCCGCAGAATTCACTCAATCGAGGCATGGGTTCAAGCGGCGTTGGCAAATGCCCCAGGGTTGCGACCGGGAACTTCGACAGTGCGCGCGATATGGGATCACTTTGCATGGCAGACTCTCTGTTTAGTCACTCGAATTCAATTCCGAAAAGTTTACGCTCAAATTCAACCTGACGATCCCGCTGAGACGCAAATTCAGCCTTCAGCTGCCGATCAGGTGTAAGACTGAACGCGACATCGGGTTCGTCGATCACAACACCCTCTCTCGAAAGAACGTACGCCACGGCCCCGCGAATTGATGCGTCGCTGACACTGCAGACCTCTATCGGCTCACCGAGAACATTGCACAGACGCTGCATCGCGCTGCGTCGTGTCGCAAGTCCACCGGAGACAATGATGCGCTTCACTTCCCGGGTCTTGCTGAGAGCATCCACAATCAGCGCCAGCCGATGGTAGGCAGATTCGAGTGTGGCCTGGGCAATATCAAGGCTGGTTGTGGACTGGGTCAAACCGAATATCCCGCCCGTAAGATCATCGCGCCAGCGCGGCGCACGCTCGTTAAGCCAAAAGGGTAAAACACTCAAGCCATGTTCAGGTGCCGGACGTGACTCGAGAAGGTCTTCGAACGCATCGTACGAATCCGGTATCTCAAGCTCCCGCCAGCACCACTGCAATAGACTTGCCAGATTGGAAACGGCGCCGCCTACGAGATACCGTGACTCGTCGAGACGATAGCCAAACAGACCGTAAGGTGCGTCCAGGTTTTCGCCGCTTTCCATCAGTCTGACCGCGCCACTGGTGCCGAGGTTTATCGCCGCAACACCCGGTCGATCACCTCCACTACCAAGATTGCTTGCGGCACCGTCGCCAATCGCCGCATACCAGCGGGCATCCGTCAGATCTTCGAGACCATGCTGCACCAGTCGCGTGTGATCAGGCCGTTGCGGCCCCGGGTCCAGCCGGGGCAGCTGCTCGGCAGCCACGTCACAGATCTCTCGCATTTGGCTGTCCCAGGTCTGGGTCTGCGCGTTGTACAGACCGGTCGCGCTGGCCATACCCGGTGCGCACACGTTTATTCCTGCGATCTCGCGATAGATGTATTCCGCCGGAGAGACCCAGAACGCGACTCGCTCACAAAGCGTCCGGTCGGCGCCCAGCGCCAGTAGCTTACCCGGCCAGAAACTCGCATGAAGCATGCACCCGGTCCGTTGGTGCGTTGCGCGCGCATCGAGCTGCTCGCGGAGCTTTGCTGTCTCGTGCGCGCCTCGGGAATCAGCCCAGGTGATTACACGGGTAAGCGGTTCGCCGGTGGTATCCAGACCCAAAAGACTGTGCCAGAGCGAGGAAGCGCCAACCGCGACAATCTTGCGACCCGGATAAAGACTGGAACAGTTAACAAGCGTTTGTTGCGTGCATTCAATCGCGGCCGCAAGCATGTCGGCCGGGTCCAGTTCTGCCCGGCCTTCGTTATCGGTCAGCAGCCGATAGCTCTTGCGGCTCTGGGTTCCTTCAAGCAGCTGAGCAGTCGAATCGAACACCGCAGTTCGCAAACTGGAGGTGCCGATGTCAAATGCAAGAAAAACGCCCGTCTTTTCTTCCATCACTCTGGGGACTGACTCGACCAGTCGCTATGGAACATCTGACCGCGACTGCTGTCGACTCTCTCAAAAGTGTGCGCACCAAAACAGTCCCGTAGCGCCTGAATCATGTTGGCAGACGTGCGGCGACTGCGCATTGCGTCTACGAACCCGACAGCGCTGGCGAGGCACGGCACGGGCAGGCCGGCTTCTACACACGCAGCCACAACGCGTCGAAGACCGGGCAGTCGGCGCTTGAACTCGTTCGCAAACCAGGGATCCCCGAAAAGAACCGCGAGTGAAGGATCACGGTCAAAAGCTGCCGCGATCGGTTCGAGCATGGCGCTTCGAATGATGCAGCCACCACGCCAGAGGCGCGCAATATTGCTCAGGCGAAGCTCCCAGCCGTATTCCCCTGAAGCGGCCGACATCAGCATGAATCCCTGTGTGTAGCTCACCGCCCTGGCGACAAAAAGGGCATCAGCGAGGTCCGACTCAAAAGCCGTATCATCATCGACCGTGAGCACTGCCGGTTGATCAAAAATGGACGAGAGTGCCGCTCGTTCGTCGATTCGCGACGAAACACAGCGCGCAAATACGGCTTCGGCAATCAACGACACGGGTGTACCGAGATCCAGCGCCGAGATACCCGTCCACTTACCCGTGCCTTTCTGGCCCGCGGCATCAAGAACTTTTTCAATCAACGCCGTGCCGTCAGCGTCGCGCTTGCGCAGAACATCCACGGCAATCTCAAGCAGATAGCTCTCGAGATCTCCGGCATTGAATCGGGCGAATAAATCTGCGATGTGCTCGTGGCTGCGACCGAGACCGCGGTGCATCAGATCGTAGACTTCGGCAATGACCTGCATGTCGCCATATTCGATGCCGTTGTGCACCATCTTGACGTAGTGTCCAGAGCCGCCGTCGCCAACCCAGTTACAGCAGGGTTCGCCGTTGAATCTGGCACTGATTGCCTCGAGTAACGGCTGCACCTCGGACCACGCCGTTGGATCACCTCCGGGCATCAGCGCCGGACCGTTTCTCGCACCTTCTTCTCCACCCGAAATTCCGCTGCCTATGAACCGCAGGCCTTTTGACGCAAGAAGATCACAGCGTCGATTGGTGTCCGCAAAATTACTGTTGCCGAGATCAACGACAATGTCATTTCGATCCAGCACTTCGTCAAGCGCCCGGAGCGTTTCGTCAACGATGTCCCCAGCCGGGACCAGCAGAAGGATCACGCGCGGCGCTTCAAGAGAAGCCGCGAGCGCTGCAAGAGAATCCGTTGTTTTGGCGGCCGGGTGAGCCATCGTGAGTTCTGCCCGGGCCTGCTGATCAACATCGTATGCGATCAGCTCGAAGTTGTTGTTCAGTATGTTCTGGGCCAGCGCACGCCCCATGACACCAAGACCAACCAGACCCACTTTGCGAGGCTTGCTCATTGGGCCTTTCAGGTCAGAGCGTTAGCTGGTCGCGTCACGATCATCAGCGCTCTGAACGGAACCAGCATGGCCAGCGCGACGAGAAGCTTCACGCCGTAGTCACCCAGCGCCCACGTCATCCAGGGCAACCCGGTACCAACAAACGCGATTGAAAAGAACAGGGCGGTGTCTATGATCGATGCCAGCGTAGACGACACTACGGGAGCTTTCCACCAAGCTCCATGACGAAGCCTGTGAAAAAGCTGCGTATCAAAAAGCTGTGCCGCCAGAAAAGCGCTGCCTGATGCGAGCGCGATTCTCCAGTCGGCCACCTTGATCGAGATCAGAACCGCAAGTGCGAAACCCACCAGCACGACAATTCTCGCGGCACCGGTTCCGAGTCGGCGGTTGGTCAGATCGTTGACAAGAAATGCGATCGGGTAGGTGAACGCGCCCCAGGTCAGGAGTTCGTTGATCGGTATTCCAAATATTCCAGTCACGCCGTTGGCGAGGCCAGCGGGCACCTGCTCCGGTTGAACAGGAAACTGCACCAGGTAGTTGGACGCGACGACGACTGCCACCATGGCGATCGTTGCGAGCACAACACCCGGACGCAGGAAGTAACTGGCGGTATTCGAATTCATCATCAGGGTTCTTTAAATAGAAAATTGAGCGCAACAGCCTGCCGGACGGTTATTGATCAGAGGCCGGCATGTCGCCAACAAGCTGTCGTGGATCGATTCGCAGCTTGAACAGGTTCATGCGCCAGTCCAGATGCGGGCCGGTGACCCGGCCACTGTCTCCAATCGTGGCGATGATATCGCCCTGACGTACCACCTGTCCCACCTTTACGGTCACGGTGTCCAGGTGCAGAAATGACGAAGACAGCCCGTGCCCGTGATCGAGCATGATTGTTCCGCCCGAATAGTACATGTCCGCGTGAGCCACCGTAATTATTCCGCTCGCGGGCGCCTTCACCGGCGTTCCCTTGGGCGCGGCGATGTCGAGACCAAAATGTGGCCGGCGAGGCTTACCGTTGAAATATCGCTGGCTGCCGTAGACGCCTGAAATTGGCCCAATGGCAGGCCAGATGAACGTCTCGAGAAAATCGGTGCGCGCGTCGTCGCGTTTGCGCGCAATCCCGATCAGTCGATTGTCCGCGCGGATCCGCTTCAGGGTCGACTCTGGTGGTGAGACGTATTTCTTGGCGACACCTTCGATTTTCTGAATATCGTATTTGCGCTTCGCGACATTAAAGACATGTTGCTCCTGAAGCTTGTTCGGGTAGGTGATCACAACGGTGGACGTGTCTGGATGGTCACGGTTAAAGCCGATCAGAAAATCACCGTTGGGAGAAACCCTGACCTCTTTGCCATCGATTGACGCCCGGGATCCAGGCGGCACTGACGCAAACAGCAAACCGCCCTGCTCGACCTTACCCCTGTAGGTGAATTCACCGGCCTCGACGACGCCGATCGAGAGCAAAACCAGTGAAAGCATCCACACACTCTTAATGAGTCGTAACATATCGTTATCCCTTTTGCTTGACTTCAACCACATTGATCTCGCCACCACAGTAGGCGTCATAAGCACAGGCGGCCTGGGCCGCGGCAGAGGCCAGCCTGGCCGCGGTCTGCTTTGATGACTTGAGCGCGTGACATGCACCCAGCGCATAGTCCTGTCCGGAACCGATTGCGAAGTAGTTGTCAAAAGCGGTCACCGACATATCGCTCGCTACATAAAAAATCCCTTTGGGCGAGGCGATCAGAAAAGACGAATCGAGATCTCCGAACGGTGAATCCTTGTCATCCGCCTGCTCGTTGACGAGGGAGTACCGCTTTCCAAGATCACCCCATAGCGCGTGGAAGAACTTAAAAATGCCCATCTCGTCATCAAGCTTCGGGACACGCTTGGAACGCGCGATGTAGTCACGAAGAATGAGATCGTATTTGCTCCAACCGGTCCCCGCGATCCAGGCGGACCCGCACTTGACGACCTTGGTGCTACTGAGGTTGTCCGCCGGAAGCTGCAGCGAACCGAAGCTCGTCACACTGTCCGTTGCCAGAGCAATCGCTCCTCCTCTTTTTACGGCTACCGCTACAGACATCTGTTGCAACTCTCGACATGATTAAAGTCGCTAGTTTACGTTAAGTAGCTCAGGACCGTTGCAGTCTCGCGGGGCCGAACGCGGCTACGGTTTCGCCGCCCGTCTGATCACTGTCAGCCCAGAGCGCAACTGACCTGACCCGTTCAGTCGGCGGTTGCCCAAATGCGCTTGCGTAGTCATCGACAACGTTGCGAGTTGCATCACGCCACTGTCCAAGCGGCGTCTGCGCGTTTTCAACAACAATAAATCTCATCGTCTCGGGGTGTCGTACGCACTGGACGACATCACCGGACTGGTCCTTTGACGCGCCCCAGATGTAGATCAGCATCGGAGGGTGCTTCTTGAACAGGCCTACTTCACCAAAAACCAGCGCCAGTCCCGCACCAACATCGTCGGCATCGGTGCTCGACAGATCGGCCTCCTGAGGCAAGGCGGAAGCGTACCAGCGCCAGGTCAGAACGGGTTGAGACGTGACGTCGACCGAAATTGATCGATGCAAAATTCCAACGCTGCCTCGCGCCGTCACTGAGATTGCGTCAACACCCGCCACCGTTTCATTGGTCCACACCGGTCGCGGCCTGGTGCCGTCGGATTTCCACTCGGAAATATCAGTGGCGGGATCGACCAGCACCGTGCCTGCACGCTGTATGTCGTCCGTCGACGCCCGACCGGTCGATACAGCGGTCGGCAACGCCAGGATTGCCCCCAGAGAGGTAACACACTGAACCACTTGCCGACGCTTGATAGCCATGTCTCAAGTTTAGCCCACGGGCGCAATTTGCTGATAAATTTGAGCGAATCTTCCACACTGTTCAACGTGTGGTTGCGACAACCTGTCCGCAACTCCAGAATGAACGATTCATCATTGACGTCTGGATGCGACATGCCTGTTTCCGATCTTCAAATCACCACTACAAGTGATGCTGCGCAGTCTGCACTGGTTGCCGGTATCGATGGTTTCAATCGATGGCGTGTGGACGCCATGGGCAATCTGGATGCAGCAATTGTCGCCGCTGAACAGAACGACGAGTCGCTGACACTCGCCCATGCGGCAAAAGGAATCATTCTTTACGGTGGACGACACAAGAAGTTCCGGCCGATGATCGAACAGTGTCTCGCGGACAGTAAGGTCAACGACAGGCAAAGCGAGCACGAGCAAACCTATTCCAGAGTCCTTGAGTATATGGTGGCCGGTAATCTGGATCGGGCGGTGCTTGAACTCGAGCTTCACCTGACCAAAAACCCGACCGATGTATTCGGTCACCGCATACTGCAGCAGGAACTTTTCTGGAGTGGTGACGCAAAGACCATGAAGAGCGTTACCGAACGTGCGTTTCAGTCTTTTAGTGGCGACGAGCCAGACTACAGCACCTTTCTCGCCGTTTACGCGTTCAGCCTCGAAGAAGCGGGGCACCGAACCGAAGCCGAAAAATTCGGGCGCGAGGCGGTCTCGCTGGACCCGTCCGACCCCTGGGCTGCCCATGCGGTAGCGCACGTTCTGGAAATGGACGGGCGTGACGAAGAGGGAATCGCATGGATCGAACCGCTCACCCCAAATTGGGATGGCGTCAATCAGATGAAACATCATCTGTGGTGGCACCTGGCACTTTTCTGTCTCGAGTCAGGCGATCACGCGAGGATACTTGAACTTGTAGACACCCAGATTCGCAATCCGGAGTCGCCTCTCGTTCAGGCCATGCCGGATGCTTACATAGACCTTCAGAACGTCGCGTCGATCCTGCTGCGCCTGCAGTTGAGAGGCGTAGACGTTGGCGATCGCTGGCATACGATCGCTGATTTTTGCGCCGAGCGAATCGACAATCACGAGAGCCCTTTCACCAGCGCTCATGCGGTCATGACACTGGCCGCATGCGGTCGTTTCGAAGAGGCGCAGACGCTTGTTCGGTCGCTGGACGATTTCGCACAGACCAACGGCGGATCACTTGCGCCGCGCGTGCGCTACGCATCGCTTCCCGCGGCGAAAGCCTCTCTTGCGTGGTTCAAACAAGACTACCAGGGTGTGATCGACATCCTGATGCCCGCTCGGCGCGAGCTGTGGCGAATGGGCGGCAGCCACGCTCAACGTGATGTTTTTGTGCAGATCCTGTTTCAGGCCTGTCGCAAACTTGATCGAGCAGATTTTACAGCGATGATCCTCGATGACCTCACCACCACTGGATTCACACAACCGAATAACCGATCGCTGTACGCAGCGGCGTAGATTCTTTCGGCGTCCCAACAGCTTCACGGTCATCGCTGTGTGCGGTGGGGTTAGCTGTCGCCGGATTTCAATCAGGAACAAGGGTCTCTCATGGGTAGATACAGTTTTGGACAACCGGTCAGACGGCTCGAAGACGTTCGGTTTGTAACCGGCACGGGTCGATACGCCGAAGATATTCGAACAGATAACGAATCTCATGGCGTATTTATGCGCTCGCCGGTGGCGCATGCGGATATCACGTCCGTAAATATCGAAAGAGCTCGCAAGTCCCCTGGAGTTCTCGCCGTATACACCGGCCGCGACTGGCGCGAAGCCGGGCTGCGCAATATTCCAATACGTTCAGACTTCAAAAGCCGCGACGGCTCGGCAATTCGACATCCATTGTTTCCGTGTCTCGCAACAGATCGCGTTCGCTTTGTTGGCCAGCCCATAGCGATGGTCGTCGCCGACACCCGGGCTCAGGCCGAAGATGCGCGGGATCTGATTGAATGCGAATTTTCCGATCTGCCGAGTGTCGCCAGTGCCGAAGTGTCACGCCGTGAAGAGGCGCCAACGCTTCATGTCGATGTGCCGGGCAACCTCTGCTTCGACTGGGAAAACGGCGATGAGACGGCGGTGGATGAAGCTCTTGAGAAATCAGAGCACGTCATCGAGTACAGCATGTACAACAACCGCGTCGTCGTGAGTCCGATGGAGAATCGCGGGTGCTGCGTCAGCATCGACAATGACATTGTCAAACTCGAAGGTGCGATACAGAACGTCTTTACCTTTCGCGGACTGCTCGCATCGGTGTTCGGCGATGACGAAAGCAACTATCACGTCGCGGCGCCCGACGTCGGCGGCGGGTTTGGTGCCAAGAATCAGATGCAGCCCGAGCACGTCATGTGCGTGTTTGCTGCTCGTCAACTCAACCGCAGCGTCCGCTGGGTCAACTCTCGCTCGGAAACGTTTTTAACGGACTCCCAGGGCCGCGATGTACGACACACGGCGAGGCTCGGTCTGGACAAAAATCTGCGATTCACGGCCATGAAAGTGCTGGGCGTCGCCGACATGGGTGCCTATCTGTCCACCAACGGTCCAGTTGTACCGACTGTTGCCACGGCCGCGGTCCTCGGTGGGCCTTACGAAATTCCCAACCTCTACATGAACGTCAAGGGGTACTTCAGCAACTCGACACCCACGGACGCTTATCGCGGGGCCGGCAGACCCGAGGCGAATTTTATTACCGAACGCATGGTCGAGGTTGCCGCTCGAGAACTTGACGTGTCGGCGGTCGAGCTTCGCCGCAAAAATCTGATCAGCGTGGAGAGCCTGCCGTATACCAACGCGTTCGGGAAAGTAATCGACTCCGGGGCCTTCGAGGTCGTGATGGACAAGGCATTGGAGCTTATTCAGGCACAGGACTTTGGCGCACGCGCAATCAAGGCGCGGGCGGCTGGCAAGCTGCGCGGCCTCGGGGTCGCTTCGTACCTGGAATCGACTTTGGGTGGCCCAAGTGAAAATGCGCGAATACAGATCCAGCCTGACGGCGCTGTACATTTGATGGTGGGAACTCAGTCCAACGGCCAGAGCCACGAAACCGTATTCAGTCAGCTGGTTGCAGATCGACTCGGAATCGACATACAGCAAATCAAATTCTCCCAGGCAAGCACAGGCATTGGCGTACCAATGGGCGGAGGTCATGGCGGCTCTCGCTCGCTGCAGATCTGCGGCAGCGCGATATTTGGTGCAACCGATCAGATCATCGAAAAGGGACAGCGAATCGCCGCCCACCTGCTCGAAGCCGCTATTGCGGATATCGAGTTCGATACACAGGCCGACGCTCTCGAGGGTGGCAATTTTGTGGTCAAGGGTACTGACCGAAAGGTTTCTTTAAGCGATGTCGCGAACGCAGCCGCTCGCGGCGAAGGACTCGAGTCCGACGAGGCGCGCGCGCTCGACGAAATCAACACCTACGATCGAGAAGCGTTTACGTACCCTAACGGTTGCCACGCGGTTGAGATCGAGATAGATCCGAAAACGGGCGAAATCGAAATTGTCGATTACAAGATTGTCGATGACTTCGGCAAAATCGTGAACCCCCTGGTTGTCACAGGCCAGATTGTTGGCGGAGTCGTTCAGGGACTGGGGCAGGCGGTGATGGAAAAGGCAACATTTGACGAATCAGGCCAACTGCTCGCTGGCTCATTCATGGACTATTGCCTGCCGCGAGCGGATGATTTTCCCGCCGACTTTGAAGTCGATCTGTTCGAGGACGCCCCGCCTGAAACAAATCCACTCGGAATCAAAGGCTGTGGAGAAGCCGGTTGCGTTGCGTCAACGGTAGCGATGGTCAACGCGGTCACCGATGCTTTGCGTGCAGGAGGCGTCGAAAACGCTGACGCCATCGAGATGCCACTCACACCCGACAAACTCTGGCGCGCGGTCCGAGATGGCAGGGTATAGTTCGCGCACCGACTCAGATGACGAGCGCGATTTGCGCAGCACACGATTGAACTCTCCCAAACTGGTCCAACTTTCGGCGCCATCACACGCATGAATGGCGGCCACTCGATCGACCGCGAGTTCATTGAGATATGAATCTTCAGCTACTGAGCTATGTCGATTTTGCGCGGACCAATCTGCGCTTCGTGTCTTACGGGTTTCTGATTACGCTGGCGTCGAGTTTTGGTCAGACGTATTTCATCGGCATCTTCGGCCCCGCGCTGCAAAGCGAGTTCTCCCTCTCGCACACACAATGGGGAACGGTCTACATGATCGGAACATTGTGCAGTGCTGCCGTCCTGCCATTCAGCGGTCGCTATATCGACAAACTTGATCTCAAGTACTACACGCTCCTGGTCTGCGCCCTTTTCGTTTTCGCATGCATTTTCATCACGCTGGCGACGGCCGCATGGATGTTGATCCCGGCGATATTTCTGCTGCGTCAGTCCGGACAGGGATTGATGAGTCATATTTCAATTACGTCCATGGCACGGTACTTCGACGAGTTTCGAGGCAGGGCAATTGCGGTAGCGTCACTGGGCTTCGCAGCCGGTGAGGCGATATTTCCGGTCGCAGCAGTCAGCTGCATTGCGACGTTTGGATGGCGCTCGACGTACACCGGGGTCGCCGCATTTCTGGCTCTGATCGTCGTTCCGCTGGTGATATTTCTGCTTGCCGGCCACGAAGAACGACACAAGCGATGGCTCGCCAGCGAAGTCGTGGCGTCAAACGATACCGAGTCTCGAACGCGTTCCTGGACTCTGCGTGAGGTGCTTCGCGACGGCCGTTTTTATTTGCTCATGCCCGGCCTGATGGCGCCCGGTGTGATTGTAACGGCCCTGTTTTTCCATCATCTGAATCTCGCCGACGCCAAAGGCTGGTCCCACGCCTGGATAACCGGAAGCTACATTATCTATGCGATCGCCACGATTCTGACATCGCTGATCACCGGCCCGTTGATTGATCGACTCGGAGCAATAAGACTGGTGGCCGTGATGCATCTGCCGCTCGTGATCTGCGTCGTTGTGGTCGCGCTGTTTGAAAGTCCGTTAACCGTATGGGTCTATCTCACCATTGCCGGCATCCACGTTGGAATCTCGCACACAGCGGTTTCGGCGATGTGGGCCGAAGTCTATGGTGTCGGCAATATTGGAGCGATCAAATCCCTCGCTACCGCACTTGGCGTACTCGCCTCGGCCCTTGGTCCGGTCATTGTTGGCCTGTTGATGGACAACGGTGTACCTATTGAAAATGCCTGCCTGATCCTTGCGGGTTATGCGGCGGCAGGCGGCATCCTGCTTTTTGTGACTCTCACCCGAATTCGAAACAATGCCTGAAACCCAATCCCGAACACTCAGAGACCGCGCTAGAACTCTGGTCGAAAGTGGATGGTTCCAGAAGACCATCATCATTCTGATCGTGATCAACGCGATCACCCTCGGTCTGGAAACCAGCAAAGACATCAGCGGGCGCTTTGGTTCGCTCCTCACGCTGATTGACGATCTCGTGCTTGTGGTCTTTGTACTCGAGATCCTGTTACGACTCTACGCTTACGGCTGGCGATTTTTTACCGACGCCTGGAGTATTTTCGACTTCATCATTGTCGGGATCGCTCTCGCGCCCGCTTCGGAAGGTTTTACCGTACTGCGCGCTCTTCGAATCCTCAGGGTCCTGCGACTGATATCGGTAGTGCCACGGATGCGCCGGGTCGTCAGCGCACTGCTGGGTTCCCTGCCCGGCTTGGGCACGGTCATCGCTTTGCTTTCGCTCGTCTTCTATGTGGCTGCCGTCATGGCGACCAAACTCTTCGGTGACGCGTTCCCCGAGTGGTTCGGATCACTGGGGGACAGCCTGTACTCGCTGTTCCAGATCATGACGCTCGAGAGCTGGTCGATGGGGATCGTGCGACCGGTGATGGAGACGTACCCATACGCATGGGCATTTTTTATCCCCTTCATTCTGGTTGCGACGTTTACGATGCTCAACCTTTTTATCGCGGTCGTCGTCAACGCCATGCAAAGTGATTACCACGAGGAAGAAGCGGCACACGCTCAAGCCGCGCACATCGAACGTGAACAACTGCTGGAAGAAGTCAGATCACTCAGAAAAGAGGTGACTGATCTAAGTGATGCGATTCGCTCAAAGGGCTAGACGCAGCATGCGCTCAATCGCGGTATTGAGTTGATCCGGTTCTTCAAACTGCGGAAAGTGGCCGGTGTCTGGCAAGACTTCGATTTCAGATCTGTCGTGGTTGAACATTGACTTAAGATAGTCGGTGAACGCCGTTGCTTCACCACTGGAAAGCGTTTGCCGGTCTCCCGCGTTTGCAATGGTCGTCGTCTGGTAGACCAGCATCGGCAGTTCACTGGTCGCGAGCGTTATGTGAAGCGTGTGCGCGTCCCAGTGACCCATATCCACAAACAGCGACCGGGCCCACTCGGGGTCCACCCCCAGAGCTCGCGCGATAATGCGTTCACGCGTATCGCTTTCGGTTTTCTCCGTGAACATCTGACCAAACAGTGAGGCCCCGAATTCAGAAAATTCGATTCCTTCGAGCCGATGTTTAAGCGCCTCATACTCGGCTGGCGTGGTGGCCGCCCGGCTGCCATCAACGAAGACAATGCCTTTGACGCGATCACCACATATACGGGACGCTTCGAGCACCACACGGCACCCCATGCTGTGCCCGACCAGGGTGGTATTGACGAGCTCAAGCTGATGTACCAGCGTCGCCACGGATGCACCGAGCGCGGCAATGGAAGGCTCGCCTGTAATCGACTGACCGTGGCCGGGCAGGTCCAGCGCAATCACCCGGTAATTTTGCGACAAATACGCAATTTGACGATCCCAGTCGGTGTGGTCGCAGGTAAAGCCGTGGACCAGCACGACTGACGCTGTACCGGTCCCTGAATCCGTAAAGTGAATACCGTCTATTGTCGGCATCTTAAGCTCCTGCCTGATATAGTTTTTCGAAGAATGCGCAGCTTGAGCGAGACGAACATGTTGAATCAGGAACAGATCGCCAGATACCACGAAGACGGCTACGTCACGCCGGACTTTACGCTACCCGAAGATATGGTAGAGGACATCAAGCAAGCCCACGCACGGCTTCTGAAAAAACATCCCGAATTCGAAAATTACTGTCCAAATATTCTGAAATTCGATACCGGATTTCTTGGCGTCGCTCGCCACCCCGATATTCTCGACATGGTTGAGCAGGTTATCGGGCCAGACATCGCGCTCTGGAACTCCAGCTTCTTTGCCAAGCCCGCTAATGGCGGACACGCCACGCCCTGGCATCAGGACGGCGAGTACTGGCCAGTTCGGCCGCTCGCGACGTGCACGGTGTGGATCGCGCTGGATGAAACCACCACCGAGAACGGCTGCCTTCGGATGATTCGCGGGTCTCACAAAAGCCGTCGATTGCGAAAGCACCATACGAACGACGCAGAAAACCTGACCCTCAATCAGGAACTGGACCCTGCCGAATACGACGAAGCGGACGCCGTCGATCTGCTCCTCAAACCAGGACAGATCTCGCTGCACGACGTCTATCTCCTGCACGGATCCGAGGCTAATCATTCCTCACAATCGCGCCGCGGCATGACGCTTCGATATATGCCGACAACCTCAGTTTTTGATCGTCAAGTTGCCAAGGACCTGCACAAGAAGTTGAAGATCATGGACCACAGTGAACGAACCGTGTTTCTCATGCGCGGTCGTGATGTCTCTGGCCAAAACGACTTTACAGTCAGACTCTGAATCCACCTCGCATCCTTTTGAACACCCGAACACCGATGACGGCGCCGAACAAGCAATCTGAGTCCATCCATCTTCATCTGGATACGGTAGGCGGCATTGCGGGCGACATGTTTGTCGCAGCGCTGCTTGACGCCCGTCCCGAACTTGAAACGGAGATGCTGGCTGCGTTGACCACGGCCGATCTGGACACGCTTGTCACCGTCAATCGCGAGGATTTTGACGATGGAACACTGACGGGGTCACGGATCACCGTCGCACCCGTGGGAGCGGCTGCGACCGGACCTGAGCACGGCCACGGCGCGGCTGAGCACGTCCATCACCACGATCATCACCATGGCGTTCACGAACATACGCACGACCATGGACATGGACATGGACACGACCATGGACACGAACATGATCACGGACATTCGCACGCGCACACCCACCGGGCGTGGCGTGACATACGCGCAATGCTCCAGCAGGCAAAGCTGCCAACCGGCGCGAAATCCGCAGCGATTGAAATATTCTCCGAGCTCGCGAAAGCCGAGGCGCGCGTGCACGGCAAGTCGGTCGATGATGTCGCCTTTCACGAAGTTGGCGCCTGGGACTCGATTGCCGACATTGTGATGGCTGGATGGTTGATCGATCGAATGGGCATCACGAGCACGTCCTCTTCGGCACTCCCGATGGGCCGTGGTCTCGTGCCGACGGCTCACGGCCGATTGCCTGTGCCGACACCGGCTACGGCGCTGTTACTCGAAGGAATGCCGCTTGTTGATGACGGACTGGAGGGTGAACGTGTCACGCCGACGGGTGCCGCCATTCTCAAGTTTCTTCAACCGACGTTCAGCGGCTCCAACTCCCCGCGTGTGCTTCAGGGAACGGGAGCAGGGTTTGGCACCAAGCGTTTTCCCGGTATCAGCAATATGCTGCGCGCCAGTCTCTATGACAGCCACTCAGCGCCAGGTTTCAGTAACGAGCAGATTGCGTTGATCGAGTTCGAAATCGACGATCAGACCCCGGAAGATCTGGGAGTAGGACTTGAGGCGTTGCGAAACTCCAGCGATGTTCTTGACGTTGTGCAGAGTACGGTGACCGGCAAAAAGAATCGTTTGATGATTCGGGTTCAGGTCATGACGCGGATCAGTGCGGTCAACAGCGTGCTTGAAAGATGTTTTACCCAAACAACAACTCTGGGCGCGCGATGGCAGATAATCAATCGCGCCGTACTGGATCGCACCCCCGGCGAAAAGACCGTCGGAAACAACACGATCCGGATCAAGACCGCAAGACGACCGGACGGCTCTACAACAACAAAGGCCGAAATCGACGACCTGGCGGACGGCGACAGCGATAACGACAGCCATCGACACCGCCAGGCACTTAGACGTGATGCCGAGGACCAATAGAACGTGACCGCAGAAAAACTAATCGCCGACCTTGAGGCCGCGATCGACGCGATCGGGCCGATCGCGGTTGCCGTGAGTGGCGGCGTGGACAGCATGACTCTCGCGGTCGTCGCCGGTCGAATGACAGACCGGTCCGTGCAGATGTTTCATGCCGTGTCTCCGGCCGTGCCCGAAGAATCAACCGATCGGGTACGGGCCTACGCAAAGACCGAGAACTGGGATCTGCAGGTCTTGAACGCCGGTGAATTTGACGACGAAAACTACATGGCTAATCCAGCCAATCGATGCTTTTTCTGCAAAACCAATCTCTACGGTGCAATGGTCTCCCATACCCGGGCCACTTTAGTATCAGGTACAAACACGGACGACCTTGGCGACTATCGACCCGGTCTGAAAGCCGCCGACGATCATGGGGTTAAGCACCCGTACGTTGACGCCGGGATCAGCAAGGCCGGGGTACGGTTAATCGCGAGAAAGCTTGAACTCGACGATGTCGCCGAACTTCCGGCCGCGCCCTGTCTGTCCAGTCGCGTTGAAACGGGAATCAGCATCGACCCCGCCCAGCTTTTGAGCATCAACGCCGTGGAAAAAATGCTCCGAAACGAACTGACCGCAAAGACCGTACGCTGCAGAGTTCGAGAGGCCGGCATCGTCATAGAGCTCGATGAAGACTGTCTTGATGGTCTCGCCGATGCAGAACGCGAGTCTTTGCGCAGGTCCGTTGCCAGTCACTTCATCAAAAGCCGTCCAGACGCTTCGGTGTCGTTCGAGGCCTATCGAATGGGCAGCGCATTTTTGACCACCATCTGAAGACCAAATCCATGAAAGACCGAGACCACACGCCTGATGATGCTCGCGCATCAAGAATAGGTATCGACGAAGCAATACTCTGTGACAGCAAACGCTCAGAGCATATCGACAGCATTCTCAACGATGCGGCAGCAAAACAGATGTCTTTGCTCCTGACACGAATTTCAACCGAGAAAGTCGAAGCTCTGCCAGCAAGACACAGGGAACGCCTCGACCATGATCCGGTCTCCAACACCGCCTGGTTCGGTCAACCAACCCGCGATCTGCCAGAAACCGCTGATGTGGCGATCGTAACCGCCGGCACGTCGGACGTCCCTGTTGCGCGCGAAGCGGTTCGTACCCTTGAATTCAACGGTGTCCGAAGCCACGAGGTCTATGACGTTGGCGTAGCCGGGGTCTGGCGATTGATGGATCGCGTCGATGAACTGAAGCAGTTTTCGGTGGTTATCGCAGTCGCCGGAATGGATGCTGCTTTGCCGAGTGTTCTTGGCGGTCTGGTTCCGGGTTTGATCATCGCGGTACCGACGTCCGTAGGATACGGGGTCGCCACAGGTGGCAATGCCGCACTGAACGCGATTCTGGCAAGCTGTGCGCCCGGAATCTGCGTCATGAATATAGATAACGGATATGGAGCGGCCTGTGCGGCCCTGCGCGCTATCAACAGTTTTAGCGAAAGTGCTTAAAGACTGAAGCGGCACATTTTTCTGGAAGCTGGCCTGACCCGAAGGGTGATGCGGGTCGGCCGAAGGTGAGCAACACTTTCAACATAGACGCCTGAATCAGATATCCAACACGCCGTTGCAGGAATAACTGTCTTCAGGAAATCTCCCCGCTAACAATCAGACACGTCACCCGGAACTTCCGATAGTGGCTCGATTTTTCATAGGACTAAATCGGCCTTATTGAACTCGATAGTATTCACATGAAAAAACCGGGGCATTGCACCTGACAATTCATGTCGATGTAATGAACTCACGAAAAACATGAGATCAACTTCATAGTTCACCCAAACCCTCCTACGTAGTATTCGTTGTGGGTGTACGAACAAGCACTCGAAGTCTCCGGGGGGTGACTTGCAGAGCCAGACCCAAACGTCTGGATCTCACAAGAGACAAAGAGCGTCGCAACAACGCTCTTAACAACGGTTCTCACGAACCTCGTTGTAACCCCTGGTCGCGATCGAGCACTTGCTTCGTGTTTAGTCTGACGCGGATCAACCCGTATCAGACTGTCTGGAAAGCAACGCCATCAGACGATGGCAACTTTTTTGGGGTGACAACAATGTACGGTTTCAAATTCAAACTTCGTAGCGCTCTCACGGTTCTCGCAACCGGCGGTGTGCTGCTCTCGACTCCTGCGAACGCGCAGAAAGTTGACAACAATCCGGATCTGCCGGTTCAGTGTGGCCTGGACATCGTCCTGGTGCTGGACGCTTCAGGTTCAATCAAATACACGAACGATCCTTCAGTCGCTGACGACAAAAACGGTTCTATCGACCGTGTCGCCGGCGCCGCTAACGCGTTTCTGAACGCGTTTTCAAACACTAACAGCCGCGTCGCGGTTGTCAGCTACTCGCACGACAGCGTTGAGCAGACAAACTATGCCGACGTGAACCCCGGCACTATCGCAGCTGGCGGCATTCATAATGTCGCAATCGGCGACGCGGGCGGCCTGGCTGGTCCAGTTCCAGCAGGCACGACCGGCTACGCCGAACACGCGGGCAAAGGGGGCTCCACTAACTGGGAGGCCGCCATGATGTCGACTCGCGACATGCTGTCAGGCGCTACAGGAAACAGTCCTCGCCACAACGTTCCGCGACTTGTGGTTCACATTACTGACGGACAGCCAACCAGTTATATCGATCCAACGACGAATTCGCCAACAACCGGCAACTCATCGATGGCTCTCAGCAACGCCGCTGGCGTCGCCAAGCAGATCATGACCGATCAGAATGCTCATATTTACACTGTTGGAGTTGGCGGCGCAGCTAGCCACGTCAGCAAGCTGGAGCAGATCTCGGGCCCTGACGTTTACAACCAGGCCGACGTAAATCAGACGTTTGACGCATCGACTACCGACGTGATTCTGGCAACTGACTTTGTAGAACTCGAGAAGCTGCTCGCCGGTTTCGCAACCGAGCTTTGCGCACCTTCACTGACCATCACGAACCTGGTTTCTGAAGCCGATACGCCTGACACCTATGAAGTGGATGCGGGTTGGAATTTCACCGCGAAGCCTATGGCATCGGACAACACATACGAGTGGGTACTGCCTAACGCAACTGCAGCAGCCAACAAGACATCAACAACCGACGACAATGGTCGAGTTCAGTTTCAGTGGCAGCTTGAAGATGCCATCAACTGGGCACCAGGCATGATCAATGTCAAGCAGACACAGCAGACCGGTTACGACAACATGGTCAACGTTGAGTGTTTTCGAACCAACCGTTCGGTTACAAACCAGCCCTTCACAGCCAACTACGAAAGCACCACCGGCTCTATCGACGTCAACGTTGAAGCCGACGACATCGTAACCTGTGAAGTGATGAATAATTCCAATCGTCGAGATGGCGCAGACGGTTCACCAACGAGACGTGGCGTATGGTGGAGAAAGCATCCTGAAGCTGTAGCTCAGTGTCTTGCAGAGAGTAATGGCATGATCGACGTCGGAATCTTCGAAGTTCGCGATGAAGCCTACGACGACGAAATTGACGCATACAAGATCCACGACGGCAGCACCAAGGGTGATCGCGATAACGTAGCCGATCGAGGAATTGATCTTGCACTGGGTGTACTTAACACCGACACGGTAACTCACCGCAGCGGCTTTATTTATCCTACAGTCAAGACTGAGTGCATGCGTGCAACTCGCCAGCTGATGGTTGCTCACTGCAACACGGTATGGATGGGAACCCCGGGACCGATTGATTTTGACAAGAGTCGTGAAATCGTCGTCCAGAACTGCAAGACGCGCGGCACAGAGGCACAGCTTGCAGAACGCGAAGCTAACCTGAGAGCACTTCGCGCTGAGCTGATCCGTTACTCATCTTCCGGTCACCATATTGACCTGCAGCGAGATGGCGGAGTAGAAGACGCAAACGCTTACTACGACGATCCTCGCGATCCACGTGACTAAGCAAGACAGCTCGTCACACCAACGGTGAGGCGAAAGCAAGTCCAGAAAGCCCTGACGCAAGTCAGGGCTTTTTTGCGTCAGGTACCGAGACCGAAAATCGTGCTCAGACGTGACTTGTCTTCGAATTCGGACATCGTCTGTTCATCGGGTTTGGCCGTATAGCGTGTGGCCGCATCGAGCACTTTGGGCAGAAGGTCTACATCACCCACCGTGTTAATGAATATTCTCGGGCGTGCCATGCACCAGTGCATCGCTTTGTCGATGTCACTCTGCTCGGACAGCGGTTCATACCACGTGTTGTAGTTAGCCGATTTCGCCGCCCATGGACCTCGGGCAACGGACTTTATGGTCTGTACAGCGCAGTTACGCTCTTCGGCGATGGCGCAGACTTCGTCGAACTCACGGGCATAGCGATCGTTCGCGTAGAAAATTCGGTTGTAGGGCAAAAGGACCGAGTCAAAATCAAACGCGGCGAGCGATCGTTTGTGCATGGCAGCAATTGTCCATCCATGCCCGGTCACGCCAATGGCTTTGATCAGCCCCTCTTCCTTCGCTTCGACTAGCGCCCTGATTGCACCATCATCGCCAAAAGCGCTATCCCACTCATCGGGGTGGTACAGCGCGTGCATCTGCAAGAGGTCCACGTGATCGGTTTTAAGACGATCCAGGGAGACCGCGAGTTGATCCTTTACGGCCTGATAGGTACGGCCATCGGTCTTCGTCGCAAGAAAGAAATCGCTTCGGTGTCGCTGCATCCAGGGACCGATCCTCTTTTCGGCGACTCCGTACCTGGGCGCGGTGTCAATATGGTTGACGCCATACTCCAGCAATACATCCAGCGTCCTGTCGGCAACGGACTGGTCAACGTTTTTCAGCGCAGCAGCACCAAAGAGGGTTACCGTGCTCATGTGACCACTGCGGCCGAAAGGCCGTTTTTCGATAGTCTTGCTCATGGATGAAATTACCCGCTTTCCTGAATTCCGCGGCAGTATAATCAGAACCGACAACCGCCAAGTTTTTCCGTTCCGAATCCGGACGGTGCTGAGACGCGATACCGGGTCAACAACACCAAAACAGGCTACCGAGAACAACCATGCACATTCGCCTCAACTACGGTCACGACGGGCTCAACGTCAAAATGCCGGCACAAGCCCAGGTCGAGATCATCAGAAAACCTGAAATGCCCATTTTGGAGGATCCCCGACGTGCGGTCGAGGATGCACTGGACAAAGGCCCGGGTCCGAATCTTGCGGCTGTCGCGGCGGGCGGCAAAAGTGCGTGCATTGCCGTCTGTGACATCACCCGACCCGTTCCCAACGGACTCTTTCTGCGACCGATGATCGAACGACTCATGGCGGGTGGCATCGAGCTTAAAAACATAACCGTAATCGTCGCGACCGGGCTGCACCGCCCGAATGAAGGCGCCGAGTTGGCAGAGCTGATCGACGATGACTGGGTGCTGGAGAATGTCACCGTCGTAAATCATTTCGCGCGGGACGACGACGCGCATAAATTGCTGGGACAGACACGCAGCCGCGGTACCGTCGTGCGTCTTGACCGCAGACTGGTAGATGCCGACATCAAAATTGCCACAGGTCTCGTCGAACCCCACTTCATGGCCGGTTATTCAGGCGGCCGCAAGGTCTTTGCGCCAGGTCTCGCCCACGCCGAAACCATCACAACGTTTCACAGCGCCAGGTTCATGGCCGATCCGGCAGCGTCAAACTGCAACTTCGACCAAAACCCGCTGCATGAAGAACAACTGGAAATCATGAACCTGCTGGGCGACGCGTGGGCGCTGAATACCGTAATCGACGAAGACAGGAAGCTGTCGTTTGTCAATTTTGGGGAGATTCTTCAAAGTCACAGCGAAGCCGTCGAATACGTCCGCGAGTATTGCGAAGTCCGTACGCAGCGGCGTTATCCGACTGTCGTCACAAGCGCCGCAGGCTATCCACTGGACAAAACCTACTACCAGACCGTCAAGGGAATGGTGGGAGCCATGGAAATTCTGGAACCCGGAGGAAACCTGATCATCGCATCAGAGATATCGGAGGGTATGGGTTCAGAGGAATTTGTCGAAGCGCAACGCCGGCTCGTCGAGCTCGGACCAGAACGCTTTCTTGAAGACATACTCAAAAAATCCCACGCAGACATCGACGAGTGGCAGACCCAGATGCAGCTGCGCCCAATGGCAATCGGCAACATCCACCTCTTCACTCGCGAACTGTCCGCTTCGGATCAACGCCTGACCGGCGTCAACTGCGTCGATTCGGTCGAAGCCGCAATAGACCAAAGCATCCGCCAAACGGGAGACACCAACGTCGCCGTCATTCCCGAGGGGCCTTACCTGGTACCGTTTTGTGGAAACCGGGACAGTCAGACTGCCGCTGCGTGATCCTGATGAGGAGGACGAGTCCTCACACCATGACTATCAAACAAAGCGCAAATCAATGCGCAAACAAAGCGGTCTGCTGAATCAGTCCTGTTCGTACCGATCTGACCGAGAATCGTCTGTCTCGGAAACGCCGCTTTGCACCGACTCGTCGGACGCCGGCACATCGACGTACTGGGACAGATTTTCATCAAACAGCTTGCGAAACTGCAAAGAAAAATACTGAGCCACCGTGTCCGCCTCGATGTCGTCATCGCTACCATCGTCTGATAACAGTGCGTGCTGATTGACGGCGACAAATGCGCTGTAACGGGCGGCGGCATACATCAGTGCTGCATTGACGGTTTCAGGCGGAACCGTGTCACCCTGGTCGTTGGCGAGTTCTATAAAGGAGTCCGCAACGTTCCAGAAAATGTCCTCGGACACATCACCCGGAAAGTACTCGACCGCTTCTTCGTCCGCGCTGTTCTCGGCGCTGTCTGAATCGACGCGACTCGTGTGTTTCGAGGACCCACCACCGTTTCGAGATCGAGGGTGACTGCGGCCATTTTTTTTGGGGGCTGATTTGGTCATCGTCGCGTCTTTTGCTGTGGAATCTCAGTCGATCAAAACCAGGTTCAGAGTTTACACAGGATCGATGGTCGTCGAAGCCCGGGCCGCTAGCGCTTGCGAGACGACGCATCAGTGCGCCTGCGATCAACGAATGATTTCCACGCAACGAGCCACTCTAACCGTGACAACCCTGACAACCCTGACAACCGTGCCGATCGCCCCGAGTGCCCGGGCGAGTCCTTTGCGGGATCTTCAGGTCGCAGAACATCCGTCGCGCGACACGGTTGCAATCGACGAAACGCTGAAGGTGTTTCGCACACCGCGGTGCGTGGCTGGCACTGGCGCGCAATTTTGTGCCGACGACGATGCTCCCGACGTTCGAACAGAGCCTGTCGTTCTGCCATTGCGTCAATGAGCAACAGCCGATTTGATCGTGTATAGGTCATTTAGATCAGAACCTCGCTAAAACCAAAAACAACAATGACGTCGTCACCGCAACGACAGGTCAATGACAAAGTTTTCAACCTGGATGCGCAGCAACGATGACCCGCGCCTGCGCAGAATTACTCCCGAGGATCACGCCTGCATTCCTCGCGCAAATTTTTCGGCAAAGCTGACCGCGGGAATCTGATCGACCGGCATGTTCATCTGCAGGGCCAGCTGTGAACCACCTGCGTCAACGGCGAACGGCGCCACGTCTTTGACAACACCAGCGACAACATCAACCGTAGCGCTTCGTCTGGAAACGTCATGAGAAGCTGCACAGGAATCCGAACGAAGATTCGATTTTTGAATGCGCGATGGTCGGGAAGACCGGGCAGGCAAATCCGTCCGCACATCTGCCACGGTGATCTTGCCCGCACCGCCGCCAGGTCGTTGCTCTGACACCGTCGCTGGAGCGTCCAGAAATTCGCGCAGCCAGGGACCCAGTTCAACCTCGGTTCGCGCCAGTTTGAGCGCGGTTCGAAAATCTGTCTTGCGGCCTGCGCGTGCGCGCCGTCGCCGCGGCGCAGGCGCACGACCCAGATCCGCCCGGTGCCCGGATTGAGGCACCGTTTTGACCCGCTGGACCGTCTTCAGATGATCGAAGTCCGCGGTAGTAGACGGGGCATCCGGGCCACCCGCGGGACTGAACACAGCCCTGGCGCTGACGCCACGAGGTCGACCGGCGGACGCCGTCGCGGCGGTGGATGAGGTCGCCCGAACACCTGAAATACCGGTGTTTTGGCGCATTTTCCCGCTGCCGCGAGTCAAAACCCGCGGGGCCTGGGGAGCTTGTTTTGGGATACTGTACATCCAACCAGTATTCCACCGGAATCCGCGCAATGCAACCCCCGGGGTATCTGACCGCCATTTCACTGAAATCCGAGTCATTCACGACGCCGGTTGTCCGTACAATCTGGCCGGCCTGCCGCCCTACCCACCGTGGCTGACCACTGACCCTGTCGCCCGACGCCCCAAACCATGCTCAACCCCGACAATCTGCCTTTGCTGTTTGCCCTGTGTGCGTCCGGGCTGTTTGGCGCAACGGTACTGACCGCGAAGAACGGCCTCGACACCGTTGATCCCCAGACCGGCGCTCTGATTATTCTGACAATGGCGACATCGGTGTTCTGGATCAGCGCGCCGCT
>CALHMG010000138.1 GCA_938034705.1 uncultured Gammaproteobacteria bacterium
AAGTACTACTGGATGGCCTTGAGAACGACTTTCATGTCGTCGCGGCTCGGTAGTGTTTTGGCACAGGATAGAGCGACCAGCGCACTGGTTTTGCTGCGTTTTGCGTAGGCCAGCAGACACTGGTAATCGCCGCGCTTCGCGGTTCCCGTCGCTGTCTGGTATTTGCCCAGCAACGAAACCTTGAGCTTATCGCCATTGGACATCGTGTCGATATGCTCTGATGTGCCAAGTCCAAGAATCTGCAACGCCAGATGATTACTTAAATTGATGTCCCATGAGTAGCCCCCGGCAGCCTGAAGCCCCATGTGGGAAGCCAGATAGCTGTTGTTGTTGTAATCGACCATGCGCGTGTGTTGCTGCCATCGATAGTTCTGATGTTCGCCAACGACCTGTTTTGTGGTGACGACCACACATTCACTTGAAGCGCTGATGGCGCTCTTGCGACTTTTCAGCTCACCTCGATCACAGCTTATTCGTTTCAGGTCGGGGTTCTGCTGCGCTGCGATGACCTTGGCGTAGCGCTGCATGTAGCTAATCCCGTCTGCATCGGCGACCGTGGTTGACGTGCAAACAAGTAACGGTAACGCGGCAAGCGCGCTCACGAGATTCCTGATCATATTTATTCCCCTACCGATTGAATTAAAGCGAGCATAGAGTCGTCGCTGACGAAGATCTTCACACAGGCACGTCGTCCACAACGATGTATCAGGCCCGGCTTCACGGAGCCTTAACCTTGCAGTCACCTCGCGTTGACCTGAAGATGCACCGGGCACCTCTGTTTGGGTGAGGCTACGCATTTTCACCGGGCGGGAAGAAGTTTCGTCAGTCGACGCGGTCACCGAGCGCTGCGCCGCGGATAAGTTCGTCGCGACTCGCGGGTTTATCCGGCAGCGACACGTTGAAATGACGGCTGATGATGTCCTGGATCATTTCATAGTTGGCGCCAAAGCGATGTACCTCAAGCGTTTCGACATCGATGATGGTGCTCGAAATCAGCTCCGGGTTATGCAGCGGTACCAGTCCGTAGTCCACGGTAATGTCGGCAGCGTCTAGCACCTGTTGTTCGACGTCTTGCAGTCGAAACTTGCTTCCGGTGAGCGATGCGTTAGCCGAAGAGCCGATGATTGGAAATTTGTTCTGCCAGCTCTTTGTGGCCAGCGCGTTGTGAAGTTTTCCGGCGTTCATCAGGATGTCGATGGTGCCGTTTTTCGTGCATCGCTCGATGCATAACGGATCGACGTTGCTGAAAAATTCGTGATCTGCGTGATAGGGCCCAATGACGGACATCGTGAGATCGTAGTCGCGGACGACAGCTTCGACAATTTCGCGCGCACGATTGTCGATATCCAGAACGTTAGTCACGATATCAAAATTCCCGAACGTGCCACACGGCTTGGAATAGCTTCGGCCCTTGGCCTGGTAGGTTCGATCAATGCCTGAGATTGTCTGGGCCACAATTGCGTACGCGACGGTCAGTGGAAATATCGCAACGCCGCCACCCTGAATTGTGTCCCAGATGCGATTCGCATCACCTTCGATATCCAATACGGACATGATCGATCGTTCTCCTGCATGCCAAACATCCGGCAACTCTCGTCGTTCCTGTCGCGAGGGTATCGCCGAGGTTCAAGGAAGTTCAAGATATCATTACTTTATGCCGATGCCGATTGGGTTTCATGGTTTGGTGGCTTCGTCCGGGTCAGCGTCGTGTAAACTGATGACTCTGCGGATGGGGAAGTTGCAGGGTCAATTCGTTGTAGAGAACTGCCATCAACTCACGGCTGGACACAACAGAATCAGGATTGCAAAAGGGGATCCAGTGAATCAGAAAATACCGTTCTCGAATTTTGAGAAACCGCTGTCTGATGATCCAGCGAGTTCGTACACCATGCCGTCTCATCTGTATCTGGATCCGTCGGTGTACGAGATCGAAAAGCGCCAGATATTTGCCAAAACCTGGCACTACATTGGACACGAGTCTCATGTCGCTGATGTTGGCGACTATCTGACCCTGACAATCGGCGACGACCGTGTTTTCGTGATTCGCGATCAATCCCGTGGGCTTTGCGGCTTTCACAACGTGTGTCGACATCGTGCGCACCAGCTGCTCGAAGGTGCCGGTAACGTCAGAAGTATCGTATGTCCCTACCATGCGTGGACGTACAAAACAGATGGTTCGCTTCACCACGCCAGGTTTGGTGGCGAAATGGCCAACTTCAATCCCGAAGAGTTCTGTTTGCCAGAAATCAGTGTTGAGGTCGTTCATGGTCTGATTTTTGTCAACGTCGATATCAATGCCCCGGGCATTGCGACGCTGGCTCCCGGATTCGCCGATGACATGCAGACTTACATACCAAAACTGTCGCAGCTGAAGCCCGTCGAACAGTTTGCGTTTGACGGTGGTGACGCGCCGTACTGGAGCGCCAACTGGAAGGTTGTCGTCGACAACTACGTCGAGTGCTACCACTGTCACCATGCCCATCCGGCACTTGCCAATATCATGGTCATGAATTCTTACGAACACACCGTTGCGGATCAGTGGGCCAGACAGATTTCAACGCAATCGCGTCAAAACAACAGCGCGTACACATTCTCCGAGAATGATGATGTTCAGATAGCCGCTTACTGGTATCTGTTTCCCACAACCTCGATCTGGCTGGTGCCGGGCTCCGCGAACCTGTTTGTTCTGGCGATGATGCCGATCGACCATGAGCGCACCGTGTTCTCGGGGCATCGATTTGCCCTGGAAGGCGCGGTGGAGGGCGATGAAGATGTTCAACGGGCCGTGTATCTCAACGAAATCCTTGGGCCTGAGGATCAACGGCTTTGTGAGTCGGTGCAACAAGGGTTGAGATCGTCTTCGTACAATCAAGGCAGATTCATGGTTGATCCAGCGCGCTCCGGCACGGCCGAGCATGGCGTGCACCAATTTCACCGGCTCGTCCTGGAGTCGTTGGCAAAGGCTGAAGATGGCCAAGCGAGATAATCGACGTTACGTCAATGCCAACACCGGACGGCCTGTCAGTGATGACGATGTCTAC
>CALHMG010000139.1 GCA_938034705.1 uncultured Gammaproteobacteria bacterium
GAACACCTCCAGCAGCGCATTGCTGCCGCCCTGCAAATAGTCCGCTTCGATGACCAATTCCGTGTCGGTAATCGGGCTGGTCAGCGTTGACCACGTCGCGCCGTTATCGGGCGAGTAGCGCACAAAGTAGGCGTCCGCGTCACCATTCCACGTCAGCGTGTAGTCGCCGCTTATTGGGTTTTCAGACGTGATGGTGACCGTTGGCACAACTCCTGCGCTGATCTCGTCGAGCAGGAAGCCATCGTAGAAAAGCCGGACGGCAGTTGCATTTGGCACAGCTGGGAAGCTGTAGTTATACGCAAATTGCTCAGGTGTCTCAACAGTGCGTCCCAGCAGCGGTTGACCAAATGACATCGTTTCAACTTCTTCACCATTGGCATCGAAGACGGCGACACGGAATCGGCCGATTTCATCTTGGCTGGTTGGTTCAGAGAACTGCGGCAGCGCAAACGCGCTCGTTATATCGCCTGCCGTACCGTCTACGCTGACGCTTCCGCTAACAAACAGAATGTCCTCAAGGGCCTGCGCTTCACGCCCTTGCGACTGCCGCGTATCGTCGGGGATGATGACCAATTGGTCGAACATCTTTTGATAGGTGTGAACCGACATCCACGATGGCGAGCAGTAGGACATCATAGCGTGATGCGAATCGGGGACAATTGTGTTGTTGGCGCTGTCCCAGCCCTGATAGCCAATGCGACCATCGGCAAACGGATAGGTCTCTTCAAACGGTGGTGCGCCACCCGGGCAACCGATGTGCCACAGGTCGAGATTGTGACCCAATTCGTGGGTCGTTGTGCGTGGTGCGACGACGCCAATGCCGGTGTGGCCTGGCTTATAGGCGATGCCGCCACCAAGCGGCGCAAAGCCGGGCAGCACTTCTGACGCGTCGGCGATGACGCCGTAGTACAGCTGGTTGGGCGCTGGATTGGGCAGCTCTGCCTGACGAATCGCCTCGATGCTTTCGAGCACGTCAATGCCGTTGGGATGAGCGACGCCGAAGAACTGCGGAATGATATCGGGACCTTCGTAGAAATATGGTTCATGGACGGTGATGTTGACTTCGCTAACCGGAAAGGTCTGCTCAACCAAGCGCATTGTCTCTTCGATTTGCGCGTCGGAAACGGTCATGACGTAGGGCGCGATGCCAAAGCCAAAGGAGTCGATAAACATGGTGTTGATCGGCACAATGGTGACGTCAAGCGGCATCGTCGCAACAAAGCTCGCTTCTTGGAAGCCAGCTGCGGGGAAACGATTGTTGGTTTCGTCATCTTCAGCGATGGTGTTGAGCGGGTCAATTTCGACGGCGAACTGGAGCGTTTCGGTGAGCCACGCTTGTGGCAGGCGGAAATGCAGGAGTGCGTCGTCGCGGTTGCGCAACGGATTTGGTTGGGCGGTGATAGGGGCGTTTTCGGCCGAAAGCGGCGAGCCCACCAACTCCACACCGTCACGATAAACATGTAGGTTACCCGTCACGTTCTCAATCGGCTCCGCACCGGCTGGCAAGCCAACGGCAACCCGCACCAGCGTCGGCTTGTCTGTGATGAGGGGCACGCTGTTGCTCGGCGTTTGAATCACCTGCAAGAAGGTCATATCCAAGCCAAACAGGTCGATGCCTGCGGTCGGATTCACGACCAACGCACAGGATATGCCGTGCTCTGGGTTCCAGAACGAGCGAACCTGTGTGCGCCCGACGTTGTCGGTTGCCGTTGAGCGGAAGCAATATTGGTTGCCAAAGGTAGCGGCATAGGTCGCCTCGACGTCGGATGTGTTCGACTGCCAGCTTTGCCAGCCGCCGTCATTGACATTGACTTCAATGTTGTAGCTGGCAATACCGCTGCCAGTATCAGACCCCTCCCACTGCACCAGCAGCGACTCGCCGTAGCTTGTACCTGATGGGTCGATAACGGATGAAGTTGGGTCGCTGAAATCAAAGCCGATGCTGTCGCTTAACAGCTCGCCATAGTTGCCATTTTCGTCACGCAACTGAATGTAAACCGTTTCGATGTGGGGGAAGGTATATGGCAGATCATAGTCGGTGATTGTGTTGGCAAAGGGCTGCCATGCGCCGTAGACATCGTCATAGTAGACGCGCATTTCGGTCGGGGCCGAGGTGCAAGCTGACACTGGTTCGGTTGTAATTTGCAGGTCAACCCGTCGGTCAGTAGTCCACGCTGCACCGTTGTCGATTGCCAGCGAGCCGTGCGGGCGCACGCTGCCCAAGACGTTGAACAGCACACGGCGCGCATTGTTTTCTTCGCTGATCTCGCTGACGGCGGTGCCACTGTCAACGCGCAACTCAATCGTGCGCGTTCCGGTAATGGTTGGCGAATAGGTGAAGGTGTCGGTTAACAAAGCGCCCGCTGCAAGGTCGGTGACCGTGTCGCTGTGGATAAGTGCATCGTTTTCGTACAGTGCATAGCTAAATGCACCGCTGGCCACCACGCCGTTGTTGGCAAGGGTGAAGCTGAGCATGACCGATTGGCCAAGGCAGGTGTTTATCACGCTGGCCGTGAGGCTGTCGGCTGCTAGGTCTGGCAGCTGCGTTTGGAATGCGCCGATGTCGCAGCTAGCTTGGCGCAGGGCGCCGCGCTGGTCGGCTGCGGGGCAACTATTGCCTGCACTGACGGCTGGACTGTCGGGCAGCAGGGCATGAGTCAGCGTTGGCCCGCCGTTGTCGGCTAGGGGCGCAAGCTGAGGATCGTCGTCAAAGTCGTTTTCACCCAGAAAATCGCCATCGCGCACGCAGGAGCCGTCGCTGACCATGTTGTAGCCGTTGCTGACCAGCGTGCCTTCGTTGCGGCACTGTGCACCGCCGCTGCCGTTGCTAATGAGGGTGTTGGTCATGTTAAGCATGAACTCGTTGAGGACATTGGCTCCTAATTCGGCCGAATTGTCGCTCAAAGTCACGCTTTCCAACGTCACCTGCGCACCGGTGACGCAGCAGGTAGTGGCGAGACCGCCGCCGGAATCGGCCGAATTGCCGCTGATCGTACTGTTGCGAACCGTGCCACGCTCCATGCTGATACCGCCGCCGCTGGCTGCCGCGTTGTTGTAGATCACGCTGCCTTCGATTGTCAGCTCGCCGCTGGCTGCGATACCGCCGCCGTTGGCATCAGTTGTGTTGTCATGGATGCTGCTGTTGCGAACGGTTACGGTTGCGCCACGGTCAACGCGCAGACCCGCGCCGTCGCTGCCTGCGGTTAAGCCGCCGCGCACAATCAAGCCGTCGATGACGCTCGTGCCGACTATGGCGTGAATCACGCGACCACCGCCGTTGGCATCTAGCGTCGTTGGGTGCGTGGCCGGATCAGCATTTGTCCAGTCGCTGCCGTTGAAGCCGCCCAGAACGGTTAAATCTTTGTCGATTGACAGCAGGACGTGGTCGTTGCTCAACCCACC
>CALHMG010000140.1 GCA_938034705.1 uncultured Gammaproteobacteria bacterium
CCGCCGGATATCACACCAACCCGCTCCCACACGAGGAGGTTGTACATCGAGAAGAAATCGATGTGCACAATGATGAGAATGAACATCACCACACCGCGAAGAAAATCGATGCGAAGGTCTCTCTTCACATCAAGCGGATAGGCCAGGCTGTTCCCGGTCGCCAGGCGAATGTCGTTTGCGGTCGTCGCCATGGTCAGACGATCTCAACACGATTGTCAGCGACAATTGCTGATTGATTCACCCACTTACCGATCATGGCGTGCAGTTCGCCTTTTCTGACCGGCTTCGTCATGTAGTCACTCATTCCGGCAGCCACACATTTTTCCCGATCGCCGCGCATGGCGTTTGCCGTCAACGCCACAATGGGAATCGCCGACTTCACTCGGGAATTTTGTTCCCTTGCCCGGATTTGAGCCGTCGCCTCGTATCCGTCAAGAACCGGCATCTGTGCGTCCATCAGCACCAGAGAAAACCGGTCCGCATCGGACGCGAGCGCGTCTACAGCCTCCTGCCCGTTCTCGGCAACCTCAAATGACACGCCAATCGACTGAAGAAGCAGACTCAGCACCTTTCGATTGGTCGCGTTGTCCTCGACCAGCAACAGGTGCACATTTTCGAAGGGCGCGAACTCAGACGGAATTTTCTTAACGGACGCTTTGGCGACGCTGCTGCTCTTGTCGACCCGGGCGAGTCGAGCCGTAAACCAGAACGTGCTGCCCTTGCCGGGTTCGCTTTCGACGCCAATTTCGCCGCCCATTAACACCACCAGACGAGAACAAATCGCAAGCCCGAGACCGGTGCCACCAAACTTTCGCGTCGTTGAACCGTCAGCCTGGGAGAACGCCGTGAATATCAGATCGAGCTTGTCCGGTGCTATTCCATGTCCGGTATCGGTAACTGTGAATCGGATGAGATCGGACGAATCGGCCTGATCCCGATCGATAGTGATGTCAATCTGCCCACTGTCGGTAAACTTGATGGCGTTTGAGATCAGGTTGGTCAAAATCTGACGAACTCGCAGCGAATCTCCCACCACGGCGCCCTGGATCTTCGAAGATATCCGAGTTTTGAACGTCAGATTCTTCTTCTTCGCGAGAGGTTTCACCGCTGAAACGGTGTCGTTGATCAAACTCGTAATGTCAAACTCGACATTCTCGAGATCCATTTTGCCGGCTTCAATTTTCGAAAAATCAAGGATGTCGTTGATAATCTCAAGCAGACTTTCGGCAGAGTCGACGGCTGTCTCCACCAGGTCAGCCTGATGCGAATTGAGTTGCTCAGGGTCAAGCAACATCAGCGTTCCAAGAACGCCATTCATTGGCGTTCGAATCTCGTGACTCATCATCGCCAGAAATTCACTTTTGGCGTCGTCAGCCGCTACCGCGAGCTTACGTTTTTCATTCAGCTCGGCTGTTCTTTCTTCAACCTGTTGTTCCAGCGACGCGGCGAGAAGACGCAGGTTCTCGTTCGCCTCGTATAGATCGAGACTTTTCTTCTCAAGAAGCTGCTCGGCCTGTTTCCTGGCGTTGCGTTCTCGGTCAACACGGCGCTGTGCAGCTGCGGCGTCCATCATCAAGCGCCCGGTCAGGCCACCTTGGTCAGCGTAAAATGGATGTTGGCGTCGCCGCCGTTGGTGCGGTCATCTCGCTCTATCGTTATTTCTTCGTTGAAATACTCGATACAACCGCGAATCAGACCTTCAGCGACATCACCAAGATGACGCGATGACTGATAGATCAGTACAAGCTGATCGTCGCGCGGAGTCTCGTAGGAGAACTTTGGAAGTTCGGCATCCGGGTGAAGTTTTTTCACCTCCACATGGATGTAGCCGTCGACCTGCTTCAGAAATTCAAACACCGTCGACTGATCGGCGAAGAATTCTGGATGCATCTGCGTAAAGCGCACAAACAGATGGCTGCAGTACGCGTGAATCAGATCAACCGCACCAATGTTTGTCTGCTCAGACAACGCTGTGACGAGAGTGACAATTTCGCTGTGGTCGTAAGTACCAACAGACGTATAGACTCCGCCCGAAGGAAGATCAGATGCTTCGATGATGGTGTCGACCATTTCGGGCGAGAATTTGTCTTCAACCATCTCGACAAATTCGGTGAATATGATTCCTTTCACTTGGGGTGTCCTTTTTGTTTGCGCTGGCAGATTGGTGGCAACCGCGCACTAGCATTTACAACGATGTGAGTCCGACACCTCGCTCTGGCGCCACGACCCTCGAAAAACAGGCTTCCGTGCTCAATTCCCCTTGTAAATCAGTATAGTCAGCGGCGTTGGATGCAACTTAGGCTTAGCTCCTAATTCGACCGTCTGTCCGTGCGCTCGGTGCAGTTGGCGCACGACACAAGCACCGACCGCTCGACACATCTAAATTGCGCGTGTGTTGCAGAGATTCTGGTCCCAAAAATTCTTGCTGGCTGCTGTGGCAATGTCACTGGCCGCCGCACCGTGTTCAGCGGCAGAAAAACCCCTGCGCGAGCGCATACTGGAAGGCCTGAAAAGCTCGTTTCACACGCCGTGGCATGAACTTCTGGACAAGGAACATGACTCCGAATGGAGAAACCTGTTTTCCGGACTGACGGTCAGCTCAAGCTTCAACTACCCGTTGTCGAGGACCGCTCCGGCTTCCAGCGAAGGGTCCGGCAATCAGGGAAGTCGAACGACCCGAAACAGGACACTCAATCTGGGATTCAACTACAACCCGTTGAGTTACTGGTTTGCCAGCGTCAATTTCTCGGGCTACCTGGATCCCGATCTGAAAAAGCCCTGGAACCCCGATTTCACCTATGTATTCGGCTACAACGACTGGCACCCCTGGACGTTGAGCCTCGTGTACGCGAACTATGGCGGTAACAGACTCAACCCCGATCGCGATGCCGGTGAACGCAGAACCAGCTTTGACCAGGGATCGTGGACTCTGGGATGGAAGACACCACCTTCAGAACGGATTCAGGACTGGTTTCGCATCCATCCCAGCAGCCGCATCGGCTGCAACGTCGGCCTGTCGGTGGTGCCAAGCTACCTCGACCTGAAGTCGCTCGAGCAAAGAAAGTGGAAGAAGGTGGTCCGACTTGGATGCCGCTATTCGTTTTACAAGAACTGGTACTTCAACATCGCCACAGCCTGGTACCCGGATCGCGACCAGCAACAGCCGTGGGACCCTGACTTCACGTGGGGGTTTGGATACTTTGACTGGCGGCCGGGAAAATTCTCAATCCAGTACAACAACTACGCCGCCAACCGATTCCCGTGGCGCGATGATCGCGAATTCACGACGCGACTTAAGGACGGCAGTATTTCAATTTCCTGGAAATGGTCGTTTTGATCTGCAGGTCTCTACTAATGAGAACCGGCAATATTCAAAAACCAGGTAAGCAGGTCATGACGACCTGACGACTCTATCAACGCGGGACGATCAGGATGATTGAATCATCGCCGCTCCTTTCTCGGCGACCATCAGGGTCGGTGCGTAACAATTTCCCGACACCATCGTCGGCATGACTGATGCATCGACGACGCGTATGCCCTTAAGGCCGTGAATGCGCAGCTGATCATCCACGACCGACATGGGGTCGACACCCATCTTGCAGGTACCTACGGGGTGGTACACGGTATTACCGGTCTCGCGAGCGTAATCGAGTATTTGTTCATCACTTTCAACGGAGGCTCCCGGCAACACCTCGTTGGCCCGAACGTCGTCAAACGCGGCGCTCTTCATGATATTTCTGGCAAGCCGTATTCCATTGATCATCGCCGCCTGGTCTTCGGGATGTGCGAGGTAGTTGGGATCGATCCTCGGCGTGCTCAACGGATCAGAATCCCTCGCTCGAACAGAACCTGTCGATTCATTGCGCAATTGCCAGATCCCGCACGTCATGCCGGGTTCCTCTTCCATATCGGCCTGCCCGGTTTTGCCGCCTACATAGCTGCCCGGTGCGAAGACAATCTGCACATCGGGCCGAACCTGATCGGGGCGAGAACGCGCGAACATCATGCCGTGAGCAGGACTCATCGCAAGAACACCGCGCCCGGTAAACAGCCATTTGAGCGCCTGCATGCCAACCCGCCAGCCACGGGTCTGATGATTAATGCTCAGCTGACGATTCAGGCGATAAACAACGCGAGCGGCGTAATGGTCGCGAAGATTCTCACCAACACCCGGCAGATGGTGAACCGTCGATACACCGATCTCCTGAGCCAGATCTGCGCCGCAGATGCCTGAACGCTGCAGCAGCTGAGGGCTCTGAATCGCGCCTGCGCTCAGAATAAGCTCACGAGACGGCTTGGCGAAATGTTCTTTCCCATCACGCCGCCAGCTCACACCGGTCACGACATGGCCATCGACAATCACCTTGTCAACCAACGCATGTTGTTCAACCTTGACCAAACCCCGCGCCATTGCAGGCCTTAACCATGCGTCCGCGGCGCTGAAGCGTTTACCGTTTCGCATCATTTGCTGAGCATATCCAACGCCTTCCTGCTCGAAACCGTTGTAGTCAGGGTTCGCCGGAACACCGACCTGCTGCCCCGCTTCCAGAAAACGTTCGGTTAGCGGGTGAATGTCCCGCAAGTTCGAAACCCAGAGTTCGCCGTCCGCCCCGCGAGAACTGTCAATTGGCCCGTCGCGTCGTTCGAGTGACTTGAAGAAAGGAAGCACTTCATCGTATGACCATCCCTCGTTGCCAAGTTTTGACCATGAATCGAAATCGAACGAGTTCCCACGAACAAACAAATGGCCGTTGATGGAACTGGATCCACCGAGCCCTTTTCCGCGCGGATAGAAAATCCTGCGATCGTGACAGTGGGACTGCGTCTCCGTTTCAAAACACCAGTTAACGCGTCGGTCGTAAACGGTACGGGTAAATCCGGCAGGCACCTTTACCCAAAGGTATCGATCGTGACCGCCGGCTTCGAGCAGCAGTACACGCGTTTTGCCGTCACGCGTCAGGCGGTCTGCGAGAAGGCACCCTGCTGCGCCGGCTCCGACAATAACGTAGTCAAATTGCTCGGTACTCAATGGACAGGCTTCGGCTGCATTTTGGTGTGGATCCGACGTCGATGTTCGCTGGGAAGTCAAACTATTACAGGCAGTATCAACGCATGTCGACCGGCTATTGTTCGTCGTTTCTCGTGGCGACAACGAATCGAACTGCTCTATAATAGAGCCTGACTGAACCTTTCGGCAGAGACCTCCGTGAGCGAAAAAAAATACGGCATTCGAATCACTCTGACACAGGAAAATCCGATGCGTGCGGAGCATCTGCTTGGAGACGACTGGGAAAGCGTACGATGGTACGACTCAGCGGCAGCACGCGACGAGGCTTATGAAGACGTGACAAGACACATGCCCAACTACCGGCGCGGTGATCATACGGCTCAGGTGGTTGAGAGAGTAGACCGCTAGTTCGACGAACGCTTTTTGTTAACGTCCCCAGGTGCGACAACACTCAAGTCGCCAACGGAATTTCCTCAGGCGCCTTGAGCACTGACCTGCGGAATCAGCTCAAACTCGACCCAAAGCGGGAAATGATCCGAGCCGCCGGCTGTGCTGTCTATCCGGCAGCGCTTGACCTGTATTTCACCTGAAGCCGTCGTCAGACAGTGGTCGATACGACCCGGCTTGTCTGGACGAGTCGCCCCGGAGCTCTCATCGTTGCCGCCGGCAACCCAGGCGTCCTGATAGGCCATGGGCGACGTCAGGCGCCCATACTTGTGCGACCACGGCCCAATCATCTCGGCATATTCTTCAGACCGATAGTCGAAGTTCAGATCGCCCGTAATCAAGGCCGGTCGAGGCATTGGCGGCATCTCACCTTCGATCCATCCCGTACTTTTGTCAGGGTGGGCACCACACCACGCGCCCCCTTCCGAAGGAGCTCGCCCGACAAACCGAAGAATCGCTTCCACCTGAGGCAATCGCGTAGCGGGGGCAAGATGACTGAGATGTGTCGTATACACACGCAGGGGCCCATCCGGGGTCTCGATCACAGCCTCCAGAAGACCCTGCTGAATCGAGTGTTGATTGACCATTGCGCGCTTGGGCAGCGGTAAATTACGCGTGGACAAAATCGGCCATCGTGACGCAATGAGGTTGCCAAACTGACGCCGCAGACGACGGCCAGGTCTCAGCGGATCGCGATGTCCCGTGTGAACGTCGAGGTTCGCACCGTACACCACGGCGTGATCGGGCAGCGCGAGTTCAATTGAACGCACCTGATCGGTGTACTCCGAGCGCTCCCAGTATCGCTCAACCTCCTGAAGGCAAATGATGTCGGCTGCTCTGACAGCATCGATGCTGCGCTGAAGATCGTACTGACCCTGGCAGTCGAAACCATACTGAATATTGTAGGTAACCAGATTCACCTGGAAATTATCCTTGTGGAGTCGCGCGCGCGAAATACGTTTAACAGTACCGTGACGAATGCCCGTCGGCGATGAAGAGTTAACGACAGATGTGTAATCACCCGATCTTTGCGGGATCATTTCCCGCCAGGAGTTCAGTGACCGACCCGAAGTGGTGATCCGGCCCCCCTAACACCACACAGCCTGTCTATACCGAATAAGTCAATCAGCAACGTGCTGAAACTTAGCAAAGGTATAAGTGGGTGTCCGAACTATCCGAACTCAGAGCCCGGGCTCGTGTCAATTTTGATCTAACGGATCCAACGAGTCACGCCGGCCTCACCGAGCTGGCCGAAAGAATGCTCGGCACAGAAAACGTTTCTCAAGCCGCGTTGCGCGCAGCCAGTCAAACGGCAGATGCGGAACTTGAGTATCGGATTGCAACCAAGATCGCCGAATCGCGGCAGTTTCTTCGCTCGGTCGATCGACCGGTGCGAATCGGCGTTGTCTTCGCCATGTGGGGCGAGCGCAAAAGACTGCAGCCAAGAAGCGAGATCAATCCACTGGGTGAGGACGCTCTTCGCTGCAAACTTGATCAACTCGCCTGGGCCTGTCACGACACCCGGGTCAGCTGGAGAATCTACCCTGTCGACGATGGCTGTCCGGAACAAAGTGCCAATCTCGCGGCTACCATTCTGCAGTCTCATGCCCACGGATCCAAAGGGCGGACCTTGCGACTCGAAGATTATGTTCCTTCGGACGCCGGCCCCCTGTCGCGCCTCGCCAGCGCCGATGACTCACGTAAGGCCGGAGCAATCATACTCGGCTGCATGAAAGCCCTTGAGGCCGGTGTCGACGCGGTCGTGTATACCGACGCAGACAACTCGGTACATCTCGGTCAACTGGGGATCCTCCTCAAGCCGTGGCTGGAAGGCAACGCCAACATCGTGCTTGGCAATCGCAAACACTCTGATTCGGTACTCGTAAAGTCTGCCGATCGCTGGGGACCGGGAATCAAAGTGCTGCGCCACATGCAGCGCATGGTTGGCGAGGAAATTTTCTCTCGTGGAATTCGTGATACCCAGGCCGCTTTCAAGCTGTTTGAAGCGAACACCCTGCACTCAATTATCCAGTCGCCAACGGTGTATGACTTTTCGTTCGACACCGACTGGATATCGGCCGCGATCGCAAAATCAGAAAAATTCGCTCAGGTACCGTTTGCTTTTGTCGATTCCGAGGCGGAATCCGCGTCGGCAAAGCAAAACCCCATGACGACATGGGAAACCCTGCTTCTGGGTTTGAACAAGTCAGTTGACCGGTTTGAACTACTGAAAACACCTGCGTCGCGAAAAATGTCCGCGTTGATTAATGAAGAAATTCACGACCATCGGGACCTTGAGGCGCTGATCAACACGGTGCCCGCTGAACTCGAGCACGCACAGGACAAAGATTTCGGCGACCCCGATGTCATGTCACCAGACGCTTTGCGGGAATGGATTCGGGCTCAAAAACGCGCTGCGGACTACGCGTGATTTTGTCTATCCGTAGGTACTGCGCAATTCCTTTTTGTTGATCTTGCCAACGCTTGTTCTCGCGATGTTATCGGTAATTTCAATCTTCTCCGGCATTGCCCACTTCGACAACACACCTGCGTCAATCTGCTCCTGTAGCAGCTGGCGAATTTCTGCGACGTCAATTTGAACGTCCGGTTTCGGGACAACGAGCACCAGCGGGCGCTCCCCCCACCTGGTGTCCGGAATACCGATCGCCGCAACCTCACTGACCGCGGTATGCGTTGACACGATATCTTCGAGTTCCACCGAAGATATCCACTCTCCTCCCGACTTGATGACGTCTTTAAGGCGATCCGTGATTCGCAAGAATCCGGCAGGATCTATGCTGCCAATATCGCCGGTGTGCAGATATCCACCTCGCCATAGCTCATCCGAACCTTCGCGATTACCGAAGTAGCCCTGGGTTGTCCACGGCGCTCTGACGACGATTTCACCGGTGCTGGTTCCGTCCCAGGGTTTGTCGTTCATCTGTTCGTCAACGATTCTCAGGTCAACCAGAGGCACCGCCCGACCCGCACGACAGCGGGCATCAGCCTGGGCCTCGACGTCGACAACATCACCATCGTATTGGGACACGGTCAGGACCGGACCGGTTTCGGACATTCCGTAACCGGAAAACAGATCAATACCGCGGGCGAGGGCCGCATCGGCAAGCCCGCGTGGAAGCGCAGACCCGCCGATGATTACCTTCCAGTTCGACAGGTCAACATCGTCGATAACGTCAGACGTCATCAACATATGGAGAATCGTCGGAACACAGTGGGAGTAGGTAACGTTTTCCTCGCTGATAGTACGAAGCAGTCGATCCGGCTCATAACGACCCGGGTAAACCTGCTTAACACCGAGCATTGTCGCCACGTAGGGTATTCCCCAGGCGTGGACGTGGAACATTGGCGTGATTGGCATATAGACATCATCACGATGTAATCGTCCGTGCCCGGCGGGTGCCGTAACCATGACGCCTACACCCAGCGTGTGCAGAACCAGCTGGCGATGGCTGTAGAAAACACCTTTGGGGTTACCGGTTGTGCCGGTGGTATAGAAGGTCGTGGCTCGTGTGTTTTCATCGAAGTCCGAAAACTCGTATTTCTCATCACCGTTTTCGAGCAAGGCCTCGTATTCACCGGCGAACTCCAACGAGCTTTCGGGGATATCGTCATCATGCAACACGACCAGCCCGGGCTTTTTCTCACACTGTTCGATGATGCTTTCAAGGATGGGTAAAAAATCTGCGTGAACCAGGATCCAGTCGTCGCTCGCATGATTAATCGTGTAAAGGATCTGCTCAGGCGATAACCTTATGTTGACCGTGTGAAGCACCGATCCGAGCATGGGCACCGCGAAAAAACACTCCAGATATCGATGACTGTCCCAGTCCATCACGGCGACCGTGTCGCCCTGCTTCACACCAAGGCCATCAAGTGCGGATGCCAGTCTTCCAACACGGTTTCTGAATTCGGTATAGCTGTGTCGACGACGCCCCGCGTAGACGATCTCGCGCTGCGGGTACTGCTGACAGGCCGTATGGAACAGATGACGAATCAGTAGCGGATACGCATAAGCCTCGCTGGCTGGTTGATCTGGGCGCATGTTTCGACTCGCTGATCTACAAAAAGGTGGTTCTATTGTGCCCGGCAACGCGACTGCATCCCACCGGTCACACGGGTTTGGATCGGAATCCGGCACGCGAATCCGCTATCCTTGAAGGCTATGAGTACAGATTCAATAACCCTCAACGAACCACTGCGCGAACGCATGCGGGCCAATCTTGAAAGATTCGACTGGCGCGCCTGCGAACGGTCTGAACTGCGCCATGCAGCCGTGGCGTTAACTGTCGTAGATGCCGATGACGGCAAACACGCAGCCTTCATTCTCACCCGCCGGTCGAGCAAGCTGCGTCGCCACGGCGGTCAGTGGGCGTTGCCGGGCGGTCGTGTGGATGACGGAGAAACAGCAGAAGAGGCCGCGCTTCGAGAACTATCGGAAGAAGTGGGACTCCATCTTGGATCTGATGCGGTACTGGGAAGACTCGACGACTACGAAACCCGATCCGGGTTTCGCATCACTCCGTTTGTGATCTGGAGCGGCATCACGGGTAGTTTTGAGATCAACCCTGACGAAGTTGCCTTTGCGCTTCGAGTACCGCTGGCAGAAATCAGCAACCACCCGAACCCTCAGCTTGGACATATTGAGCAAAGCACCAAGCCGGTTCTTTCACTGAACTTTGAAACCCTCGGCCATGAGGTGTACGCGCCTACCGCAGCCGTCATTTATCAGACGATGGAAGTGGCGATCCTCGGCAAAGACACTCGAATCGACGGCTTTGATCAGCCGGTCTTTGCGTGGGGCTAACGGCAGGACATGTCTGAATCCATATTACTGACGGGCTTTCGACCTTTTGACGGTCGCGGCATCAATGGCGCGGAAACCATTGCCCGCTACCTGCACGGCCGCAAGATCAACGGACATCGTGTCGAATCAAGACTCATTAACGTTGTCTGGAATGACGTGACGCGATTTTGTGAACGGTCGCTGCCAACTACCCAAGCCAAATTCGTACTGTCCCTCGGAGAGGCGGATCGACCCTGGCCAACTTTTGAAGCCGTGGCTCGTCCGCACGCGGACGGTGCGGATGTTGCCGGGCGTGCCGCACCTGCGTGCCCGAATCCAGACACCCGCGACTCGAGGCTGCACTTTGAGACAGAGTGGTTTGATGATCTCGCACACGCGCCACGGCTTTCCGATGACGCCGGTGCGTACCTGTGCAACTGGATGCTCTACCACGGACTGATTCACGCCGCGGTGCCGATGGGATTTCTGCACTTGCCCGTGCAGGGGACAATTTCGTCGGAGGTTTACCAGCAGCGCTTCGAGCCCGTCGTTCGCAGACTGATAGAGAAAAATCTCTGATTGACTCACACCACTCGATCAGCGAGTGGTGCGCTTGTTTCCAGACAACAGTAGCGACAGTGCGAACATGATCATGGCCACGGTCACAATGGCGGGCCCGGCCGGGACGTCAAAGTTGAGTGACGCGCCGAGCCCTGCCGCAACCGCCACAATGCCGACGATACCCGCGCCGATAACCATCAGCTCAGGCGTACGCGACCATGGACGGGCAACAGCCGGTGGAATAATCAGCATCGACACGATGAGCAACAGCCCCACGACCTGCATGGCAACCGCGACGACCACACTGACCAGAAGCAGAAAGACCAGCTCAAGCAGCTCAACACGAGTCCCTTCTACGCGCGCAAGATCCGGATTCAGTGTGATCATCAGCAGACTACGCCATTGAACCGCAAGAACCACCAGGACGACCGCACCACCACCCCAAATCCAGGCAAGGTCCGCCCTGTCCACGGCCAGCACGTCACCGAATAGATAACTCATCAAGTCCACGCGCACGTTGTCCATGAACGCCAGAACGACGAGACCGACCGCCAGCGCGCCGTGAGCGAGGATACCGAGCAGCGTGTCCATTGCCAGACTGCGGCGTCTGCGAAGGACATAAAGTATCGCTGCAACCAGCACGCAAATTCCGAGTACGCCGATGCGTACATCCACGTTAAGCAAAAGCCCAAGTGCGACGCCCAGCAGCGCGGCGTGAGACAGAGTTGCGCCGAAATACGCCATCCGACGCCAGACGACAAAGCAACCGAGCGGAGCCGACAGGATCGCGATACCGATGCCGCCAATCAACGCTCGCAGCAGAAATTCATCCATGATCATGTCCAGAAGAATGACTTGCGTCAGTCTCCGCAACTTCGCCGGAGATATCATGATGATGGTCGTGGTGATGCGTATAGATCGCTACATCACCAGCGAGTTCAGGACCAAAAAGCGATAGATATTCAGGATGAAGTCGCACGTCCTCAGGACTTCCGGCGCAGCACACATGATGGTTGAGGCAGACTACTTTGTTGGTCGCCGCCATCACCAGATGAAGATCGTGAGACACCAGCAACACGCCACAGCCGCGGCTGTCTCTGAGCCTGCCGATCAAATTGAACATATCCGCCTGACCGGACACATCGACACCCGCCGTCGGTTCGTCCAGAACCAGAAGGTCCGGGCTGCGAAGCAACGCACGAGCTAAAAGAACCCGGCGCATTTCGCCGCCGGAAACATTCTGCATGGGCGAGTCCAGAATCGACTTGATACCGACCTCGGTCAGCGCCGCAAGAATCTGATTTCGAGAAAACCCGCCGGCAAGCATCAGGAATCTTCGCACGCTGAGCGGCATGCTGTGATCAATATCGATCTGTTGCGGCGTGTAGCCAATGCGAAGGCCGGAACTTCGAACCACGCTGCCGCTATCGGGCTGCAGCAGCCCAAGCGCAATTTTTACGAGTGAGGATTTACCAGCGCCGTTAGGACCGACCAGCGTAACAATCTCGCCGCGGTGAATTTCCAGATTGACGTGCTCGAGAACAACACGCTCGGCGAAATTCAGCGAAACGTCCTGCAGGGAAACCAGACGATCTGAACTCATCGTGTTGTCTTACCGCATGATTCGCAGATGCCCTGTATCTCGACGGTGTGGCTCTCTACCGTGAACCCCAGTTCACCTGCCCGCTCACGGACGGCTCCATCAATGCTGTCGCAGCCGAGCTCGGCCACGACGCCACAGCGTGTGCAGATAAGAAATTGTCCGTTATGTTCATTTTCCGGATTGCCGCATCCGACATAGGCGTTGAGGGACTCGATGCGATGAATGAGACCGTTTTCCAGCAAAAACTCGAGAGCCCGGTAAATGGTCGGGGGTGTCGCGTTGGATTTCTCAAGCTTCAGCCGGTCGAGCAATTCATAAGCCGCAACGGGTTCGTGACTGGCCCAGACGAGCTCCAGGACTCGACGTCTTATCGCCGTAAAGCGCGCACCACGCGCTTCGCTGACACGCTCCGCGGACTCGATGGCCGTGGACACACATCGACCGTGATTATGTCGACGCGTCGGGAAAGCGCTGATGACGTTGGTGTTGCGGGCCTGGGCCATTGGCGTAAATCCTGCTGTTCGAGAAGCCGGAAAACACAAACTCCCAAGCGAAGAAGCTGTTGGCCGTCCGGAGCGGTTTTGTAATATTATATCAATATTGGTCATCCACGGAAATTACCCTTGTTTCTACGCCGCCCACACGCACTGTGCGCACAGCTTTTGTGTGCGCTGTTGCTTCTCATCTCGCCGACCAGCGTGCTTGCCGACCAGGCCAGTCCCAAGGTTGTTGTAACGAACGGACCGCTCCATGCGCTCGTTTACGGCGTCATGCAGGGCGTTGCAAAACCGGTCCTGCTGTCCTCGAAGAATGCGTCCCACCACGGGCGCGATCTGCGTCCAAGTCAGCTCAAGCGCCTGTCGGCGGCTGATCTTCTGATCACGATGGGAAAACACATTGATACCACGGTCTACAAGTTTGCAATCGCCAATGACATAGAGATTTTTTCACCCGGCCCGGACAACACGGAGCTGTTGCTTGAACCAAGACCACTTGGGGTCTGGGATGAGAATCACAGCATTGTCAAAACCGAGACCGCGTTCGACGAACACGGTGTCGATATTCACATCTGGCTGTCACCGGCCAACGCGGTCAGCCTCACTTCGGCGCTGGTGGAAAAACTCAGTCAAGTTGACCCGGCCAACGCGGATCAATATGTCGCCAACGCACAAACCCAGATTAAGAACATCAAGGCGGTCGACGAATCGCTGCGTGTGCTGCTGGAGGCATCGAAGAACAAACCCTTCGTGTCATATCACGACGCCACCCAGTACCTCGAATACCACTACGGCCTCAGATCAATAGCGTCTATTTCGGTCGATGACAGCCACGGCACGGGCGCCAGAACGGTGCGCGATGTTCGCCAGGCTATTGCTGATAAGAACGTTCGGTGCCTGTTTCGCGAACCCGGCAGCGAGCCGAAAATGATCAAAAGCATTACCGAAAATCTGAACGTCAAAGTCGTTCAGTATGATCCTGCCGGGGTTCTGGTTACTCCTGGCACAGAAGCGTGGGCGACCACCATTCGCAACGTCGCGGAAAAACTGAACGGTTGCCTGTCTGATCCCGGTTAAAGCAGTTCGAAACTGTCAGAAGCTGCGCGCCAGCGCCGCACGGACTCCGGCGGCAACATTGTCGACCGTATGGGGAGCGGTGATCAGCCCGGAAAGGTTTCCTTGCGGATTCAAAAGCGCGAACACGGAGGTGTGATCTACCGTGTAGCCTCCCGGCATATCGTCCTGATCAACCTTTATCGCGACCACCCCAACCTGTTTCGCAAATGCGGTGATGGATTCAAGTGAGCCCGTTGCGGCTCTGAATCCCGGATTAAAATACCTGACGTAATCCTTCAGGCGTTCGGGCGTATCGCGTTCGGGGTCCACGCTGACCATCATGTACTGAACCGCGTCATCTATCTCACCGAGTTCTGCGTCGACCTTGTTCAACAAGGCAAGAGAATTGGGACAGATATCCGGGCAGTGCGTAAAACCGAAGTACATGACCGTCCAGTGACCTGAAACGGACTCTTTGGTCAGCGGTGTATTTTCCTCTGATACCAGAGAAAACTCGGTCAGTGCTCGCGGCTTTTCGTAGAACACGACCTGTTCAGGCAACGCTTTTTCAGGGGTGCCCAGACCGTGGCGCCCCAGATACAGGCCAGCACCGAGTGCCACCGCACAAACAACAACTAGAGTCAGAATTCGAATCATAACGACCTGGATAACTTAAGAGATTGCCCTGTCCGAAGCTACGACAGCGCAACCTCCCGTGAAGTTCAAAGTTTTGCCAGACTCACCTGCCAGGTGACGCCATCCACCGTCTTTTCATCGCTGAACCCTCCGGCAACCGGCGTATCAGACCATTGCTCTGCAAGCGTCTCACTCATGATGTAGTCGCGATGCTCCTTGAGCACCTCGGCGACATCATCACCACCTGTCAGCGACAGCGAAATCCTGTCGGCAATCTCCAGTCCGGCCTGTTTCCTGCCATCCTGGATCGTGCGCACCATTTCACGGGCAAGACCTTCGCGAACCAGTGACTCGCTAAGTGCGGTATCAAGTGCAACCAGGAATCCCTGCTCCTCGGCTGAGGAATAACCTTCTGCAGATTCGGTTTCAAGCAACACATCTTCGGGCTCGAATGTCAGCGTCTGATCGGGCAACACGACATCAAAATTCTCACCCGCCGCGACCGCTCGCGCGATTGCGCCGCCGTCAGCATCGTTCAGCGCCTGTCGCACAACAGGGATCAGCTTTCCAAGTCGCTTGCCAATTCGAGGCAGGTTGGGCTTGACCCGGTACGTCACCAGTTGCGCATCCCGAGCGATGAATTCCAGCTCCTTGACGTTAAGTTCCTCAAGAATCTGTGCGCGATGCTTCTCGGCAGCTTTAGCCGCTGCATCCGTTGGAACACGGACCAGCAGTCGTGAAAGAGGCTGTCGCACTCGAACCTTGCTGGACTCCCTCGCCGATCGCCCCAGATAGACGACCCGCTGAACAACATCGAACTCTTCGATCAGATTGTCGTCGCGACGCTCCGCAACCGGATCCGGCCAGGTAGCCATATGCACCGACAGCGGCGCTGACGAATCCTGGTTTCGAACGAGGTTCTGATAAACGTTTTCCGATACAAACGGCATGAATGGCGCCATCAGCCGGTGTACGGTTTCAAGACATTCGTACAGCGTCAGGTATGCGGCCTGCTTGTCGCTACCGGCATCGGACTTCCAGAAACGACGGCGGTTACGCCGCACATACCAGTTGCTCAGCTGATCGACAAAAGATTCGATCGCCTCCCCTGCACCTTTGGCATCAAAGGCGTCCATACGCTCGGTCGTCACGCGAACCGTCTTGTCGAGCAACGCCAGCGCCCATCGGTCGATCTCGGGTCGATCACCGACCGCAACATGATTCGTCAAATCAACGTCGTCGAGCCTCGCATAGAGAACGAAGAAGCCGTAGGTGTTCCAGAAGGTGTTAACGAAACTCGACGCGACATCTCCAACAATATCGACGGAGATTCGTTTTTGACCATCGGGAGGAATTCTCGCAAGAAAATACCAGCGCAGCGCATCTGCGCCGATCGTGTCGAAGACTTCGTTGGGATTGACAATATTGCCAACCGACTTCGACATCTTTTTTCCGTGCTGGTCGACGATGTGGGACAGGCAAACACAGTTTTTGTACGCAACCGTATCGGACACCAGAGTCGAGATCGCGTGCAGGGTGTAGAACCAGCCACGGGTCTGGTCAATCGCCTCACAGATGTAATCTGCCGGGAAACTCTTCTCGAACTGCTCCTTGTTCTCGAACGGGTAGTGCCACTGTGCGTAGGACATCGCGCCAGAGTCAAACCAGCAGTCGATCACCTCGGGAACACGACTGTATTCGCGGCCGTTTTCGGGGTGCGTGAAAGTAATCTCGTCTACCGCCGGCCGGTGAAGATCGAGCTCTTTGAGCTCGCGACCCGTCAGGGACTCGAGTTCGGCAAGAGAACCGATGCACATGAAGTCGCCTTCGCCATCTGTCCACACCGGCAGTGGAGTGCCCCAGAAGCGCTCACGGGACAGCGCCCAGTCGATGTTGTTCTCAAGCCAGTTACCGAATCGACCTTCCTTGATATGTTCAGGAACCCAGTTAATGGTGTTGTTCAGTTCCACCATTCGCTCACGAAAATCCGAAGTCCGGATATACCAGGCACTTTTCGCGTAATAGATGAGCGGATCGCCGGTACGCCAGCCGTGGGGATAGTTGTGCAGGTACTGCTCCACTCTGAACATCAGACCACGGGCTTTCAGATCCTTGATGATGAGAGGATCTGCTTCTTTGAAAAATTTTCCCTCGGCAACCTTAACCTCAGGCAGAAAGTGCCCGTCCAGGCCAACGGCATGTACCAGCGGAATGCCATGGGCCTTGCAGGATTCGTAGTCGTCGACGCCATAGGCCGGGGCCGAATGGACGATTCCGGTTCCGTCTTCCACCGTCACGTAATCCGCGGGCAACACACGACAGATATCGCCTTCAACATCGAGGTCGTCAAACAGCCGTTCGTAGTGCTTACCGACCAGAGTCTCGCCTTTGGCCGTTTTGACGACCGTATGTTCCGCGTCGCCCATGATCCTGGCGACAAGATCAACGGCCATGATCAGCGTTTCGTCTTCATCGCTTTCGTTTTTCGTCTTGACCCATGCGTAGTCGAGGACGGGGTTTACGTTCAGCGCGAGATTTGACGGCAGCGTCCACGGCGTTGTCGTCCAGGCCAGAAACGAGGTGCCGGGTTCGTCCTTGAGCCTGAACCGTACATACACCGACGGGTCCGAAACTTCCTTATAGCCCTGGGAAACTTCGTGGGACGACAGCGTCGCGCCAATACGGGGATCGTAGGGCACAACCTTGTGACCCTGGTACATGAGACCCTTGTCCCAGATAATTTTCAGCAGGTGCCACACTGACTCGATAAATTCGTTGTGCAGTGTGTAATAGGCTTCGTCCATGTTGACCCAGAAACCCATACGCTCGGTCATCTGCTCCCACTCACCGATGTAGCGCATGACGCTTTCTCGACATCGGCTCGTAAATTCTGCGATGCCGACCTCTTCTTCGATACGTTTCTTGTCGAAGATTCCCAGCTCTTTTTCGATTTCATGTTCAACGGGAAGCCCGTGGGTATCCCAGCCGGCTTTTCGTGGCACATGGTATCCGCGCATTGTGCGGTAACGTGGATAGACATCTTTGAACGTGCGCGCGAGCACATGGTGAATACCCGGCTTGCCGTTAGCGGTAGGCGGGCCTTCGGCGAAGGTGAACCACGGTCGATCTTTCGTGTACTCAAGCGTCTTCGCAAAGACGTCGTCGTCTTTCCAGAACTCTAAAATCGTCGTCTCGAGTGCGGGTCCGTCATAACGTCCCTGAACTTCATTAAAAGCCATCGCTTTGGCATCTCCACGTCATCATGTCGCGTTAGTTCACGCCCCATAAGGCTTGATCACTGCTGCTGACACCCGGGAAACGACTCAACGCGACGCTGAGCGTGTGCGGGTGGCAGTCTGTGCACGGGGCGTTTGGACAACGCGGTACCACCCGGCTTTACTCGATGCCTTGCAGCATCAAGCCTTAACGGGTGACAACCTGCTGCGCAACCGATGTGTGTATCCACCCCAAGGGGGTCAGAAACGGTTGCGGCGGGATGTCACCCGGCGATTTATCGGAATCGAATCCGTCCGAGCCTAGTTGACCAGCGCGATTGACGCGATCTTTCGGTCGGCCGCTAACGGGGGATATTCGATTTGTATTGGGTGCAGGGCTTTCACCGTCTCCTGCTCGCTTTAAGAAAACCCGCACACAAATCTACTGGCCCGATCAATGCGTTACAGGGGTAAATCTAGCTATTCACGGAGGTCGTGACAACACCTTTGGACGTCCGGGCTGGCACCGGCCGACCGGTAACGGTGCTGATTTTCAGGCCTTTTGGCAGTTTGAGCAGACGCCATAGAGATACAGCGCGTGATCCTGTATTTCGAACCCCTCTTTTTCGGCGACACGGCGCTGACGTTCTTCGATTGTGGCGTCGAAAAACTCAATGACGCGGCTGCATTCGACGCAGACCATATGGTCGTGATGGGACTCGTCATTCAACTCGAATACCGCACGACCGCCTTCAAAATTGTGGCGAATCACAAGCCCTGCGGCCTCAAATTGCGTCAGAACCCGGTAGACCGTGGCGAGGCCAACATCCTCGTCCGAATCCAGCAACAGTTTGTAGACGTCTTCAGCCGACACGTGACGCACGCTGATATCTTCAAGAATCGACAGAATCTTCAGGCGCGGCAGCGTGGCCTTGAGGCCAGCCTTTTTCAGCGAGTTGGTTGATGGTGCGGGATCAGCCAAGAGGTAGTTGCTCAGGTGTCAGGAACGGGCCCAAGTATACATCGCCTGCAAATCACCCATTCATCGCGCAGAATTTGGCACCCGGGCCACCAGACGCCGATCACAGGTCCACAGGGATGCGGGATGCGGGATGCGGGATGCGGGACGCTAGCCGTGCAGCCCCAGCGTCTGATCGAACGCGCGAAGCTCCGCGATCTCAGCGGGCGTCATGGACTCTACGCTCGCGCTGACTCGCTCCTCGACAAGTTCACGCCACGGCCGAGGGATGTCTTCAAAGCACTGCGTAAAGAGTTTCATCGTCCAGGCGGTCTGAACGGGCTCAATGTCGTGCAGACGATCCAGCAACCATTGCGGCATGCGCTCAGGTGCCGCCATCAGCATGGTTGCGTAGGTGTAGGCGTAGCGCAGCGGCCGCAATTCAACATTTCGATGCACGCGCTGATTGTCGTAGCGATCCCAGTCGATGCTTACGTCTTCGCTGAGTAACGAGCGCATAAGGTCACGACGAAAGCACTTTGGGCATTCGTGGCACTCGCGACCGTTGGCGCGATAACAACAGACAACTTCATCACGCGCAAAAAATTTCCGGGACAAAGCCATTGTCTGCAGGTCTGTCATTCCGGCGACCGGCGAAATCAATGGAATGCCGACCGCCTCAAACGCCGACTGCCAGCAGTTGCCGGTTGAGCCATGCCAGCGTCTGGCGCGGGATCGGTCCCAGAAACGAGTTCCCTGCAGAAGATACGTCGAGCCCAGGTGCTGGCCGATAAAGATCGTACCGATGTCGAGATCTGTGGCCATGAGCAAACTGGTGTTGGTGCAGCATGGCCACGTAGGCCATCCGCCACTCTCGGTGATGTTGCGGCTGTTGGAGTAGACAACTCGACCGTTGTCATCACCAAGCTCATCGACAACGTTGACGGTGTGGGACGGCACGATTTCGCCGTCGCGGATTTTCCCCTCATGAATGACATACGCCTCGGGGAACATCTGACGAATCGCGGTTGAATCGAATCCGCCACCAAACGAATTCGCAATACGCGTGCCCGAGTACTCGGGCACGTCCGCCGAGACGTTACGAAAGACCAGCTCCTTCTCCTGGGTAAACCGCGGCAGCCTGAACGCATCCTGCAGCCGCTGGGAAACCGGCATTGGGAACTCAACTTCGCTGCGCATGTAAGGAAAAAAGAGGTTCAGACAGATCAGTCCAAGGAGATCGGGATGAATGCTGTCGACCTCATAGTCAAACAGCACCCGAAGATTGGACAGCCGGGTTTTGGTTCGCACACCGTCCCAGCGTCGACCCGTACCGTCTTCACCGGGCTCGAGAAACGCTTCGAGAAAACTGAAGCCGTCGGCTGACTTGAATTCAAACCTCACAAGACCTCACAAGACTTCCTTGGCTGCTGGTGTTTGACGAACGTCAGGGCCGCTGATTATAGAGTGCCGCCCGCGGTCTGTAATAGCCTGTAAACGGGCGGTCGCCTGAGTACGATTCAGTCAAAATCGTCCATCTGGTCCCAGAATGCCTTCTCACGGGCATCAAGCTCCCGGGTGATCGCGTCGCGTTCTTCGGGCGTGTAGTTGATCCAGTTGGCGATTTCGGCCGTGGTGCGATAACAGCCAATGCACTGGCCGGCAACCGAATTGACGGCACAAACGCCCTTGCAGGGCGATTCCACAGGTTTCAGGTAGGTCGTCATAGCCCTGATTATGGGACAAGACCCGTATCGATGCATCCGGAGGCCCGGCAATCTCGCTCCAGTCCCGGGGTTCGACATCCTGGAACGATCCAAGTGGCAATTAATACCCACCCGGACGGCAAATTCCCACGATGCCCGGGCTTTGGATTTGCGTAACTTGGGTTTGGTCAGGCGTACCCCACAACAGAGGCCAGAGAAAATGACTACAAACCCCATCGCACCCACAATCACACCCTCCATCACCGAAACCACGATCGGTGGCGTCACCCGCTACAGCTACGTTCCCGTCGACAGTCTGGTCGCAAACCTGTGTGCCATGACCAAAGTCTGGAACCTGCGCAGCACAACCCGCCGCCACCTGGGTCAGCTCGATGACCGCTGTCTGAGAGATATTGGCATCGAACGCATGGACGCCATGAAGGAAGCCGGCAAGTGGTTCTGGCAGGAATGAGCGCCTGAGCCACCTGAAAGGGTCAGTATCTTTAACCGAGACTGACCCGGTGCAATAGCGCAGCGCGCACGGTCTCCGGCGCCGTCGCAGACATCGCGAAGGAACGACGATGTCTGCGACATTCGTCTATTCACCACGAAACATCAGCGTGTCATGCCTCCCCAGACGGCATAAAATGCTAGCGGCAACGGACGGCGGCGCGGGGTCCCAGACTTCAGCCGGCGCTCACTTCCAACGCGCTGGTGAGGACACCAAGACATGAACACGACGCTTCCTCGTGAGATCACGGCTGACGAAATCGCGACTTATCATAGCGACGGCGTAATCGTTCTAAGGCAGCTTTTCGACGCCGACTGGATCGAGTTGCTTGATCGCGGCCTCATCGCAAACTGCGACAGGCCAACCGTGCGCTCACGCGTATGGGACCGTGACAGCGCAGGAAGGACAATGTTCTACGACAGCCAGGCGTGGCAGGGAATCGACGAGTACCGCCAGTACATATTTGATTCACCGGCAGCGACATTGGCCGCAAAGGTCATGGGCTCCGCGAGGGTTAACTTCTATTTCGACGCCGTGTTTGTGCGTTCGCCCGGCAGTCAGTTCCAGACCCCGTGGCATCAGGACGAGCCGTACTGGTCCGTCGAGGGCTACGACACCTGCACGCTGTGGATGCCGCTGACACCCGTCGCGAAAGAAAACGCGTTGGCGTACGTTCCGGGTTCACACCGACTCGACACGGTGTTCGATCAGTTCAACTTTGGAGAGCTCAACCCGGACGGCAAGCAAAATGTCGATCAGGTTGATTTTTCTGCCATCGCGGCAACCAGATTTCCGGATATCGACCAGGATCCAGAGCGTTACGGTGTGGTGAGCTGGGACATGCAGCCCGGAGACTGCATCGTGTTCAACAGCCGCATCATGCATGGCGGGTCCGGCAGACTCGCAAAGGACCGCGACCTGCGTGTGTTCACAACCAAGTGGCTAGGCGACGATGTGCGAATCAAATTTCGTGCCGAGGGCATGGACCCTGACCATACGGAGGTGATGACAGCGCGTGGCCTGAAACCGGGCGACCGCCCCGGGACCGATCTGTATCCACAAATCATCTGACACCGAGCACACTGGCGAACGGTGAACCCGCCGCCTGTCGTCGGCAACCACGACGTCATGCAGCTGAACTTCAGTCAAACCCCACACTCGGGAAGTCAGGGCGATCTGCAGCGCTTGACTCAACCGCGCCGGCGCTCAACGACCGGTACTGACGCTGGCTTCAGCTGGCGGGCGTATCCGGAAGAAAACCGCCTGACTGACGCCGCCACAGATCGGCGTAAAGCCCACCGGCATCGAGCAACTCATTGTGAGTGCCCGACTGCACAACACGGCCCGCGTCCATCACCACCAGGCGATCCATCTGGGCAATCGTCGAAAGCCTGTGCGCAATGGCGATGACGGTTTTGTTCTGCATCAGCGCATAGAGACTTTCCTGAATCGCCTCTTCTACCTCGGAATCAAGCGCGCTGGTCGCTTCGTCGAGGATCAAAATGGGAGCGTTTTTCAGCAGCACGCGGGCAATCGCGATGCGCTGGCGCTGACCGCCGGAGAGTTTGACGCCACGCTCGCCCACGTGAGCCTCAAGACCTTTGCGATCATTCATGTCGACCAGGTCCTCGATAAAGTCATCCGCCCGAGCCTTGCGAGCAGCTTCCATCACATCATCGACTGTCGCGCTCTCGTTGCCGTAACGGATATTTTCCAGGACGGATCGATGCAACAGGGATGTGTCCTGGCTGACCATGCCGATACTTGCCCGCAGGCTCTCCTGGGTTACCCGGGATATATCCTGCCCGTCGATCAGAATCTTGCCGCGCTCAACGTCATAAAAACGCAGCAACAGCGTCACCAGCGTTGATTTTCCAGCGCCGGATCTTCCTACGACACCAATTTTTTCACCTGGCGCGATACTCAGCGACAGACTGTCGATGACGCCCTGCTTCACCGGGGTGTCGTCTTCAGCTGCCCGCGCACGACCGTAATCAAAATGGATATCGCGATATTCAATCGCACCCCGATCTGTTTTCAGCATGGCCGCGTTCGGTGCATCAACGACCGACTGTTCCCGCGACAGAGTGTCCATACCGTCTTGCGCGACACCGATGTTCTCGAAGATCGCGGCGACCTCCCACAGAATCCATTCCGACATTCCCTGAAGACGCATGACCAGACCCACGGCAAAGGCCATAGCGCCCGCGGTCACGTGGCCCTTGTGCCAGAGCCAGATCGACAACGCCGCGACGCTGAAGAGCAGGAGTGCGTTCATGGTGTGGAGCGTCACCGTCATCACGGTGGAAAGACGCATCTGCCTGTAGACAGGATCAATAAACGTCTCCATGCCCTCTCGAGCGTAGGCATCCTCCTGTTCAGTATGGGCGAACATCTTGACGGTCGAAATGTTGGTATAGCTGTCCACGACCCGTCCGGTGAGCATCGACCGGGCGTCAGCCTGCTCTTTGGAGATCTTCTTCAGGCGCGGCACGAAATACCACAGGGCGAAGACGTAGCCGACAAGCCACAACAGCATGGGAACGGTCAGCCAGACATTATTGGCGGCAAACATCACCAGCGCCGACGCAAAGTAGACAACAATGTAGAGCAGGACTTCAGTCACCCGCAGTACGCAGTCACGAACCGCGAGAGACGTCTGCATCATTTTGGTGGCAACCCGACCGGCAAAATCATCCTGAAAAAAGCCGAGTGACTGACGCAGCAGGTAGCGATGGGCCAGCCAGCGAATCCGCATCGGGAAGTTGCCCAGCAGACCCTGGTGGGAAACCGATTCGCGAAAGAAATCCACCAGCGGAAACAACACCACCACAATCGCACCCATGCCGATCAGCTGCCATTTGTAGTCGGTGAAGATTGACTCCGGATTCGTCGACGCAAGCCAGTCGACGATATCGCCTACAAACGAATACACCAGCACTTCGAGGATCGCCGTCATAACGGCCAGCGCCGACGCGATAGCGATCAGAGGCCAGAAAGGCCTGGCGTAATGCAGCATGAACGCCAGCAACGTCTGCGGCGGCCGCGTTGGTAACTCCTCGGGAAACGGCGGTTGGATACTTTCAAGCCATAAAAAGAAGCGATGGATCAATTAGGAGTCCTGGGTTGAGCTACGGTGGTTGGGGGTGGGTGAGGCGAGCGTTGCGCGGGCAGACAATCCGCAATGATTTCGCTGGCGGCGCGCGAAGACAACAGCGGGCGGGCACTAAACATCCGTTATTCAGTCGAAAAAAACTAATTTCAGATATTAGTCGTAGACCGGTCGTGAGGCGGCAGGCCCTGAATCTGCGCGCGCCGTCGCGTTGCACGTTCATCACCCGGCAAATACCGAGACTTTCTGCATCGCGGGTTTACTAAGTGCGCAATTGTCTAATCGCGTAATCGCAAGCGTGCAGCCTGTCGGCGGATCACGCGCCTTTCGTTTCCCGCGACGTGCACTATGGTTTCGACATCAGGGTATCGAAGCCAACAAACTTGTGCTGACAGTCACTAATTCATGAACATAACAAGACCACTGCCACCAACGCAATTCGAGTTGAAGGTCGACACACCGTCACTGGTACGCGAAGTTGCGAGCAATCAACCACGATGGATTCACGATCTGATCGTGCAGACGCTGTCGACGAACCTGGTGCCGCTGACATACCGGCAGCTGCGCGAAGTCATCGTCCTGCTCTGTCCCGCCGACGTGCCCGAGCACACACCGGAAGTCGAATGGGCATCACGTAAAATCATGCAGGAAAGACTTGGCGCGTTCACAAGAGACCCGAAACTCTTCACCAAGACCCGTCAGCGCGATACCCGCACGTTGCGGGCCCTCGGATTTACGTCCCAAAGCGCGATTAAACGATCCGGACGGTTGCGGCAACGCAAACTGCGCGGCCTCATCAAACGCGCGCGCGACCTGCTGTCTGGCAGGGCTACTTTTTTCTAGAGCTTCCCATGCCCACGGAGCATCGTTAAGCACGCGATCGCAAGAACCAAAAAAATGGCCCGAAACCATCAAGGCTTCGGGCCGATTGTTTTACGACTTGGGCTCGCAGCGCTCTCGCGCCTGAAGCCACAGCAACTTGACGAAGCACCGCGGCCCCAAAACCAAGCCTCGACGCCTGGCGTCCTGCAACTTGGGCTCGCAGCGCGCTCGAGCGCGAGAGCCAAAGCAATTGACGAAACACCGCTGGCTCTAAACCAAGTCTCGACGCTGACGTCCTGCGACTTGGGCTCGCAGCGCGCTCGAGCGCGAGAGCCCAATAACAAAGGCCCGAAGCTAATTAAAGCTTCGGGCCTTTTCAGATAAATATGCCTGGCAGTGTCCTACTCTCACACGGGG
>CALHMG010000141.1 GCA_938034705.1 uncultured Gammaproteobacteria bacterium
TCCATCCAAGCTTGGAAGCGTGTGACTCGAAAGGGTCCGTGGGTTCGAATCCCACCTCCTCCGCCAAGGTGAGAATCCTGGTCAGTGGGCTGTTAGCAGTTGCGTGACAGCCACAGGAACTGAGATTCAAGCTGGGTCCGATAGCCCCGCCGTGTGAGGTCTTGTGTGCTGTTCCGGTGTGCTGTTCCGGTTCATGGCTGACGTTGCGGCTCCGGTAGTTGTGTGACAGTTGTTGGCGCGGGTCCGGTTGGTGTGTGTGTGGAACTGACGGAGGTTGGTGTCATGTTGGGGTCTCTCGAGTAGAGAGGCATCTTGATGAATGAACAAGATCAGAAGCGGAGGGTCCGGCATCGATGTCGCGATGGGTATCGCCGATCAGTACCGTGACGTCTTCGTCGCGGTCGAAGTCGTAGCGTTCGGTGGTATTGGCCTGGGCGACAGGTACTAGGTCCGATCTGACTGCCGACTCTGCGCCGAATCCGCCAACCGTGAAATCCACATACCGGTCGAGACCAAAGGTGGAGAGCTTGGTCCGGGCGTTCGGCTCGATGTTCCCGGTTAGGACGGAATTGATCACCGTCGGATCGGCCTCGAAGTGAGTCAACGCTTCAGCTGCACCCGGCAACGCGTGTCCCCGTTCGGCGAGCAAGTCGCGATTCTCGTCTCCAGCTCGATGGAGCGCGGCGAATTGTCCTCGATCGGTAACCGGTCCCGGGTCCTCGCCGTTGTCGCTCAAGATGCCAGCCACGATCAACACGTCTGTCCGGCCGCTGGTCTTTGCAGGATGCTCCGGCTTGTGACCGATAAGGATCTCGAATGCGAGCGCGTAGTTGGCCTTGCTCACTCCGCCGTTCTCGATCAGGGTGTGGTCAACGTCCCACAGAATCAATGTTCCCATGCTTCAAGGGTGCCACAAGTGGTCCAAGATCGACTGGCTTGTGCAGAGGCTTTGACCGTCAATCGGTCCTGACATACCTGACCGGTTGATTGATGGATGCGGCAAGTGTGAGGGCGTTGCTCCAGATTGTCTGAACGTCTAGTCGCTCTCCGTACTTGAGCACCGAAGTGGTTCAGGTCCAACTGCTTCCTGGCAGCAACCCATCCATGCTGAGGTCGATGCGAAGGCTCCTTCAACGGTTGAGTGTATTTGCGACTCAATCTTGTTGCGGAAATATATTGACAAGTTCCGTGAGCTGCATAAGTTTCGTACACATGAAACAACGCCTGCGATTTTGGCCCGCAAATTCTATCAAGATCTGGAGCGCGTTGGTTGCGCTCGTCATGGTGTTTGCGGTGTTGGTGCCTGCTGCCGATGCGGCATCACAGCCCCCGGTTCCCAATCAGTTTGGGTGTACCGTGAACGAGCAGCGAGTTCATAAAGCTGAGCAGAACCGTGGTGAGGGCAAGATCTTTTCGAAAGGGAAAAGCACGATTTCCTGCCCGATTTCCTTGGACGAAATTTCGACATATACTGCCCTGCAGCGTGAGCGCTGGTATGGCTGGCAGGGCCTTGATTCGGAAACGTCGAACAAAGCAAACGCCAAAAGTATTGTTGACCTTCAGACATGGTGGAAGTGTCTGGGTGCTGGTACATACACGTACAGAACATTGAACACCCACTACACGTCTGATGATGGCAAGTTCTCTGCTGCCTTCTCGTTTGAGGGTGACTCCAGAGCTCGCTACGAGTGCTAGCGCCATTTTTCGTCCGGTATGCGCTATTGCTGCTGACAGTTTTCTTGGTCGGATGTGCGTCGGGTGTTGACGACGTCGACTATTGGGCTGATGTGGAAGAGTTCAATGAGTCCGGGTTTGAAGAAGTGCAATGGCTCGCTGACATTGACACAAATGGACTCACGCTGGCGCTATTCGATCAAGTCAATGAGTGCATGATTGGTGAAGGGTTCAGCGGCGCTATTCCGCCTGACCAAATAACATCTTATGTCAGTCTCGACTTCGACGCTTTCATGTCAGTTCCTGTGGAGCGTCATGTCCCAAGTGAGGACGGATACGTCCAGCCTGAGGAAGAGGTGAATTCTGCTTCAGGTCTGACCGGTCAGAACTTCGAGCAGGCTCGTGATCCTGCGTTCTTGGTGGCGCTTCTCGGGTTTGACCCGGATTCTCAAAGCCTCGATCCCGACGTCGATCCACTTGCGGACCCCGATGGGTGTCTGTGGGAATCCCTTGCTAGAGTTCTGAGAACTGAATTGGGATTCGAAACGTCCCAGGATCTCCTTGTTATGGAAGAGCTCCATCAGCTCCGTGTGGCGTTGTGGATGGATTTTGATGCAGTGTGGAGTGAATGTATGGCACGAGAAGGCTTCTCTTACCGCTCGTTGAGTGATCCTTACTTTGAATACTCGAATGTAGACGCATCTAGTGAAGAGCTAGAGGTCGCAAGGTCGGATATTCGGTGCCGTCGAGAAACTCTGTCGAACTCGTCTTATCAAGAAGCTGAGGCCAGGGCTAACTCCGAAGCTTCCGAAGTCGCAGAAGGGGTTCGCTGATGGCTGAATTGGTTCGTTTGCTGCCCGTTTCCGTCGATGCAACCGAAGTATCAGTCAAATTCGTTGCGGCACTAGTTGACGTCGATTCAACGACGGTTTTTTCCGTTGTTTGTGCTGAATTGCCCGAAGTTAAGGAGCGTAGTGTCAAGAGTTGGAGCTTCTCCGACTTGACTGGACGACTTCTAAAGTCGGAGTATTTCGGTGCTCTCGGTCCGGGAAGTACACTTGTATCATTCGAGTTGGACGGGTTAGAGCTTGGAGTCAACCATCATGTCTTGCGGGTAAACACTGGTCTAGGAGAGTTCGATCTCGCAATTGAAAAATGACTCTTGGCCACAAAACAGGTGAACGGTGACACTCTGGTTACGTTGATCTGAGATGTCGAACTCGCCAAGCACGGCCATCGATTCGTTCGTTCGTGGTTCGATGGCTGATGAGAATACCGGGAGTCTCATCTCGGGGCCGCCGGAGTCTAATTTGATCGACAACTTTGAAGTATCGCACTCTGATGAAAGTGCGTTGTTAGGAATATATGAAAGAATCGACAAGACAGAAACATCCTGCCAAGAAATGGCGATTGGTTGGGCCATGGCAGCGAGGGTATCTCGGTGTGTTGAGTTTTTTGGTTTGTACCGCGGGTGTAGGGTGTTCCTCGGGGTCGGAGTCGGAGTCGGAGCAGCGGTTCAGTGAGTGTTACGAGATGCTTGGCGGAAACCCTGATGACGTTGAGTTCGTTCTGGGTCCGAACGACGAGATTCTCGGCGCCGAAGGTAGCACCTCCGCCGATGAAGCGTCAGTGGACTGGCTAGTCGAATGTGTCGAGGCAGCGAACAATCCGGAGTGAGTAAGCGGGAATCGAACAGTGACTTCGGTTTCAGCTTGACTCGACGCGAAACCAGTTCAGGCGAGCTGTGTTGATAGCCAGACTGATAGCCATCAGCGGCAGATTGCCTGAGTGTTGAGCAGTACTCTGTGGCCTGAATGCCTAGTGATTCAGCGTCAGGTGGCACCGGACATCGAGTCTGTCCAGGCTTGGAAAGCGTGTGACTCGCAAGGGTCCGTGGGTTCGAATCCCACCTCCTCCGCTCAGAGTTTGCCCTGGTCACAGGGTCGAGGGTCTGGCATTCGGGTAGTCGAGCCTGAGTGTCAGTTCGTCGCTGATAGCCATCGAAGCGTGGCGAGTCGACAGTAAAACCCGATTGATTGTTTTTTCCAGCCCAGAACTTCACTGTGTTAGTGTCAGTGTCCTATCACGATCCGAGCCGCCCGCCGCAGGACTTCGACCTTGGTAAACGACATACTTTCAGCGGAACCTCCAGATGACGCCGGGTCTGAGACGCTCGCTCGTTATAGCTATCAAGTACAACTGGCGGCGGTCGCTTGCCTCAGTCTATTTTTGGACGACAGCGTTGAATCGATCGTTTGTGAATGGGCTGAGGACTACGTCGTCATCCGATCCAGCGGCAGTGAGCTGGTTTCGGTCAAGCATCTTGAGCCATCTCAAGGATCGTGGTCGATTGCAACCATCTGTACATCTGGTGGTCTTCGGCACCTATTTGAATGGTGGAAGGAAACCGAACCTAAGCCTCTGTGCCGTCTTCAGACCAATGGCGGTTTGAAGACTGGGCCGAACGAGGCGAAGACAGTTGCCCAAGCTTGCAAGACCGGTGCGGATCTTGAGCGGATCGCAGAACTAGTCGTCGGTCGAATTGGGGCGTCTTCTACCAGCGAAGCGACACAGTTCCTCAAGATGCTAACAATTGAGGATGAGTTACCGAAACGAGATGATCTAATGCCGAGGGTTCACTCGGACTTGGACTCACTGGTGTCCCGATTGGGCTGGTCGAACGACGATGCCAAGCGCTACTTCAAGGCCGTTCTCGACGAGGTCTGGGAAGCTTCTTCTTCCGATGTGCGTGCCGCGGGACGAAGTCTTAGCTATGCCAATGGCGACGTTACTGCATATGCGCGTGCCCGGGCTCGAAAGACCATCAATAGGGAGCGGCTAGACGCTGCACTGGCTAGGTCAACCCAGGGATGGGGTCGGTCCAAACTCGTCACGAAACTTA
>CALHMG010000142.1 GCA_938034705.1 uncultured Gammaproteobacteria bacterium
GCTCTGCGCAATATCGATTGCACTTCAACGACAGGCCATCGCGTGAACCTTACGGTTTATGTCAACACAACCCTTAAGTCAGACTTGGCATCCAGACTCTGCCCCGCCCTGACTATCGAGGCCTGCCATGACCGAAGCCACCAATCTGATCGTTTTCCAGTCCGACAATCACAACCGCGATCTGCTGGGCTGTTATGGACACCCGGTTGTGCAAACACCGAATCTCGATCGAATCGCTGCGCAAGGCGCGCGATTCACATCCGCGTATTGCTCGTCATCCTTATGCTGTCCGTCACGCGCCAGCCTGGCGACCGGGCTTTACCCGCACCAAACCGGATACTGGGACAACTGCCTGGTCTATAACGGCTCACATCCAAGCTGGGCTCGACGGGTTCGCGATCAGGGGCATACCGCTGTGTCAGTCGTGAAACTTCATTTTCGAAGCACTGAAGACGACAACGGTTTCAGCGAAGAACTCGCTCCCATGCACATTATCAATGGCGTCGGCGGGTTGATCATGCTGCTGCGCTGGAGCGGAGACGAACCACGCCAGGGTGGCCAATGGAAAATGTACTCAACCGAATCAGGGCTGGGGACAAGCGACTATCAGGATTACGACCGCGAGATCTCACGTCTCGCTATCGAATGGCTAACCAACGAAGCGCCCAAACACGCCTCGCCGTGGGTGCTGTATGTCTCGTACACAAGCGCACATCCGCCCTTCTCGGTGCCGCAACGATTTCTGGACCTGTATCCCGAAGATGAAATGCCGCTGCCGGTCGCATTCAAGGAAGGAGACCGGCCCGAGCACCCGGCCTATCAGCATATCCGTCAAACGAAAGGGATCAAGAATCTTGGATCCGACGACGAGCGCACGTTGCGCAGAATCGCTGCGGGGTATTTCGGGCTGGTGACCCATCTGGACGAACAGATCGGTAGCGTGATGGACAGCGCCAGTGAACTCGGCCTCATGGAAAACACCCGACTGGTGTACACCAGCGATCATGGCGAAAGCTACGGCAACCATGGCCTGTTTGGAAAATGCCAGCTGCTTGAAACCGCAGCAGCGGTACCGCTATTGATGAGTGGCCCGGGGATCGCACCTGGCACGGTTGTCGATCAAACCACCTCTCAAGTTGACCTGTTTCCGACCATCGTCGAATCCGTAGGCGCAACTCCTGCTGAGGAGGACGAGCAGCTCCCGGGCACTTCATTGTGGCCCGCGATGACCGGCAATGAAACTGATCGCATCGGCTTTGGCGAGTACCACGCATCGTGTTCGAAAAACGCGTCATTCTTTTTGCGGCGCGGCAAGCAAAAGCTCATCTATCACGCCGACATGCCACGAGAGTTATATGATCTCGAGAACGACCCCAACGAAACTCGTGATCTTCTACTCGATACTGGCGATACCCACGCTCTGAAAATCGCAGACGAGCTGGAGGCCGAACTACGACAGATCTGTGATCCGGAAGAAGTCGAGCTGCGAGCCAAAACTGACCAGAAAAATCGAGTTAACGAGTTAGGCGGTAACGAGGTGGTCTCCACCCAGGGTGCACTAACGCGAACACCCCCCCCGGGCGCAGAACTCACTCTGGCCCCAACCGGCTGAACAAAACTCAGGGATCGACTCGGCCCGGGGGCGCAATCTGCGCGCCGAGGGCTTGCGCGCAACTTGCGGCCATCGAAGCCGCTGAAAACCTCTATGCTCTACCCTTGAGTTACATCAGGGGAACTTTGGACAGACTCAGTGATCCCACCGGTTCAGGCTATTGCCAGTCGGCGATCTCGACCCCGGTCAAATTTCTGATCAAATGCGGTGTTTAGAGCATCAGGAGATTTTTTATGACACAGATTGCTGTCCCTGTCGCAATCGCACTTGTGACCGTGTTGATCTGGAGCGGTCGACTGCTTGGCGCAAAGTCACGCTGGCTTGCCTATCCGTTAACCCTGTTGTGCGCCGGTTTGTTTGCGGCAATCGTCTCAATCACCCAGTTCTGGGTGCCCCAGATCGAAATGGGTCTTGGACTCAAAGGCCTGCCGCCAATCGTGTTCTTGATTGTCGGCGCGCGCGGGGCGGTTCCAACGATGGCGTTCACGGCGGTAATTCTGATGGCGCTCGGCTGCATCAAGCTGTGGCGACAGACACGCCTGCAAAATTCGGCGTAACCGTCCAGGACTCAGGCTCGCGACGGAATCGGAAGTTTAAGCGGGCGACTTGCGGCCGCCCGCTGTTAACCGGCGTCAGAACCGGTAACCGACACCGAACACGACGGCGGTTTGGGAGTAGTCGGCTTCAAGAGAAGCTCCGCTGTCGGTTTCCGAATCGAGGGTGAGGGAGCCACCATCAAAGTATCTGGCTTCGGCAAAGAGATCCCAGTCCTTGGCGATCTGGTATCGGGCACCGAGAATAAGCTGAAACCCGAAACCGCTGTCTGAAAACGACACTTCCTCGTTCGCGTCAGACATCAGATCAAAGTCAACTTCCTGGATGTACACCAGGCCACCGCCAAAGTAGCTGGTGGCTTTCTCGCTACCGAAAAGATTGCGCTCATACAACAGGTTTACGCCAAGACCCAGAGATGCGAAGTCACCGGCGTCGGATTCCTGCCTGAAACCGCGCAGGCCCGCAGAGGACACATCGTTCGACCGATACGCGACTTCCCCTTCGACCCGAAACGGACCAAACTGTCGTCCAATCGCCCCGCCAAACAGTGATCCGGTATCAAACTCGGCTGTCGAAGCGGCTTGCCCCGAAATGGCAACGTCGCTGTCGCCGAGGCTGGTGAAACCGCCGTTGAGCCGCCCGTACCAGGCACTCTCATCGGCAGATGCCAGGTTGCTGAAAAAAGTGGCTATCAGAAAGGCCGGGATAACCCGTTGTAGTGATCTGTAGTTGCTCATTTGCTCGTATCTCCTGCTGTTAATTGCGGCTGATGGTGTCACTGCTACGGCAACGGCCATCGAGCGGATTCGCTTGCTAAACAGATACTTATACGAACGGCAGGATTCATATATGAGTGGTCGAGATGATTAAAACCCCTCGCGATGGCAACCGAATCACCCTGTTTCGGCTTATCGCGTTCTGGACGGTTTTGCTCAGCGCCCTGCTGACGGCCGGGGACGATTTTTCGCTGCCCACCGCCCCCGGGCGACTGATCTACTGGATCGCTCATATCGGATCCGGTCTGGTGCTGGTGAGCTTCGTGACGCTATGGCTCCAGCGAATCTGGATGTCGCGATTCGGGGAGTGGACTCAGCTCGCCCTGTCGTCGATTGTGGCGGTCGTCGTGTTCGCGCCCCTGGGCATCATTCTCGACCTGTTGATTCCAGACTCGTTTGGCCCTGACGGACACGGTGATCTCGACACCGACGTCGAAACACAGGGGCCCATTGCGGCAGCGGTCGATGAAATCGGTGCGTACGCGCCGACCGTCGTGGTTGTGTGGCTGATTGTCCATCTGAGTTACCGCTTCCTGAGCAATCTTTCCGCTGATACCACAACTGACGTCGATGAACCTCAACCGGAAAACACCGCGACTGAAGACAGCATCCTGCAGAAGCTGCCGCGCGCTCTGGGACACGACGTTGTTCTGATTCGTTCCGACGCCAACTACGTGCACGTCCATACGGTCACCGCGAAGACAATGTTTCTCTACAGCCTTGCAAAAGCGGCTGAAGAATTACAGGACCGGGGGTTTCTTGTTCACAGGTCTTACTGGATCGCGTTCGATCATGTGCAGGCGGTAACACGAAACGGCGAGCGAATGTCCTGTCTCATGTCTGACGGTACGTCAGTGCCGGTGAGCCGGCGTCGACAAAAATCCGTCGTCGCACAATTCGGAAATAATTTTGTGCGCCCGGTGAGCGACCGCTGAACACCAACAGCCTGGCTCAAGTCATCTGATACAGACCGACCAGTCGCTGTCGAAACGCCCTGACGTGCCTGTCACGTTCGACTTCACCCCAGCCGAATTCATCGGATATCGCCAGCGCGACCCGCTCAATTTCCGCATCGGTAAGGCGGTGGCGATACGCAAGACCAGTGCGAGCTATCAGCAAATCTGCGAGGCCCGTCGCCATCTCATGACGAATCGAGTGTTTGAGATGCGCGATATCAGTCGACGGTTCAGCCTCGGACACGGGCTCGGGTTGCGCAACGGCCTCGAACTTCGATGGCGTGTAGTCGACATCACAACTTACACCTGATGGCTCCAGCACCGATTGCAATCTTGTCGTCATCTCTCTGGCCGCAATTCGATGGGTCATGATCGGCCCGGCAGTCATGGCATAAACCCCGGGCAAACCGTCTTCGGCAAGATCGTGAATGTCAGCCGAGCGTTTACCTTTGGCGAAATCTCGATCGTAGCCCAGCGGGCGCACGCCCGCCCACGTGTATTCGATCTCGTTTGGATCGAGCGACAGCCCGGGCAGTACGTAGTTATTTTCGTCAATCAGGAAATCGCGATCGGTTTCATCAACGCGTATGTCGTCAATGTCGCCTTCATAAACGGTCTCGGTCGGGCCGACATGATGATGTCCGCCCTGGCTTGGCAGAATATAATGAGGTTCGCCGATTCGATTGGTCGTAGCGATTCCGTAGTCGGCATAGTCGTCGGGCAGCTTCACCACAAGATGTGCGCCCTTGGTGCCAAATATCATTCTTCTTGCTGTCGCCGGCGCCGACCGGTTGACGTCATCGATCCAGATGCCCGCCATGTTCAAAACACATTGAGCTCGAACCGTGGCTGTTGATCCCGGTAACCCGGTATCTTCAAGTTCGATTTTCCATTCGCCCTTGTCACTGCGCCCACCAAGACGTGCTTGAGTATAGTTACGCACCGACGCACCCAGCCGTCTCGCGTCGAGCACCGCGTCCATACAGATTCGCTCTGGCCACACGAACATATACTCTTTGAACAGCGCGACAGAGTGCAGTCGGTCACGGTCACGCATATCCCGCACAAACGGCAGGTCCTGGCACTCGCTCGCGGGAAGCCTTCGATATTCAAGTGAATGCTCGCTCGGACCAAAACGCCCGAGAACTCGGAAGGCCAGATCAACCATCCACGCCCTGTAGGGGCCGTCGCGATAGATCGGGAACATGATTGTTATCGGTCGCAGACGACAGGGAGAATCATCGAGTAGTTCGCCACGGACTTCCATGGAGGCCCGCGCCATCTTTAATGCGATGAGCAGCTTTTTGGGTGATTTTGCAAAGTCGTAAATCGGCCGCGGCGTTTCAAAATACCGCAAGCCGCAGTGCATCATGCGTGTCGAGCGGCTGGTCGAGCCTGAGCCAAAATCGCCCTTGTCCACGAGCAGCACTTTATAACCCGCAGCAGACAGATGCTGGGCGCAGCTCGCTCCATTAATGCCGGCGCCCACAATGGCAATATCGTAACGATTGCCCTGTAGTTCAGTAATCGGTGAGCGAGCAGTCATGACGGGGTTCCTTGTCGCCCAGGTGTCAGACAACCCGGCTCAGCAACGCCTCGCCCTTGAGACCGGCAATAAGATTGTCTGCGGAACGCTGGGCCATTCCGGTTCGAGTCTGGACGGTGGCGCTACCCAGGTGTGGCTGAATGATCAGATTATCCAGTCCAAGCAACCGGTGACCGCGGGGCAGCGGCTCGGGTTCGGTGACATCGAGTGCCGCCGAGCGAATAACACCGGTCGTCAACGCTTCGAACAAAGCATCGTGGTCAAGTACGCCTCCGCGTGCGGCATTGATAATGCTTGCGGTGGGCTTCATCAGAGCCAGCTCCGATGCACCGATAAGATTTTTGGTCTCAGGCGTCATGGGCATGTTGAGCGTAACGTAGTCCGACGCTTTCAACAGGTCAGGCAGGGACGCGTAGCTGACACCAAGCGCAGACTCGGCTTCGGTGTCGCGGTTTCTGTTGTGGTACAGAACGTTCATGTCAAACCCGCTGGCACGCTTCGCGACTTCTTTTCCGATTCGCCCCATCCCCACAATACCCAGTGTTGCCCCATGCACCTCCTGCCCGTGCAGAATATTGACATCGTAATCGACAAAATCGGGTCCGGTCGCATACTGGTGACCGGAAACAATATTACGGGCCGTCGCCATCAGCAGAGCAAATGTCATGTCGGCCGTTGCACCATCCACGAAGCCTGGCGTGTTGCCCACGGGCAGGCCTCTCTCTTTGGCCGCGTCGAGATCAATATGGTCGACACCAACGCCAAAATTACTGATGACGCGAAGATTGGGCATGGTGTCGAGCACGTCACCGTTGATAACAGGGTGACTGTAGGTGAACAGGCCCTCTGCCTCGGTCAGCAGATCCACGGGATCGCTGCCATCCCCTTTCCACACACTGACTGAACAGATGTCGAGCATCGCGTAGAGCTGCGGGGACAATTCGGACTCGGTAATAACTTTAAAAGACATCGACGCTTCTCATGGCAGGTGTTCTGATCAGTATATCTTTATGTCGACTTGGCGAAACGCTCGTGTTGCGCGTCGGGCCCGAACAGAACCAGCTTGTCGCCTGCCGAAAGTTTCTCCGGGAATTCGCCGGCGATTGTCCGATGCCCGTCTTCGTTTTCGACAGCCAGGCATCGAAATCCGAAGTCCTCTATCCAGCTATTGTGGCGTTCGAGAAACTGAATCGACTCGTCTGTAATCGTGTGCTCGCAGATGCTGTAGCCATCAACAATCTGAAGCAGCCTTGTGTAGTCCCGTTTGCCAATTTCTGTATAGCGGTGCAGAGCCCATCCGATCAAACGGCACATGGCGGCATCAATACGTTTGTTGAACAGACACGCAAGAATCAGTGCCACCCCGAGCATCAACCAGAGGATCTGCTTTGAAATCGCGCCCGCGCTGCCGTCGGTGCCCACGAAAGACACGACGACGGTCGACAGCACACCCACCAGGCCGATATTGCCAATCACCATCAGCGTCAGCGCAATCCTGCGCCTCACGGGGTAGTTCACTACCGTCTCTGACTCTGTGGTCGTGAAACCGCAACCGGTGAACACGGACATCGCCTGAAATCTCGCAACATCCTGGGACAAACCCGTTTGCTGAAGCGCAACACCTCCGATTCTGATCACTAAAACTGAAATGCTGACAACAGCAACGATAGTGAGTGCGGCGGTCATTGTTATCCTCCTGATTTGTGGTGAGGCAAAGTGCGATGTGGTTTGCGGGTTCAAAAATAAACGGGTAAAGCCGGCGCCATGTTATACGCATCAGGTGTTAGCAAACCAGCAGCGTCGGTACGACCTCGGTCATTAGATTTGCGGAGAAAGTTTGTCTTCATGCGGACACAGTTTCGCAGTCGCCGACGCAGACAAATTGGGCATTCACACGCGACGGGGTTTTCGGATACTGTCACAACACCGTTGAGGTGGCTTCGACCCAGCCGGTTTTCGCAAGCTCGAGCGCAGAGATATAAAAAAGCCAATGCCTGAAGAAGACAAGACCACAATGATCGATGTTTCGACAAAATACATGGATCGAAACACCAGATTCTGGAATCGAATGGCCCAGAAGTATGCACGCTCGAAAATCGCAGACGAAGATGCGTATCAGCGAAAGCTGGCAATGACGCAAGCGTTGTTCACCGATGAGATGAAAGTACTGGAGTTCGGCTGTGGAACAGGCTCAACCGCAATAATCCATGCGCCATTTGTAAAGCACTATCATGCGACCGACATTTCGTCAGAAATGCTCAAGATTGCGAGGCAAAAACTCGAAGCCACGCAAATCAACAATCTGTATTTCGAGGTGACAACTCTCGAATCGACCGTGAAGTCCGGAGATCGGTTTGACGCCGTGCTCGGCCATAGCGTTCTCCACCTGGTTAACGACATGCCGGAAACCGTGCAGCAGGCTTACGATGTGCTGGAACCCGGCGGCTTGTTCGTATCCAGCACGGTCTGCATGCGCGACTCGTTCTGGTTTGTGTGGCCGCTCGTGCCGGTCGGCAAACTGCTGGGGCTGTTCCCGACAATACAGTTCTTTTCTCGCAAAACTCTCGAAGCCACGCTTGAGAGCGTCGGCTTTTCAATCGAGCAAAGCTGGCAGCCCAAAAAACGCGCTGCGGTGTTTCTCATTGCCAGAAAACCACACTGACGGCATCAACAGGTTGAGAATTTGGCGTGGTCTGGGCTTAGCACCCACTGCCATGAACGCGGCAGCTTGCCGGATGCAGGGTGGCGCCGCGGACGGCCGAATGTCGCGTTAGGGACAGACAGCGTGAACCGTCAGTACTGTCTTTTCGTACCCAGACTATGGCCCTTGAGAAACTCAGGGCGTCTGCCAATCTGGTACCAGACCCAACAAAACGATCCGTCATGACATCCAATTCTGCACTGCCCTTCGCGCTCGCGCTGTCACTGCTAATGACTACGTCTACAGGAGCAACCGGCACGTCTACCGTAACCGGGGCATCTTTTCCCGGTTCGATGCCCTCGGTTACGTCAGACGACTGTGTGATTCTCCTGCACGGACTCGCGCGAACAACCCGATCCATGAATAAAATAGAAAAGGCGTTCGGTGCTCGGAGCTATCAGGTTGTAAACCAGGGATACCCGTCGCGGGATTTCCCAATCGAAGAACTCGCCCCCATGGCCCTGTCAAAAGGGCTCGATACCTGTCGGCGAATCTCGCAAGGTCGTGTCCACGTTGTCACCCATTCGATGGGCGGGATTCTGCTGCGGCAGTTTCTGGCAAATAATGAGATCGCCGATCTTGGCAGAGTGGTGATGATTGCCCCGCCTAATCAAGGTAGCGAGGTGGTTGACTACTTCGCACGGATTCCCGGGTTTCGTTCAGTCAACGGCCCCGCGGGCCTTCAGCTTGGCACTGATGCTGCCAGCATTCCGAGGCGGCTTCCGGACGCAGATTTCGATGTGGGCGTCATTGCAGGAACCACCTCGATCAATCTACTTCTCTCGACACAACTCCCCGGCCCCAACGATGGCAAAGTCACCGTCGAAGCCACGCGGCTCACCGGCATGCGCGACTTCATTACCATGCCCCATAGTCATCCAATGCTCATCAGGCGCAAAGCGGTTATCGATCAGGCGCTGCACTACATCGAGCACGGAAAGTTCAAACCCCGGACTCAATAGTCACGCCCAATCTGCCGTGGAAGGCACAAACAACGGCCGTCCCTTTTGGGACATGGTGATTTGATCGCGGTCAATAGTGGTCGAAGACGTCGGTGGATTCATTGTACGATCCCATAAGTCAGACGCGACACCAACGCTACCGCAATCCACTCAATGCCAATGAGACAAGCCCGTTGACCGCAGATCTATCCAGACACTTCACAACCACCGTCGCGGAATCAGATCCGCTTATTGCGGATGCGCTGACCCACGAGAAACGTCGGCAGCAGGATCAGATCGAGCTTATTGCCTCCGAGAACATTGTCAGTCGAGCAGTGCTCGACGCGCTTGGCCATGAGATGACCAACAAGACGCTTGAGGGATACCCGGGCAATCGATTCCATGGTGGCGGGCAGTTTGTCGACGTCGTCGAGCAAGCTGCCATCGATCGTGCGAAAGAGCTGTTCACGTGCGACTACGCCAACGTACAACCGCACTCCGGCAGCCAGGCGAACCTGGCCGTGTTTTTTCTTCTGCTTCAGCCAGGTGACTCGGTACTGTCCCTGGATCTGGCGGCGGGCGGACATCTGAGCCACGGCCTGGGCGCCAACCTCTCCGGGCGATGGTTTAAAGCGCATCACTATGGCGTTGACCCTGAAACCGAGGTTATCGATTACGACGCTCTGGAAGCGCAGGCGATAGCGGTTAAACCCAAACTGATGATTGCTGGCGGGTCGGCGTATCCACGTGAGATGGATTTTGAGCGGATGGGAGCGATCGCCAAAAAGGTCGGGGCGTGGTTCCACGTTGACATGGCGCACATCGCCGGGCTGGTCGCCGGCGGTGTACACGCGTCCCCATTTCCGCACGCGGATATCGTCACCTGCACCACAACCAAAACCATGCGTGGACCGCGAGGCGGCCTGATTCTCACGAACAACCCCGACTGGTTTCGGCGTCTGCAGTCTGCGGTTTTTCCCGGCGTGCAGGGATCTATCCACACCCAGGTCATTGCAGCGAAGGCCATCTGTCTTGGCGAGGCGTTAAGCGAACCGTTTAAGGTCTACGCCGCCCAGGTACAGGCGAACGCGCGCGCGCTCGCGACAAGCCTCGGCAACCGCGGCATTCGAATCGTTTCGGGCGGAACCGATACCCACCTCGTTTTAATTGATGTTGGCACCAAAAATCTGACCGGCAAACGCGCCGAACTCGTACTCGACCGGGCGAACATCACATCGAACAAAAATGCCATTCCTAACGACAGCCCTCGCCCGCCCGAGTGGGTCGGTGTTCGGCTCGGGACGGCTGCGGCCACAACTCGCGGCATGAAGGAAGCGGAGTTCACGGAACTGGGCGAAATCATCGCAACCCTTATCGAAGCCGAAGCGTCCAGCACCGTTGACGATGCACTGGCGGACTGCATGGCGCGTGTCGCCAGATTGTGTTCCGCGTTTCCAATCTCCGAGGCCACATAAGTTTCCGTCTCAACACCGCGCCGGGACTCACCCGATATGAAAAATCTTTTGATCGTTGCGAACCTGCCGTCACAGAACACGCGCACCCTGGCGGATGCTGTGCTCCGTGGCGCTCGCCACGAAGATATCGACAATGTTCGTGTCAACCTGCTCAGCGCACCAGATGCGGACGCAGATGCAGTGCTTGGCTGTGACGGCATTATCATCGGCACCACAGAAAATTTTGGCTACATGAGCGGCCTGATCAAAGATTTCTTCGAACGCATCTATTACCCCTGTCTGGAAGAAAAACAGGGACTACCCTACGCGCTGTACATACGAGCCGGCCTCGACGGCACCGGCACACAAATAGCGGTGGAAAAAATCATCACCGGTCTCAAATGGAAAGCCGCCAGTCCCGCGCTGGTACTCAAAGGCGACTACCGTCAGGAGTTCGAAAGCCAGTGCGAGGACCTGGGAATGCTGGTCAGTGCTGGACTCGACGCAGGCGTCCTCTAGGTGACACCGCCTGCTTTCGCTTAATCCGGATCAACGACGGCCATAGCGTCAATTTCGACTAAGAACGATGGATCGGCCAGTGCGCTGACGACAACACCCGTGCTGCAGTGATGTACGCCGTCAAACCAGCGATTTATCGCCGCGTAAACCGGTGCTCGATACTCGACGTCGGTGACATACACGGTCAGCTTGCACACATCGCCAAGTGCACCACCGGCTTCTCGCATGAACTGTTCTATGTTCCGACACGCCTGATCAGCCTGAGCCTCAGGGTCACCCTCCCCAATCAGATTTCCGGCAAGGTCAACGCCAACCTGCCCCTGCATGAAAACAAAATCTCCAGTCGCTCTGATAGCCTTGGCGTAGGTGGCTTTTGCGTGATACCGCGTTTCATAAAGATGGATATGCTGCTTTGGCACGGCACAATGCTCCTCGAAGAAAATTGAGTAAAACCCTCTGGTCTGCAAGACTACATTGAATTTCGCGGTGCCCCCGGATGACGGGATAATGTCAGACGACATCGTGACTACCCTGTGACATGGCGTGCGGACCCGATTCGAAAAACTGCCGACGCCACTGCCGGGACGACTCTGCTAACCCACGTTAATAAACCTGAGAATTGTTGTGTCGAACTCCAACATCACCAGCGTAGTTGCCGTAGTGCCTGTTAAAGACCATGCGCGTGCAGTGGCGTGGTATCAACAACTGTTTGGTCGAGCCGCGGATGTAGAACCTGCGCCGGGCGTTGCCGAGTGGCAGCTGGCCAACAGCGCATGGATACAGGTTTCACAAGACGACGCTGAGCACGCCGGCAGCGCCACGGTGGTCGTCGGCGTGCATGATCTTGAGATCCAAAACGAAGCGTGCCGCGAAGCTGGCATCAAACCAGGCGACGTCAACGACTATGGCGTCGTCAGGACCGCGGAAGTTGTTGATCCAGATGGCAACAGGATCGTCTACGCGCAGGAAGTCATCCAGACCTGAACGGTGGCCTCTGAACAATTCGACTCAGACCAACGAGAGCGACCTCTTTTCGGTTCTAAATCGGCAGCGCAGCGGAACATTTTTTGCTCTGTGACGCTTCAGCACGTCCAGGTCGGACGAATGGTTTGACGAGCGCCGCGTCGTGACGCACAGCACCCGATCAAACTGCGGCCGCTGACTCCCCGCTCGTGGAAAAGAGATTGCTGGCATCGACAATCTCGATATTCGACAGTATTCGGCGGTCGAACACAGTATTCTCCGCATCAACAAATCAATCAGTCTTAATCCTACCTGCCCGGAAATTGTCCAAGTGAAAG
>CALHMG010000143.1 GCA_938034705.1 uncultured Gammaproteobacteria bacterium
CCGTCGAATCCAGCTGCCTGAAATTTCTCCGCCACGTCAACGAATGAGTTGATCACGCGATTGATTTCTGCGTCGTTCATTACGTGAGGCACGCTCCAGCTATAGGCGTCTGGTTGATCAGACACACCCTGGGGGGAGCGCGTTGGATGCCAGAGCTGCTGGCGCCCGGCATGCCATAGCTGGGCGACCACGAGACCGCCGGCTTTGTGAATTTCGTCGGCGGTTTCGACAAAACCCGCCTGGTTCTCTTCAGCGAATGCGGCGACAACGGCAGGGTGTGCAATTGCGTTTTCGTCGACGGCCACCGCTTCGGTGATGATCAGTCCAGCGCCGCCGCGCGCGCGTTCAATCAGGAAATTTTTCCACTGCTCGGTAACGCGGCTGCCGGCGCCAAAATTTGACAACGTCGCGGTAAGACAAATTCGGTTGCGGACGGTTTTTCCGGCAAGCGTCAGCGGAGAAAAAAGACCGGGATAGTTTTGTGTGCTCATACGCGTTATGAAAACAGACGCGAAGGACCAGCCGCAATGTCTAGAGCTGATCCTCGGGACTGAATACGACAATCACGTAACAGACACAGATCGAAAAAAGCGACATGCCGAGGATCCAGAACCAGGTGGACTTGCTTGGCGCGATCCACAGGGCCAGCGGCGCGATCATCGAACACACCCCGAAGAACGACAGCAGAAATCGCCGGAAACCGATGGGGATCTTTGACAGCAGCCATCCGGCGGTGGCATGTCCGAGACGCATCAACAGCTGTCGCCAGGACAGCGCCGAAAGGGGAGGCGGTGCTTCGGGCTCAAAGTCCGGGCGGTGATCGTGCTCCAGAGAACGTTCGCCAAAGCTCACACCGGCGTGGTCCGAGCCTTTAAGAAGTTCTTTGGGGAGTCGTCGCATTGTTTATAATTCTGCGTGGAAGAACCGATGAAACCGGCCGTTGCCGGGATGCCATTATATCACTCGACAGCTGGCTTTCGGGTTAACGGTATTTCCCGTCTACATGAGCGCCGTTTGCCGCAAAACACAGGTTATTGAGGTTATTGAAATGCTGACTACGCCACACGCCACCAATCACGGGGGCCTTTCCAGCCTCGCTTCACGTTACGTCGACGTCGACGAGCTGCCCTGGGAAGAAACGCGCTTTGAAGGCATTGAGTTCAAGACGCTGATGGTCGAGCCCGAGGGGATGCTGACGACGCTGGTTCGCATGGCACCGGGCGCTGTTCTTCCGGACCATGAGCATGTGGAGATCGAGCAGACGTGGGTCATCGAGGGCAGTCTGAAGGACGACGAAGGGGAGGCAACCGCAGGCAGTTTTGTCTGGCGTCCCGGTGGCAGTCGGCACACGGCGTACGCACCGCAAGGCGCGCTGTTGCTGTCGTTTTTCACAAAACCGAACATCTTTCATGATCAGGCCGATGCGCCGCGTGGGTTCGATACTTAGGCCCGTTTGATCGTGCGAGAAAGCCCCAATACGCATAAGGTATGAGTCAATCGGTGGTTGTAGTCAGGTATCGAGGCTAACGTTTGTGTCCAAGCGTCAACGCACGGAGGCTTAACTTGAATCTCGACTCTCTCACCGCGGCTTTTGCCCGATACCGTCATCCTGAAGAAACCGGCCAACCCGCAACGGTTGCACCGGATTCGCACCTGAGTCGCGAAAGACAGCGTCAACGCACGCGGATAGGTCCAACAGTGGCCCGAGGCGTATGTATTGTGATGACAGGCGCCAGTCTACTGCTGGCTTCGGGAGCCCATGCGCTTGAACGGGGCACCCTCGACGGCAGCAGCTGCCGCGCGCTGAATCCGGCCGAGGCGGGCGACCTTCAGATCAGTGGCAGCTCAATTGAGAATATCGTGCGCGACTCGCGGGACATCATCTGTGACGTGGCACCTGCATACTCGACGCGTGATTCGATCCTGTACTCGGTTCAGGCCACTGCCGAGCGCGAGCTGGCGGCGATGGGTGACTTCTTTGAGTGCGCGATCGCCGTTGCCAGTCCCGACGCGCGCGACAGCACCGAGATCAGCAGCAACAGACTGACCAGCGCCGGTCGGCTGTCAGTGGATATGCAGACGCTCAACCGCGACGGCGACGCGATGATACAGATTAAATGCGCGTTGCCCGAAGGCACCCGACTCGATCGGCTTGAGATCGATCAGCATCCTCTCGACTAGTCATCCGTTGCGAGCCCGCAGGCGCGCACGCCAGCCGGACGTTCCCGAGCGTCTGTTGCTGGATCATTGACCAGCAACAGACTTTGACTTATCCGCAGCCGTTAATGGTTGTCGCGAGGAATGATCTGACCGGTAGCCTGATACTTCACCGCGAGTTCCATGCATCCTCCGGTCGCCAGTTGGCCCACGGTAGATCGATAGATTTCCTGCCATGGCGTCTGGTTCGCCGGATATTCCGGTTCGAAGCCGTCCCAGCGACTTTGTATTTCCGCGTCATCGACGTTCATATTGACGGTGCCGGCATTCAGGTCAATATGAAGCATGTCGTTGGTTCTGAGGATGGCGAGGTTACCTCCTGCCGCAGATTCCGGACTGGCGTTGAGAATCGACGGGCTTGCAGACGTTCCTGACTGTCGACCGTCGCCGATACAGGGTAGAGACTTGATACCCCGCCGAATCATCTCATCGGGTGGCTGCATGTTGACCACCTCGGCCGCGCCCGGATATCCGATGGGGCCACAGCCTCTGATCACGAGAACACAGTGTTCGTCGATATTCAGTGACGGGTCGTTGAGTCGCTGGTGATAATCCTCGGGGCCCTCAAACACAATCGCCCGAGCGTCAAAAACGTTTTCGCTGCCGGGTGTCGAGAGATACCGCTCGCGAAATTCATCACCGATAACGCTGGTTTTCATAATCGCG
>CALHMG010000144.1 GCA_938034705.1 uncultured Gammaproteobacteria bacterium
AGCGTTCTCGCCGCAAGATCGGGTTGTGCGGAAGAATTTGGGAAGGTAACAGTGTCGCCCAGATCTGAGGACACGAAGTATTAAATGTTGGAGCCGAACTTGATGCTTGATCCAAACCTCGGTTCGATCCCGTCCGGCTCCTAGCCGCGCATCGCGCGGCCTGAGGCCCGCAAGATCGGGTTGTGCGGAAAAACTTTAGAAGGTAGCAGTGCCGCCCAGATCTGAGGACACGAAGTATTAGATGGTGGAGCCGGACGGGATCGAACCGACGACCTCTACAATGCCATTGTAGCGCTCTCCCAACTGAGCTACGGCCCCACACGGGAGGCTGATTGTCCGGGGTCGGGGCGAAGGCGTCAAGCCCATTCGGGTGACGATTGAACCTGCAATCTGTCTGGCAGACAGACTGCAGGTTGTTTCGTTTATCGCTTCATTTTCAGTCGTTGTCGATGATGGTTACCGTGGCAACGCCGCTTCCAATCTGGGCACCGCTCGCGTTCGCCAGGCGTACCGTAAAGGCCTCGGTCGATTCGCTCTGGGCGTCGTCATTCAGGTCGACCACGACCGTCGCCGTCGTGCTGCCGCCTGAAAACGTCACCGTGCGCGTAAAACCAAAGAAGTCGTTGCCGCCGCCGATCGCGGTGCCGCTTCGACTGAACGCGACAACGCTGGCAGTCGCCGGCTGGGAGAGCGTCAAAGTCAGCGTCGCCTGCCCTGCCCCTTCGTTGACCGTCACCGAAGCGATCGAAACCACCGGCGCACCGCCGGTATCGTTGTCGGTGATGGTAATCGTCGCGTCACGGGTGCTTATGCCGGCGCCGCTCGGGCTCACCAGGCGCACACCGAACGTCTCGGCTGATTCCTGTCCCGCGTCATCGACAATCGTGACAGGCAGCGTTTGCGAAGTCTGACCGGGTGTAAACGTCAGACTGCGTGTGGTGCCGTAAAAGTCCTGGCCCGCAGTCGCGGTGCCGATGGCGCGCGTATACGCCGTCACCGTTACCGGACTTGCGGCAGCCGGGCTCAGGCTGACGATAACGTTTGCGGTTCCCACGCCTTCGTCAAAGCTGGTGTCGCTCACTGAAAGTGACGGTGTGCCACCGCCGCTGTCGTTATCAAGAATACTGACGACGCCAACACCGTCACCGATAGTGGCTCCACTCGGCGAAGTCAGTCGTACGGTGAAGGTTTCGGTCGGTTCGTTCAACGTGTCATCCACGATTCCGATATTGACCGAACGCGTAATCTGCCCCGCACCAAAATTTACAGTCTGGGTCGATCCATAAAAATCCTGCCCGGCCGTGGCCGAACCGTTGACCCGGGTGAATGCAGTCACGCTGATCAGACCTGGTGCCGGTGCCGAGAGACTCACGTCAACGCTCGCCGTGCCGGCAGCTTCGGTGACCGCTACATCGGCAATGCTCAACTCGAGCGCGGTGCCGCCGCTGCATGCTGCCAGCGTGCGCGGGTTGATGCCGCTCTTGCCAAGGCGCTTGTACTTTGGCCCCACCAGTATCGGCACCCCGGCCGGTGAGTTGACTGTCAGACAACCGTCACCGTTCAAGGCAAACTGAAATCCGTCGCCCTGATTGTCGGCGCCTGAAAACGAAAACGTGATCTGGCTCGCGTTGGAGTTCAGCGTGTCGCCAGCGCCGCCTTCGAGGCTGCGTGGATTCACGACGCCAATGCTGCCGCCCCCGGTCGCCACCAGCTGACCGGTGAACGTGCGGCTGGTCTGGCTGCCGGGCGTAACGCGAACCTCCCAGATGTTCGAGCCACAGCTCGTCTGGTAAAGGAACAGTGCGTAGTCCAGCGAAGGCTGAATGTCCGGCACGCCACAGTCATCATTGCCGGCGGGCGTCTGAAATTCTCCAACCGGCTGCGGTGTGACCGCGACCGGGCTGCTGCCTTCGTTGACGGTATAGATCGTGTTGGCAGCAACGTTGTTGATCTGCTGTACGCTGCCGCTTGGCCAGGTGATTTCAAGATCAACCTGGCTGTTGTTTGCCAGGCCAAAATGAATGCGCTGGGTGTCAGACGAGTGACGGCGGTTGCCGCCGTCCTGCAGACGAATCTGCGACACGCCACCCGCCGTCGCGACAACGCGTGCGCCATAGGCATCGTAGTCATTGCCGGCGCCGCGCAGCTTGAGCTGAATCCAGTTGTTGTTACCGGTCGCCTTGTTAATAAAGAGTTCGTGGGGCCCGCCGCGACGAAGCGGCAGATCGTTGTTGCCGTTGGACGCAAAAATATCCAGAAAGCCGTCGTTGTCGAAGTCGGCAACGACCGCCATGTCGGTGGTGCCGGCTTTGTCCGCGACCGCGCCTCCGGTTACACCACGCGCTCCACCGGCGTTGGGCACCTGGGTAAAGAACCCCGATCCGTTGTTCTCGTAAAGAATGTTAGCGATGTTGACGCTGCCGCCGCGGCAGCCGAAATACAGATCCATATCCATATCGTTGTCGAAGTCGGCGGCAACCACGCTGTTACACCGAACGGCGCCAAGACCACTCTGGGCAGCCACGCTCTCCCAGGCTCCACCGCCGCTTGCGCGCAGCAGCGCAGGCCGCAGGGGTAAATCGGTATTACGCAGCCCGCTCATTGCCGACAGATTGGACAACGTCGACGAGCCATCGATGACAACGCTCTTCTGGGTCCCGGACACCGTCCAGCGATTACCGCTGTAGCTGAAGCTCGCGCCATTCACGGTGGCTGATCCGTTCAGTACCTGAGTCGTGCCGGTATCAGATCTGCCCCACACGTTAACGGTCAAAGGCGGCGAGCCGTCGAACGAAAAACTCTTGGTCGCCGTATCGTATTCGGCAAACGCCGCTTCGATTCGCGTAGACGACAGCTGCGTCACGTCGCTCAGTACATAGCTGCCGCGAGCCGCGATAATGTCAAGCAGACCGTCACCGTTCAGGTCGGCGTTGTCCAGATCGAGTACGTGCGCGGCCCCGGGCGATATACGAGTCAGCGCCCGCGCCGGATAATGACAGTCGAACTTGAGCGTGCCGTTCTGATCTTCATCGAGATCCTGGGGATGACAGTAAGGCGCATAAAACCGACCGGTTTCCACCGCACGCTGGGCCATGCTCTCGGTCGCGTTAGTAACACCACTGTCGGTCAGCAATCCATTGTTGCTCCACCACATGCGCCGAAGCCGGTGATCGGCGACATCATCATCGCCGTCTCCGTCAACATCGCCGAACACCAGCATGTGTTCATCCCAGTAGCGGTTGCGAAACGTCGGCGCACCTTCGCCTGCGGTGAGCACCACATCAGACAGCGTGCCGTCACCGTTGTTGCGGTAAAGACTCGCACGACTGCGGTGGTTGCCCAACACAATGTCGAGCCAGTGGTCGCCGTTGTAATCGCCAACGGATACACCCCACGACTCGGCATCCATGGCGCGGCCATGCAGCGCACTGGTGCTGACGTTCTCAAACGATATTGCTCCCCACGTCGCCGGCATCCACGCCATGGCGATCGCGACGAGACTGACTCTGAATAAAGTCATCTCTTCTCTCCCCTTGGCCGACGGATGTGTCCAGTATCCGCGGCCGTTATGTCCTCACATCAAAGGGAGAGTTGCAGCACCGCTCGGGCAATGCAAAGAAAATTGTGTCAACTGAAGACGCGCAATCCCCGTGTCCCGCAAATTGCAGGATTTTCGGAACCCCGCTGTCGCAGGCTTGCTACTTTTCGGTTACGCCCTGGCGCGCGCCGCGGCCGACTCCAGTCGCGCGAGCGTGCGGTCTTTACCCAGCAGCTGAATCGTCACGTCGAGATCCGCACCCTTCATGCCGCCTGCAACGCTCAGTCGCGCCGGCGCACCGAGCTTGCCGAACTTTATCCCGAGAGACTCGACAGTCGAATCCATCACGCCCTTGATCGCCGGCGCTTGCCAGTCATCAAGTCCGGCAAGCGACTCACCGAAAGCCGCCAGCACGTCGGCGGCCTCGGGCTTGAGATGCTTGCTCGCCGCCTTCTCATCGAGAGTGACTTCATCGGAATACAGAAACTGCGTGCTCGCAACCATGTCAACGATGGTGCTGGCGCGTTCGCGCCAGGCGTCAGCGACGTCTTCGGGCGCCGGCCCTTCGGCGATATCAAAGCCGGCCCGTTTCGCTTCGGCCGCGTACAGCAGTCCGAGTCGCGATCTGTCGGCCTCTTTCAGATACTGCTGATTGAGCCAGTCAAGCTTTTCGGTGTTGAAAGTCGATGCCGCTTTGTTGACGTCGGTTAGATCAAAAAACTCAACCATCTCGTCGCGGGAAAAAAGCTCCTGATCGCCATGGGACCAGCCGAGTCGAACCAGATAGTTAAGCAGCGCCTCGGGCAGATAGCCGTTATCGCGATATTCGAGCACGCTCACCGCGCCATGACGCTTTGACAGACGCGCGCCGTCATCACCAAGAATCATCGGCACGTGTGCAAACGTCGGTAGCGGATAGTCCAACGCGTTAAAGATGTTGATCTGTCGCGGCGTATTGTTGATGTGATCATCACCGCGGATCACATGAGTGATCTGCATATCGGTGTCATCAACGACTACGGCAAAGTTGTACGTCGGCATGCCGTCACCTCGCATGATCACGAGATCATCGAGCTCAGCGTTGGCCACCGTAATCTCACCACGCACGGCGTCAGCGAATGTCACCTCGCCATCAAGCGGTGTCTTGAATCTCACAATCGGATCGACGCCGGGCACCGGCTCACGACCGTCGCGACATCGGCGGCTGTAGCGCGGCGCTTCGCCCGCGGCCGTTCGCGCCTCGCGCTCGGCCTCGAGTTCTTCTTTGGTGCAGTAGCAGTGATAGGCGTGGCCGTCCGCAATCAACTTGTCGGTCACCTCGCGATAACGATCCAGACGCTCGGTCTGGTAGACGGGTCCGACATCAGCATCGAGGCCAAGCCACGCCATGCCGTCGAGAATCGCGTCGACGGACTCCTGGGTTGAGCGCTCGCGATCCGTGTCCTCGACACGCAGCACAAATTCGCCACCGGTCTTCTTCGCATAAAGCCAGCAAAACAGCGCAGTCCGCACGCCGCCCACATGCAGATAGCCCGTGGGACTGGGGGCGAATCGTGTTCGGACAGTAGACATGTAATGTTTCTCTTCGTTCAGGTGACTTTGCGCGGGCGTGTGAGTTTATGGGATGTGGTTGTTTGACGCTATACTCGCTCGACGATTCGACCGCACGTCTTAATCACATCCCTGCATAGCGTTATCTGTTTTGTCTGACTCTCCTTCTGTCATCGTTCGTGAATGGCTGCTTGATCTGCAGCAGCGCATCTGCACCCGCTTTGAAGGCGAGGAGCCGGCCGGGTCGTTTGTCCCGGACTCCTGGCAGTACGACTCGGGCGGTGGCGGTATCAGCCGTGTACTTGAGGGCGGCGACACTATCGAAAAAGGTGGCGTCAATTTCTCCCACATCGTTGGCGACAGCCTGCCACCGACCGCCAGCGTCAGACACCCGGAACTCGCCGGACGCCCTTTTGAGGCCATGGGCGTGTCCGTGGTGATCCACCCGCGCAACCCCCATGTGCCAACCTCGCACATGAACGTGCGCTTTTTTTCGACGCGCGACGAAGGCAAGTCGCCGGTGTGGTGGTTCGGGGGCGGTTTTGACCTGACGCCCTACTATCCCGTTGATGAAGACATCGTCCACTGGCATCAGTGCGCGTTCGATGCCTGCAGCAGTTTCGGCGACGATACCTACGCGCAGTACAAGAAAACCTGTGACGAATATTTCTATCTGAAACACCGCGGCGAAACGCGTGGCGTTGGCGGCCTCTTTTTTGACGACCTCAACGAACCGGACTTTGAATCCTGCTTTGAGTTCTGGCGCGGCGTTGGCGACGCGTACATTAAGGCGTACTCGCCGATTCTCGCCAAACGCAAAGACACACCGTTTGGCGAGCGCGAAAAGGCTTTTCAGTCATACCGGCGCGGGCGCTACGTCGAGTTCAATCTGGTGTTTGACCGCGGCACCCTGTTTGGGCTGCAGTCAGGAGGTCGCACCGAGTCGATTTTGATGTCGATGCCGCCGGTCGCTCACTGGAAGTACCAGTGGCAGGCCGAACCCGGGTCCGCCGAAGAAGCGCTGGTACGCGACTATCTCAAACCCCGCGACTGGCTCGGGCTGCAATAACCGTCACGCCACGACGCTTAACTAAACCTGCGGGAACCGTGCGCGCTTTTCCAGCTGATAGATCGGCATCGTATTGCGCACGTAGGCACCGGTCGCGTTCTCCGCGGGCTGATAGTCCCAGGCAACGCCCTGGGTTTTCATGACACCTTTTAAAAACGCTCGTCGCCGCTGGCTTTCGAGCACCCGATCGCGCAAGCCCTGCAGATCGTAGCTCGCCTCGATCTCGGCGACCAAAGCATCAACGTCTGCCTTGTGCTCCGGGCTCTGCGCCAGATTGTTGCTTTCAAGGGGATCGTCGAGCACATCAAAATACTGCAGCGGGTCACTGGCGCAGTAGATCAGTTTTTTCGAGCCCCGGCGAATCATGAACATGGGCCGATCAACGCCTTCGGCAAAGTATTCGCCTATGGCTTCATCGTGCCCGGTGCCGCCGCCAAGATGCGGTAGCATCGAACGCCCCTCCAGCGTTGTCGCGTAGTCGCGCGCCTTCCCGTCGCGGCTGAGCTCAACCAGCGTCGGCAACACATCGACCAGAGACACCGCTTCGCTCACGCGCCTCGCGCTGAACATTTTCGGCGCATGTACGATCATCGGAACGCGCGCGGAGTGCTCGCGATAGGACATCTTGAACCACATGCCGCGCTCGCCAAGCATATCGCCGTGATCGGAGGTGAACACCACAATAGTGTCATCGCTAAGACCCGCCTCGGCCAGCGACTTAAGCAAGTCTGCGACCTTGTTGTCGATGTCGCTGATGGATCCATAGTAGGCGTGACGCGCGTTACGCATCATGTCGTCATCAACATCGACGTCGCTTGCGCCATAGGCGTAGCGCAGTCGCACCCCGTGGGGGTCTTCGGGCTCTGACCCCAACGGGACCTCGGGCAAATCAATATCGTCGTGACGATACAGATTCCATTCATCCTGCCGGCAAAGGTACGGATCATGCGGCTGTATCAGCGAGACCGCGAGCATGAAGGGTTCGTCTCCGCCATCGCGAGCACGCTCAAACAGATAACGCTTTGCCTGATGCACCGCATCATCGTCGTAGTCGAGGTACATCGAACGCACGCAAACCCCGGCCTTGGTCACGACCTCCATGTTGTGATACCAGTCGAGCCGGTCGCCGGCGCGATCCCAGTCCGGATGCCAGGTGAAATCCGACGGGTAAACGTCCGTCGTCAGGCGTTCGGTGAATCCGTGAAGCTGATCCGGCCCGACAAAATGCATCTTGCCCGAAAGACAGCTGCGATAGCCCTCGTCCTGCAGATAGTGGGCAAACGTCGGCACCTCGGCCGGAAACTCCACCGCGTTGTCCCATGCCGCAATTTTTGACGCCTGCCGGCCACTCATCATCACAAAACGCGAGGGCGCGCACAGCGGCGAGTTGGTGTAACACGCATCAAACACCACACCCTCGTCCGCCAGCTTCTCGATCGTCGGCGCCTTCACCAGAGGATGCCCGTAACATGGCAGAAACTGCGGCGCGAGCTGATCGGCCATTATAAAAAGAATGTTGGGTCGCCGTGCTGGCATGGTCAACTGTCCCTGATCAATGCAGATAAGAAAATTACAACTCAAACAAGACGACGGTCAACAGCGCTCGCTGTCAGCTCTCTACGTCTTTGAGCGAAGACAATAACGAGTTATGACGCGACGCGTGCGTCGTGAAACGTTTTCAGTGAGACATCGCGGGCCGGTGCCGGACGTGATTACATCCGCGCAGCCGTGACTAGCTGTCAGTATCCGGATAGATACTCTGGTTGTCAGACGACAGCGCCGTCTGGGTCATCTCCAGATGCAGACGCCCGCCGGTGGTGTACGGATGGTCGAGCAGGGCCTGCTCGTTCAGCTCAATACCCAGCCCGGGCTCGGTCGGGGCGAGCATGTACCCGTCTTCCCACTGCAGACGCCTGGTCAGAACGGCGTCATGAAAGTCGGTCTGAATCGTTTCCAGGATCAGAAAATTGGGGCTTGAAAAAGCGACGTGGGCCGCCGCGGCATGCGCGACGGGCCCGCAGTAAATATGGGGCGCGATCTGCGCGTTGAACACTTCAGCCAGAGTGGCAATTTTCTTGGTTTCCCAGATACCACCGCTTCGCCCGATGTCAGGCTGCAGGATCGAAACGCCGGCTCTAAGCGCCTGATGAAACTCAAAGCGCGTTGTCAGTCGCTCACCGGTCGACACCGGAATGCTGGTCGCCGCGGCGACTTTGCCGATAGCGTCCATCTGATCTGGCGGACACGGTTCTTCAAACCACAGCGGATCAAACTGCTCCAGGCGTCTTGCGAGTCGAATCGCCGATGACGTCGTCATCTGACCGTGGGTTCCAACAAGAATATCTGCCCGATCGCCAATCGCCTCACGAATACATTTAAAGACATGCTCGGTACGATTGAGCTCGGTCAGCGAAAGCTCGCGCCCGCCCTGAAAACTGTAGGGGCCGGCCGGGTCCTGCTTGACGGCGGTGAAGCCCTTGTCGACAAACGCCTTTGCCGCGACCGCAGCGGCTTCGCCGTCATGGTAAACATCGCCCAGGGCGTTTTGTGGCCAGTCAATCTGTGCGACCTCTTTGGGATAGAGATAGCTGTAGGTACGCAGCCGCTCGTGAAACCTTCCGCCAAGCATGTTGTACACAGGTCGGTTGCTGGCCTTGCCAAGAATGTCCCAGATTGCAATTTCGATCCCCGAAAACACGCCCATCATGGAAACGTCGGGTCGGCCGGTAAACCCTGCCGAGTAAACGCGCCGGAACAGCGTCTCGACCTGATGAGGATCCATACCGACGAAAAACCGTTCAAAGGTGTCCTCGACCATGCGGCACGCGATGTCCCCGGAAACCGGGATGCCGTAACACTCGCCAACGCCGGTGATGCCGTCGTCAGTCGTCACCTGACAGATGACCCAGAAAGAGCCACCGATCCCCGTTGGAGGAACGGTCACCCAGGTCTTGATGTCTTTGAGTTTAATTGCGAGGTACTCCTTGAGTATTACACCGAGGCCGGTGCTGATCGACAGCGCGTTTGGCATTCTCGATCCGGCAGTTGTGATACTGGCACGAGATTCGTGTCGACGACCAGACCTCCCAGACCAACATCAGGATCCGGTACACTCGCGGCCATCATGGCGAGTCTTTTTTATGAATCCGGTAAAGCGATGGTGGTCAAGCCGCTGGGCGATCTCTGCACGCGCATGCTCGTCATCGATCAGGCCACCGGACTCAACGAGCTAACAGACAACGCGCTGACCATCGTGTGGGAAAAGACAGACGAGTGCCCGGTTGGCTACTCGGACCTGTTTGCGCCGTCGCCACGGTTCAGCGTTGAGGAATTCGGCTTCGCGACACCCGGTGAACCCACCTGGGGCTCGGACGACTTTGACCGAATCGACGACGCGGCTTCAAGAGATGCCGCCCGCGCCCGCTCGCTTGAGCGAGACTTCGACTACCGGTTCTACGATCAGGATTTTCACGACTGGGAAAATGCCGGCTTTACGTATCGCTGGAACTTCGTCAAAACCGACAGCACGATCTACGTCGCGTCGAGCCTGCCTTTTTTTGGCTGGCGCGGAGACCGGGCCCAGCAGTTTGATGCGGCGCCGTCGCTGCAAATGCACATCGACACCGCGACCGGTTTCTTTACCGACAAGGCGGTCGGCGTATATGCGAAAAGCGATTCGTCCTCGGCGAGCGCGCTGTCTGATCTGCTGACGATTCTCGAAAAAGAAACCGGACAGCTGCCCTTCGTCGTCAGTGATGACGCCAGTCTGCTGGATCAAATCTCGTCACAGTTTCTGTCCAGCAGCGCCCTGCCCGGCGCCGAAAGCCTCTCGGCGCCTGAGCGTCAGCTTGTGGAACTTGAGTGCCTCGCCCGCACCAGCCAGATCATTGCGTCGACGGACGATCTCTTTGTACGCACCGCGGCATTGATGAACGGCCTGAAACTCAACGCGCTGGAGCTGTCATGAGCGAAGTCGTCGTCCAGCCACTTGGCGGCCTGTGCAACCGCCTTCGCGTAGTCGATGCCGCCATCGCGCTCGGTGAACGCAGCGGTCGCAGCGTTCACGTGGTGTGGCAGGCGAACGCCGCCTGTAACGCGCAGTTTTTGACGCTGTTCGAATCATCCAATCGCTTTCAGGTCATCGACACGCTGCCGCCTGGCGAGGGCGAAGCCCGGTTTTCGCTCGCCGACTGGGATTCGTTCGACACCGCCGAAGAGCGCGAGACGCATCGCAACCTCGCGATCGAGCGGGACATTCACTATCGAATCTACTGGCGTGATTTTATTCACTACCGCAAGAACAACATGAAGTTTCGGTTCGACCAGCTGGACGCGGACAAGAACGTCTACATCGTGACCGACACACGATTCATGCGTATCGACGAATACGGTCAGCACTTCACGCCGGTGGCCGCACTGCGAAAGATCATCGGGGGTTACACCAGCAAGTTCAACGAACACACCATCGGCGTGCATATCCGACGCGGCGATCATCACAAGGCGATCGCGGCGAGTCCGCTATCGGTGTTTGTCGACGCCATGCAAAAGCGTCTGGACCTGAACCCCGAGACCAACTTTTTTCTCGCAACCGACGACGAGGCGACGGAGACTGAGCTACGCCAGCGATTTCCGGGCATCATCACTACACACGCCAAAACAGGCGGACGCGATGACGCAGACGGCATGAAAGACGGCGTTGTGGATCTTTATACGCTTGCCGGCACCACCGGCGTCATCGGTACGCCCCGAAGCTCCTATTCTTTTTACGCGGCAAAACTCGGTGGCCTTGCGCTGATTCGAGCCGGCAACACCGCGTGAGCTGACGACAGGCATGCCCCAATCCAATCTGCTGGTCGGCGTCCTGATGATGGCGCTTGCGATGCTGCTGCTGCCCACAGGCGACGGCGTCGGCAAATATCTACTTGGCAAAACGACATACTCGCCGGAGTTCCTCTCGTGGTCACGGTTTGTCGTGGGAGTCGCCCTGCTGCTGCCCATCGCGATCGCACGCGGCTGGCTCAAGGGGCTCGGACTGAGTTTTTATCTGAAACAGGCGCTGCGCGCCGCGCTGGTCATGGGCGCGATCACCCTGATTCTCAACGGCCTCAAGACGATCGAAATGTCCGATGCCTACGGCGCGTTTTTTATCGGTCCCGTGGTTGCAACCGTGCTCGCTCGCGTGCTCCTGCGAGAAACGGTCACGGTGAAAGAATGGACCGCGGTCGCGCTCGGGTTTACCGGCGTGCTGCTGGTGGTTCAGCCCTCGTTTGAAATGAACGTCGGCGTACTGTGGGCGCTCGCGGCGGGCACCTGCTACGGCGGACTTCTCGTCGCAACACGCTGGGCCGCCGGCAGCGGCCCGCCGATGGCGCAGCTTACCGCCCAGCTCTTTTTTGCCATGATCTTTCTGATGCCACTTGGGCTGCCGGATTTTCTGGAAAACGGAGTTCAGGAGCCCGTACTGCTCGGACTTCAGAGCCTGATCTCGGCCGCCGCCAACTTGCTGACGCTGCTTGCGATGGCACGTGCACCCGCGGCCTGGCTCGCGCCGGTGGTGTACCTGCAGATTCTGTCAGCGACGTCGCTTGGCTGGCTGGTGTTTGGCCATCAGCCCGGTGGCTATGCGGCGATCGGCCTTGTTCTGATTCTGGCCGCCGGCCTCAGTCGCATTCCGCGCAAACGCGCCCAGACCTAAAGCGCGGACTGCCCGCCGTCGACCATGTACATGCCGCCGGTGCAGTACTCGCTCTCGTCGCTCGCGAGAAACAGCATGATGTTGGAAACCTCTTCAGGCATGCCGTAGCGTTCCAGAGGAATTTTCCCCTGACGCGCGGTTCGCGCCTCGGACGCACGCCCGGGCATCGCCATCTCTTCGATAGCATCAATCATGCGCGTATGGATCGGACCCGGGTGCACGGTGTTAACCCGAATCTTCGCAGCCGCCCCTTCCAGCGCAGCCGTACGCATAAGTCCCACCACCGCGTGCTTGCTGGAGACATAGGCCGACAGCTTGGGTGAACCCATCTGCCCGGCCACCGAAGAGGTAATCACGATGCTGCCGCCAGAATTCTCCATCTGACGCATCACATACTTCATGCCAAGCCAGGCACCGCGCACGTTGATCGACATCACCCGATCCCAGGTTTCGACGTCGTAGTCGGTAATTGAAGCAACTGTTCCCTCGATCGCAGCGTTGTTCATGAAAACATCGACACCGCCAAAGGCATCAACCGCTTCGCTGACGTATCGC
>CALHMG010000145.1 GCA_938034705.1 uncultured Gammaproteobacteria bacterium
CAAGTCGCCCGAACCGCGGCCTCTGCTGTTGAACTGCTACTCTTCCGCAGACGCCAAACCCTATACGCCACACCCCCAGCCATCGTCCCATTCGTTTGAGATCGTGCGAGGCCAACCGGCAAAGTGGGCCCAGCTCGACCCGACCCCGTGCCTGATTCCTCCTGACTGGTCAGGCGGCTATACCTCAATTTACGCAGCCCAGGCAGGCGAAGACGAACCCGACGCAATGATGTGACCCAACCAACCTCTGCAAATCCAACGATGATCAAGACATGACCGATTCAAACGAACGCGCCATTCGCCCCCGCCGGAGTTTCATATTTGCACCCGGACTGAAGCCGGAGATGTACCCCAAGGCCCTCGCCTCGGGTACCGACATTGTCTGTGTAGAACTCGAAGACGGCATCGCGCCGAAAGACAAAGCGCAAGCGCGTGAATCCGGTTTTGGTCTGTTTGCCGAGCCTCAGGCAGATGATGGCGTCGAACGAATCGTTCGAATCAACTGCCTGCGAACGGCTTTTGGACTTGCCGACCTGCAGGCATTGCTGGACACGAGCACGCCACCACCGGCAATCATGCTGCCAAAAGTGATGACGCCCGACGAAGTCGTCTGGATCGACGACATTCTGACCGAACGCGGTCATGACACACGACTGCACATCATTATCGAGACCAATGCCGGACTCGAAGCGGTGTTCGACATTGCCCACGCGAGCGACCGAATTGATGCCCTTTTCTTCGGCGGCGTCGACATGGCGGCCGAGTTGCGCTGCAAAAACGAGTGGGGACCTTTGCTCTATGCACGGTCTCGTGTCGTTCACGCCGCAGCGGCGGTCGGCATTGACGCGATCGATGTGCCGTACCTTGATCTGAATGATCCTGAGGGCATGCGAGCCGAGGCCGTTCTGGTCCGGGATCTTGGCTTCAGCGGCAAGGGCTCGATTCATCCCAAACAGATCCCCATTCTGAACGAGGTGTTCACGCCAGATGAAGCCGCCGTCGCCAACGCCAGGCGAATACTCAAGGCGTTTGACGATGCCGACACGGGCCTCGTCGTCGTTGACGGAAAGCTCATTGAAAAGCCGGTACTTCGGGAGATGCAGCGTTTGATCGCAATCGCCGAAGCCGCCGCCTGAAAACCCACACGATCCCAAGGAACCCTGCAGATGAATATGGCCGGAATCAAGGCACTGACTTTCGACACCGGAGGCACGATCCTCGACTGGCATAGCGGCGTCCGTGACACCTTGGCGAGACTGGGCTCCAAACACGGCATCGACGGTGACTGGCCGACGCTCGCCAACGAATTTCGAAGACGTTCTCTCGGCACGATGCTCAACCATGGTGAGCATGCCCCGGCGACCAAAAATTTCGACGACGTTCACCGCGAGACTATTGAAGCCATGTGCTCCGAGTTTGGGCTCGACGCTTTCACCGACGACGATCGCAGGGAAGTCTGGTGGGACACGATGCACAACCTGACCTGCTGGCAGGATTTTCCGGCAGTGCTGCCGCAGCTGCGCACGCAATATCTGGTGGCGTCCTTCACCATCCTGAGCTTTCGCATCATCATGGACACCGCTCGCAAGAACGGACTGTCCTGGGATGCAGTAATATCCTGTGAGGCAATCGGCAAATACAAAGTGCTGCCGGAGGCGTACAACGGCTGCGCTCGGTTTCTGCAGCTCGACCCCGGGGAAATCTGCATGGTGGCGTGCCACGGCTTTGATCTGGATGCGGCGAGATCATGTGGATTTAAAACCGCACTGGTTAACCGACCTGATGAGTGGGGCCCGGCCGGACCACCAAAACCCGCATCAACACCGGACTACGACATCATGGTCGACAGCTTCCCGGAACTGGCAGCAAAGCTCGGTGTATCGACCTAGCGCTTACCGGCCTTTGAATGCGGCGTCACGCGCTTTGAGAATATCTGCGAACGGTTGCGGGCGCGCCCAGATGTAGCCCTGACCATAGTCCACACCCAGCGCGGTAAGCATGTTGACTGTCGCCTTGTCCTCGACGCACTCGGCAACTACGAGTCTGTCGAGGGACTTCGCAACCTCACAGATCGACGACACGACCGCGCGATTCACGCGATCGTTGGCGATGTCCCGGATGAACACCCCATCGATTTTTATGATGTCGACATCAAGATCCTTGAGATAGCTGAACGAAGACAGACCCGTCCCGAAGTCATCTAGCGCGAACGAACATCCGTGATCGCGCATCTGTCCAATAAAACCTGTCGCAAGATCAAGATTTCGAATAGTCGCCGTTTCGGTTATCTCAAAACAGACCAGCTGCGGCTCGACTAAAGGATATCGAGCGAAAAGTTCGTTCACCGAATCCGAGAATTCAATCCCGCCAAGCGACTCGCCGGAGACATTGACCGTGATGGGTGGACAGACTCGTCCACCGTTTTCAAGATACTGGGTCAGCTGCTGCAGCGCGTTCTCAAGAACATACAGATCGATAGACGGCGCAAGATTGAATCGCTCGGCTGCCCTGATAAATGCTCCGGGCGGCACCATCTTTCCGTCTCGTTGAACCATGCGAACCAGCAGCTCGTGATGAACAGGTGCATCTACCGCCGACTGCAGGGAAACAATGGGCTGCGCGTGCACGACAAGTCGCTGCTCATCTATGGCCTGCTGGATTTCGTTGGCCGTCTGCATCTCAACTCGACGACGGGAAATTTCGGAATCACTGGGCACATAGAACTGAAAACTGCCTCGCCCTCTTTCCTTGGAGGCGTAACACGAAAGATCGGCGCATGAGTAAACATCGTCAACGGAACCAAAACTGTCGTCGATTTGCACGATGCCTGCGCTGAACCCGACGTTGTAGGCCTGATCGGCGTTGTAGAATCGGTAAGAAGTGACACGCTGCAATAGACTATCGAGCGATTCTTCGATCTCTTCGCGAGTTCTGTTGCTGAACAAAATGCCAAATTCGTCTCCACCGAGTCGCGCAACGTAGTCATCGGCACTGGCACCCTGTCGAAACATGATGGCGCATTGACGAATCATTTCATCGCCTACGTTATGTCCCGCCGTGTCGTTAATCACCTTGAGGCCATCGAGATCCATCACGCACAGAAAGTCATGTCGACGACTGTCTTTCTCGTTGTTGAGTACGGATCCTTCGAGTGACATCGCAATCCTGGACGTCAGAACGCGTCGATTTATCAGGCCTGTCAGATCATCATGGGTCGCAGCAAACTTAATAGCCTCCTGCATTTTAATTTCGTCGGTGATCTCGCGCGCGGTACCACGGAATCCCTGATAGATCCCACTTTCTGAAAATATCGGAACCCCGCCAATCGAAAATGCGTGTCGCTGACCGTCTTCGAGCGTGAGCCAGTATTTGATGTCGGCGAAGGACTCTCGCGACTTCATGGCGTCAAAATAGCTTTCCTCATTTTCAATGAAGTCGACCTTCATGGATTCAAAGAGATCCGAGCGGCGACTGCCGATCAGGACGTCCTTGGAGGTTCCCGTCAGTTGCTCAAAACCATCAGAAACTTCGACGAAAAGATCATTCGCATCTACCTCCCAGAACCAGTGCGCGGCAGTCTTGACGTAATCCCGCAGTCGCGCTTCGGTTGTCTGGAGCTCACGCTTTGCACGCATGGTGTCAGAGATATCGGTTATCGACCCCAGAGTGACCTCGCTGCCCTCCCACACCATCGTTCCAACGTCAATACGGACACTGAACTCACGCCCGGACACACCGATCATCTGGGCTTCATAGGTCGTTGGTTCCGGCTCACCAAGTAAACGCGATCTGCTCCTTGCGGCTATCGCATCCTTGTCCACAAAGTAGTCAAACAGCGATTTGCCACTCTCCATCAGACTGTGGGCGTTGTCGTAATCGAGCAAGCGTGCGAACGCCGTGTTGATGTGAAGCAATTCACCGCGGTCGTGGACGATAATGCCAATCGGAAGCGCATCGAGCATCTTTCGCCGAATTGTCGCGTTTTGCTGAATTCTCTCCAGGTTTTCCTTTTGCTCGGTAATATCCCGAAATACCGCTGATACCGCCGGCTGCCCGTCCCAGACAATTTTGCGTCCATAGGATTCTGTAGAAACGATCTGACCCTGCTTGCCAACGAGGTCCACCTCGTATCGCTCTGAAACATCGTCACCCGCTTCGCGTCTCTTGATGATGTCTTCCACAAGCTGACGGTGATGCGGCGCCATCAGATCCTTATGGCTGACGTTGCGAAGTTCAGCCGCTGAGTCATATCCCAGCATTTTTACAAAGGATTCGCTGACGAATACCGTCTTCTTGCCGATCCGAATGTAAATTGGCTCCGCGGACTCTTCGAACAGTGTGCGATACCGCTGTTCCGTCTCTGCGACCAGCCGTTCGTTTGCGGCAGTTTTGTCATCTCCGCGAGGCGGCGCGATCAGGAAAATGCAGCCGTCGTCTTCGAGCGTACGATTCCATGAGGTCACGGTCATCGCACAGCGACCGTCGGTCACGCGATCAAGCCAGACCTGTGTCGATGTCGACAGCCCGCGACTGATCTCGTCAAGCTGGCGCAGCAGGTCGACGGGAATAGTGCGATTGACAAGGGATACCTGCTCCATTCCAAGCGCTTTGAATAGCGCCAGGTTTGCCGACGTTTCTCCCGTGTCGCGCAAAATGATTGCGATACACGGTAAACCATCGAGATCGACTGAACCCGCGGCGCGTCGCGCCTGGACATCCTGAGCGATGCGGTTCATGACAATGGATTACCCGAAACAGATTAGTCGTCTCCTTATTCTCGTCCAGTCGCTCAATTAGACAATCCAGACCGCATTATCCGGCCCGATGCAGGAGTAACGCCTATCGACAGACAGGGAATCAGGTTGACTGTGTATAGCGATATCGGTCGAAGGAAATATCACCGGTCCACGTGTAGAGCGTCAGCAGGGGCTCGTCACCGGTTCTGATAGCGTGGGGCCGCATGGAGACGATGGGAACAACCTCGTTCAACGGCCACACCCGGAACTCACCTTCATCCATCGCCCACTCTCCCCGTCCTGCCACGGGGATGTAGATTTCGTCTGCGCCATGAACGTGGGATGGATAGGTGTAGCGCGCCGGGATCATGAATATGCCGAAACGAAAATGATCGGATGAGTAGGGGCATCCCGGTCCGGCAATCTGACAATAGGCTGCCGAAACAGCTCTTCCGGATCCGTGCCACACCAGCGAGTTGCGCGCCCTGCTGATTTCCTGCAGCCACCACGTCGACGAATCGTCGGCCAGCACCTCGTCAAGACCTCCGGGTTCGCCGACAGTTTTGTCGCCAACGTCATTGATCGCTGCAAACTCACCAGGCTCAAGCTCAATCAGCTGCTCGATGTGCTCGATACTGCGAATCGCCGCACTGAAGCTACTGGTCTGGAGCAAAGGTATTGAACTTTCCAGTATCGATCCCAGTGACATTGAATTACCTCGAAAGTGCGGCGTAGCGCTCGAGATGGTAATCGGTATCCCCAAACAGATGATCGATCATGATCAGACGCTTGACGTAGTGATTGATTGGGGTCGCTTTTGCCATGCCGATACCGCCATGCATCTGGATCGCTTCTTCACCCACCAGTCGGCCAGCCACGCCTATGTAATGCTTGGCGGCCGAAAGTGCCGCGTCTCTTGTCGAAGCTTCTTCTTCGAAAACGCTGGCGGCCTTAATCACCAAAGACCGCGATTGCTCAATCGCCGTCGCGACATCGACCATGCGATGCTGCAACGCCTGAAAAGAACCAATTGGCTTACCAAACTGCTCTCGTGTCTTGAGATATTCAACCGTGACTTCAAGCGCGACTTCCATAATGCCAATGGATTCAGAACAGACTGCCAGTGTGGCCGCCGCCAGCGCGTTTTCGACCGCGCCAAGACCGCCATCCTTTTCACCGATAAGCGCGCTCGCCTCTACTGAAACATCTGTCAGCTCAACCTCGGCAGCCCGAAGACCGTCGATGGTCGCGTAGCCACGCACTTTTACGCCCGGTGATGCTGCGTCTACAACAAACAGCGTCACGCCGTGCGCATCGTCAACCGCACCTGATGTGCGAGCCGACACAATCAAACGGGTCGCCGTATCAGCATTGAGCGCTACCGCTTTTGATCCGTTGAGCCTGAATCCGGCCCCATCGGCCGTTGCGGTGGTCTCTACCCAACGTGGATCGTAGCCGCTGCCCGGTTCCCCGTGGGCCAGTGCGACTACAGTCTCACCGCTCAGAACATCGCTGAGCAATCCACCGGGGTCACCGCATTCGCCAAGAATACGTGACGCCATCAAACCCGACGCAAGCCACGGCTCAACGCTGAGCGCCCGACCGAGTTCCTCGAACACCAGAGCGATGTCATATCCCTGGCCGCCAAACCCGCCGTGCGTATCAGAAACCAGCGCGCCAATGATTCCCAGCTCTCCAAGCTCTCGCCATGCCTTGTGACTGAATCCGGCTTTCTCGTCCATCGCACGCTGACGGGCGTCCAGATCGTACTCGTTGCGCAACCAGCTGCCGAGTGCGTCACCAATCATGCGACGCTCTTCAGTGTGATTAAAATTCATTTTGAACAGGACCCTCTGGTATCACTTTCACCACTTACAGGCCGAGGCCCATCTTTGCGTAGATGTTTTTCTGAATTTCGTCGGAGCCGCCAAAGATCGAAAACTTGCGAAAGTTGAAGTAGCTGGCGGCAATAGGCGCCGCATCGTCCGGTCCGACCGGATCATCAAAATCCAGGTCAAACGCTTCGGGGATGTACGGCAGCGCATACGGTCCCACGGCACGACGCGCAACGTCGGTAATCTCCTGACGAATTTTGGCACCAAGAACTTTCAAAATAGAACTCTCGGGACCCGGCGCCCCGGTTTCTGCCGCGGCCGCCACCATCCGCAGATTGGTAATACGCATCGCCTCAAGCTCGATTTCAAGCTTTGCGAGTCGACCCGCAAAGTAAGGATCGTCGAGCAGGGGTTTGCCGGCGCGCGTTTGCGCATTGACGATGCGCTTCATACTTTCGAACTGTGCGGTCGCGTGACCGATATTGGCAATACCGGTGCGTTCATGTGTCAGCAGATACTTGGCGTATGTCCAGCCTTTGTTTTCTTCACCAACCAGGTCTGCAACCGGCACCTCAACGTTGTCGATGAAAACTTCGTTGATCTCGGCGCCCCCGTCGATAGTTACGATCGGATTGACCGAGATGCCGGGGTCCGTCATATCAAGGAGCATGAATGAAATACCTTCCTGCTTCTTCACGTCAGGGTTGGTTCTGACCAGGCAAAAAATCTTGTTGGCGTGCTGCCCCAGAGTTGTCCACGTCTTCTGACCGTTGACGACATAGTGATCATCATGGCGCACAGCGCTCGTTCGAAGTCCCGCGAGATCAGAACCGGCGCCCGGCTCGGAATAGCCCTGACACCACCAGTCTTCACCGCTGAGAATTCTCGGGAGGTAGTAGTTTTTCTGGGCTTCGGATCCGTACTTGAGCAGCACAGGACCGAGCATGTTGAAACCAAACGGCACAACCCGTGGCGCATTCGCGAGTCCGCATTCGACATCAAAAATGTATTTCTGAACAACGTTCCAGCCGGGCCCGCCATGCTCTGTCGGCCAGCTGACCGCGAGCCAGCCCTTCTTGCGCAAAATGTCGTGCCACTCTTCGTAGTCTTCTTTATCCAGACGCAGGCCCTTGCGATTTTTCTCAGACAGGTGCCGGGGTAGATTGGCGCGGAGATAGTCCCGAACCTCATCACGAAATTCCAGCTCCTGCGCGGTAAAAGACAGATCCATACAGGTCTTCCTCAGATACGTCGGTGAAGTTGCCAGACCGTGCCTGGCTTGCCGTTCAACTATATCCCAAGACTGAACACAGCCTTGTCGCTATCTGGAATCTGGCGGTACAGTCGAGGCAGTTTTTTTACCGGGAATCACATATGGAAATCATGGCACTGCACATGGACTTCGGCGTAGAGATTCACGGCGTCGATCTGCGGGACGCCACGCCGACAAACCTGTACCCGGAAATACGCCAGCACTTCGAGCAGTACAGCCTGCTGCTGTTCAGACGCCAGCATCTCGATATTGGTGAACAGAACCGATTTGCACGACTGTTCGGACCCCTCGAGGATCGGTCAGTGGTTACCATGGACAACGAACCGCCCGAGATTTCGCCAGTCAGCAATGTCGATGAATCAGGACAACTGATGCACAGCCGGCACCAGCGGCTGCTCGATCTGCAATCCAACATGCTGTGGCATACCGACAGCACCTTTTTACCGATTCCGGCACTGGTAAACGTACTGCAGGCCCTGGTTGTGCCGGCGTCCGGCGGCGACACCGAATTTGTCTCCAGCCGAGCAGGCTTTGCGCGACGGTCCGCAAAGGAGCAAAGCGAACTTCGTACCCGTGTGTTTCATCACAAATACGGCCACTCGCGTGAAAAGATCGACGCCGACCTCGCGAAACAGGAACGCTTTGCCATGTGGCCCCCACAGCGATGGCGCGCGGTCTGGAAGAACCCGGTGAATCAAACCGAGTCTGTTTATATTGCCTCCCACGCGTGGGCGGTAGACGGCATGGATCCCGACGAAGGCAGCACCTATCTCACGGAGCTCATGTCTGCGCTGACTCGACCCCAGGACATCTACGCCCATCCGTGGGAACCCGGTGATGTAATTGTGTGGGACGAACGAGCGATACTTCACCGAGGCACGCCGTGGCCTTACGACGAAGAACGAACGCTGCACAGTCTGTGTGTGAGTGCCCGAGACATCGACGGGCTGGAGAGCATCAGGCCAACCAGCTGAGACTCATCTCATGGTAAAGCCGCGCTGGGCGAGAAAATCCCGCATGTGCGGTCGGGACTCTCTCGACAGCAGACCTGACATCTGTTCACTCCAGCTGACGGCTTTGTTGTTTGAGGTGCGTGTCCGGTAGTACTCGCGAATGTGCGCGTCATAGTCCGTAATGCTGTCGAGATCTTCCGCGTCGTCATACACATCCTTTTTAAGAACAACAGACACGGGCAACCTCGGCTTGATTTCGGGATCCTGATCCGGATAGCCCAGACAAAGACCGAATACCGGATACACACCGTGGGGCAACTGCAACAGCTCGGAAGTGAGTGCGGGATTGTTGCGGATCGCGCCGATATAGCAGATGCCGAGCCCCATGGACTCTGCGGCTATGACAACATTTTGCGCCATCAGCGCAACATCTACCGTTGCGATGATGAACTGTTCGGTCATTCCCTCGGTAGCGTCTTCGCCATGCATCTCGCAACACTGTGACGAACGACGAACGTCGGCGCAGAACACAAGGTATTCCGGTGCATCGATGATGTACGACTGGTTACCCGCAAGTTCTGCGATCCGGGCACGAACCTCCGGACGGGTTACCTGGATCACCGTTGTGCCCTGGAGAAAACTGGAGGTGGCGGCCCCCTGCCCCGCACGAATCAATTCGTGCAGAACATCCTGCTCGATCGGCTGATCGGTGAATTTGCGAATGGATCGATGGGACTTAAGCAGTTCGATCGTTGGATTAATCATCAAGCGTTTACCGTGTCTGAGAGCACTTTATCCCAGGCACGGTAAAGCCAGTTAGCCTTTGCCCCGCCAGGGTATGGTCTTGTCTATGACCCAGCGCATCATCAGGTCAAACATAAGACCAAGCAAGCCCATGATCAGGATGGTGACCCAGATGAGTTCATAATCCGAAACCGTCCGGGCGATGTTCTCGATAAATCCGACACCGGTCGTTCCCGCAAGCATCTCGGCCGCAACCAGCGTTCCCCAGCAAACACCGATTGCGATGCGAATACCGGTAAGAATCTCCGGCATCGCGTTTGGCAGGATCACATTCCACATGATCTGCCGGTCCGTTGAACCAAGCGAGTGCGCCGCCCGAATTTTTGACAGCTGAGTGCCAGACGCTCCGGTTCGTGCGGAGATAACCATGATGGCAAACGCAACCATGAAGAGCAGAAAAATCTTGCCGTCATCCTGAATACCAAAGATGGTCAGAATCAACGGAGCCCAGGCGAGTGGCGGAACCGGTCGATAAAGTTCAATCAGTGGATCAAAGAAAGACTTGAAGAACTTTGAGACGCCCATGAACAGACCGAGCGGAACGCCGATGAAGATACCAAGCCCCAAAGCGACGAGAACCCGGAAAAGTGAATCCCAGATGTGGCCGTCCAGCCACGGGATTGAACCGAGCTCGACTTCGCCCTGGGCTACGGACAGCAGCTTGTCCTTGAAGTTGGGTTCAATTTTGCCGTCGGCGCCGTGGCGAGCGTATTCACCCGGCCATGCATCAGCGATCCAGTCGGGAACAACAAATCCAACCACGTCACCAACGGGCAACCACTTCCACCAGAGCAGCGGGAAGCCGCGATAGCCACCGCCACTTTCCAGATCCGGGTTCGCCAGTTTGCCGAACGTCGCAACAACGTCTGTTGGCTTGGGTAACCAGCGTGCCGACCCCTGCTCGGTACACTGGGTTTTTGACTTAACAACGCCATCACCCGGAAAGAACACGGCGTCGATCAACCCAAGGCTGCCGCGGGCTTCGTCTTTTGCGTCATTCAGCTCGCCGATTGCGGTGTTGATGCCGTCCAGAGACTTGGCAGGAAAGATAAACCCGTCATCAAGGCGTTTGAAAATTCGTTCAACCGCTTTGACATAGGCGTTGCGGGTTTCGGCAACTGTCTCATCGCCCTCGGCTGTTTTGTTCGCTTTCTTGAGCGCCGCGATACGCTCTTTGGTATCCGCGATAAGCTCATCATTGACCGGAATATGGTTACGGATCTTGACGAACGTCGACGTCAGCTCCTGGCCTTTGGTCGCTACGGCGTCGAACAGCACGCCTTTGGCCGTCATCGGCAAGACAGGGATCTCAATATCCGAGACGCCCCACTTCGGCTGCGCCAGAGCCTCGCTCGTAGGCGTAAGCCCCTGAGGTCCGGCGCGCAGCTCGTTGGTCAACTCTTTAAGCTGATCTCCGAGCGCCGCAAGCTTGGCCTCGGATTCCTTGTTCAGGTTGGCCGGGTCTGACGAATTGGTAATCAGACGACTCGTCTGCTCCAGAATGGTTTTCAGCTCCGCCTGCTCTTCGGCGGTAAAAGCCTCGGTGGGCAGTTCGTTTTTCAGATCCGCAAGCTGATTGTTGTTACGCGCAACGAGCAACGTGGACTTGTAATAACGAGAGCCAATAGGCAAAGCGGCCGTTATCGGCGAGATCGATTCCTCAAGCTTCGCGATCTGGCACATTTCGTTGGCGGCGCTTGGAAAGTACGCGCGTCCAACGCCCCATGAATAGTAGAACCAGGCGAGCAGCAGCGCGCTGATTCCGCACACGGCCCAGTACCAGCCGCCTTTGGTTCGCTCAGGGTCTCCAAAAACCTCGTCTTTCGCTCGCAACACGGTTTGCCGGCGACCGATAAAAATCGACACGACAAACGTGATCGCAAGAAGCACGATGATGACCGCTGCGATAGAGGAACGATTATCTGATAGCCACTCAAGCACGACCCATGATCTCCTCTTCCATATCCCAGATCATTGTCAGAATTTCTTCGCGTACTTCGGAAAAGTGTTCGTCCTGCTTGATGTCTCGCAGCGACTCTGTCAGACCGCGTTCGGCAAATGGCAGATTATATTCTTTGTAGATGCGTCCTGGACGGGGCGCCATCACGAACAGGCGTTCGCCAAGCAACAGCGCCTCTTCCACAGAGTGCGTGATGATCATGATGGTCTTGCCGGTCTCTTTCCAGAGTTCCAGAACCAGTGACTGCATCTTCTCGCGCGTCAACGCGTCGAGAGCTCCGAGCGGCTCATCCATCAGAATGACGTCGGGATCGTTTATCAGGCATCGCGCCAGCGCCACACGCTGCTGCATGCCGCCGGAAAGCTGGTAGGTCGGCGTATCGCCAAAACCCTGCAGGCCAACAATGTCGAGCCATTTTTCGACAAGCTTCCTGCTCTCGGCAGGATCGGTGTTTTTCATTCGCAGACCGTAGTCCACGTTTTTGGAAACGGGCAACCACTCGAACAGGGCGCCCTGCTGAAAGACCATTCCACGCTCAACGCCCGGACCGTCGATCACGTTCCCGCCCAGAGTCGAGTTGCCGCCGGTAGGAATGAGAAACCCGGCGATCATGTTCAAAAGCGTTGTCTTGCCACATCCGGACGGGCCCAGCACCGATAAGAGTTCACCCTTCTTCAAAGTGAAATTGATGTCCTTCAACGCTTCTACCGCCGCCCCTGTCTGGGGGTTGGTAAACGTCATGCTGAGGTCTGAACAAACGAGATCTGACATCGCTATCTTCAACTTTTGGTGGCTGCTTGCTTCTTGGAAAAAAAAGAGGCCGCGGATGGCGGCCTCTTCTTGTTACGGTCTCGCTCGTTACTCGAGGAAAGACGCGTCGATTGTTTTCGCCAGTGCGGCTTTGTCGGTTGCGTCCGAGAACACGAGACCGAGGGAAGCAGCAGCTTCGGCGGCAATGCCGTTAGGACCGAAATACTTTTCCATCTGCTCCTTGTTTGAAGGAACGATGAAAGCGTCGACCTGTGACTTTGTTGTAGCCAGATCCATACCAGATGCGTCAGCGACGATCTTGTACTGCTCCTCAGTGCCTTTCCATGCGCTATTGACTTCGTCAGTCGCGTCCATGAAGGCCTTTACGAGATCAGGATTCTCAGTCGCGAATTTCTCCGTGACAGAGATGACGTCGAAAGAACCGATACCGGCATCAACTTTTGCCTGGGTGCTCATGATCGGCTTGCCAACTTCGCCAGCCGCCTTGGATGATGCACCGCCGAAGATGCACGCCATGTCTACAGCGCCGTCAGCCAGTGACTTGGCACCGTCTGGTGGCGCCTGGTCAACAATCTTCATCGTTGAGATATCAACGTTGTAGTGAGCCATGTACTTGCGGAACGCAAAGTCAGCCATTGTGTTCAGAGGAACAGCAACCGTCTTGCCTTCGAGTTCTGACGCGTTAGACCCATCGATACCGAGGCCGTTACGCACGAAGCAGTCGTTCGCTTCGTAGACAACAGCGATACCAACCATCTTCAGTGGCGCACCCTGCTGGATAGCGGTCACGAAGGGTGCCAGGCCCTGAGAATATGAAATGTCGATGTCGCCAGCGAGCATTGCTTCAGTCATGGCGGTGCCGGTGCTGAAATCTACCCAGTTGACGTCTACACCCATTGCCTTGTCGTAGCTTTTGTCGACTTTGGCGATCATGTTGGGTGTTGCCCATTCCAGAAAGAATGCGACGTTGATTTTCTCTGCTGCAAAAGCGGTAGATGCTGTTGCGAGTGTAATCGCACTCGCCGTCAGCACACTTTTGAAAGTTTTGTTCATTTTGGTGTTACTCCATTGTTGGGGCCAGAGTTGGGGCCAGAGTGGTAGGCCAGAGCCATCTCGCACATCCGGTAGTTCTTGAAACGCTCACTCCGATCTCTCTGGGATCGTTGGTTTTTGACCACGAGC
>CALHMG010000146.1 GCA_938034705.1 uncultured Gammaproteobacteria bacterium
CGGATCTGCTTGAGCGCGCCCTGTCTCAACGCGTCATACCATCCACGCCAACGTCGCTGGTCGCCCTGCTTCGAGCCATCGCCTTTGGCTGGCGTCAGGAGGCGTTATCCAGCAACGCACGGGAAATCAGAACTCACGGCGAACAGCTGCTTGATCGCCTGTCGTTGTTCGCGGGGCATCTCGACAAACTCGGTCGCGGCCTTGATGGCACGGTAGGCCACTTCAACCGACTGACAGGCTCCTTCGATTCCAGAGTGTTACCCGCCGCAAGACGCCTGGAACAGTTCGGTATCGAATCACCTCGCGAGTTCCCGACAACGCGATACGTCGAACAGCGGGTGCGCGGCACCGAGGACCCGGCGGATCCGGAAACGCCGGTGGTTCAGAACGTCGCCGCAGCCCAGAGCGATCGAGATGCCTGACAAGCCGGCCGCGCCCCAATCGGTACTGTTTTTGCATATCCCCAAAACGGGCGGCACCACGCTGCGGTCGGTGATCGCACGACAGTACCCGGGGGATTCGATGTATGAAATTGAAAATCCGATTAACGAAAATCTTATCGCCTTTCGCGACATGCCCGAAACAAAGCGCTGGAGCTACAAGGGCGTTCAGGGGCATATGAGCTACGGCCTGCATGAGTACGTCGAACAGCCCGCCAGCTACATCACGATGCTGCGAGAGCCCGTCAAACGCGCGATTTCCGACTACGCCTTTGTCAGCTCGAATCAGTACCACCCGCTATACGAACAGGTCCGGGATCTCGGACTTAGTGGCTACATGAAAAGCGGCCTTACCGGCCAGCTTGAAAACGGACAGACACGCCTTGTCTGTGGTGACTGTGAACCCGGGGATACGGGCATCCCCACCGAGCGCCCGATGACCCAGGCAGACCTTGATCGCGCGATCGAGAACCTTGAGCGTGACTTTGCTGTTGTCGGTCTTCTGGAACGGTTTGACGAAAGTCTGATACTGATGCGCCAGCATCTGCAGTGGAAGCTGCCGGTCTACGTTCGGGAAAACGTCACTCGCAAGGGAGCCAAACCCGTCGTCAGCGACGAAGACCTGGCCGTGATCAGGGAACAGAATCGGTTTGACATCGCCCTGTACGAGTATGCGTGGGAACGATTCGATGAAACGATTAGGCGCGAACCTGGACGTTTCGCCCAGGAGCTGGCAAGCCTGAAGCGTGCCAATCGACGTTATGCGGTACGACAGCAGTTCACCTGGAAGCAGCTTCGCCCCAGGCTCGGGCAGATCAAGCGACAGATAATGCGCCAATGAAGCCCTTCGAGTATTGCGAACAACGCGCCAGCGACGCCGGCTTTGATCATCTGTACCGATTTATATTCAGATCCGATTCCGAACGACTTGCTGTGCTTGCGGTCAGAGCCCTCGAGCACCAGTTCGACGAGCTGGTCGAGGCAACATCGGATGCTGATGTTGCAATGACCCAGCTTCAGTGGTGGACCGAGGAATTTGAGCGCCTGTACGACGGCGAGCCGCGTCACCCGATCACACTCGCGATCGTCGAAGCGAACGCCCAGCCACATATCGAACGCGCGGTGATCAACGACTGGTTGACGGCCACGGCAGGCGAAATACAGCAGCCCGTTGCCGACGATGAGGCGCAGTGGCAGCAACGTCAGGATATGCGCTCGGGCACGGCCGATCGGCTCGTTGGAAATATCCTCGGCATACCGGCAGACAGTTTTTTGAGCTGGCAACGCGATTATACGGTTGCGCGACGGCTCGCACGCAGCACCCTGCTGCTGGGTCTGCATCTTCGTAACGGTTACGTTTCGCTACCGCTGCAAAATTTTGAATCCCACGGCATCACGCCGACCACCGCACTCGATGAATCATCCAGACCTGACGCAACGGCACTGGTCTCGGCCATCGCGGATGACGCCGCCAGTGGTCTGGCTACGTCGATTGCGTCAGCGACCTTTGCTGGCTGCAGTGCCAGCGCACCGCTGCTGGCGACAGCATCGGTTCTGCGCGCCCGACTTGACGTTATGGACAGGAGCCGTGCGGAAGTTCTTGACGGCGAGGTTCGCGTCACCGCCCTGCGTCAGGTGCTTGCTGCGCGAGGCGCAAAAGTTCAGGCGAAAAAAAACGCACGTTGATTCAACGTGCGTTCTGCTGTTTTCGACTTTTAGAAGTCAGGCCGGCTGCGGCATCCCGACCAGCTCGTTGATCAACTGATCTTCAAGCTCGATTCTGTTTGCGAGCGCTTCTCCCAGATAGGAAAGATCTCGATCAAGCGTGGGCTTGTCCGGAGCGCCTTCCATGTATCGATCGTTGAACCGAATGGCCACATCCGTCAGATCAACAATTTTGGGATAGAGCGAGTCAGCTAGCTCGGCAACGCTCTTGCGCCTTTCTCTGCCCTGTTCGATGCGATCATAGATCGTAAAGTGTCCGCCGGCGACATAGTCCACCAGGACCTGGCAAAATTCGTCGAGCGTCGATGCCAGGGTGTCGTTCTCTTCTGAGAACGGTTTGAGTCCGGCGAGTCGCCAATACAGACTCCACATCGTTGTTCGTTGCCGTACAAAGCGATCCAGTGCATCGCGTGTCCCTTTGCGTCGATCTACACCACCGTGTGGTGCGGCTTCGGTCGTCATTACCCAAGATACCTCAATGTCTTCTCACTCTCTCCCCGTTCGGGCGCAAATCCTTTGCACGCCGAGCGACATTCAGTAATCAGATTAGCTTAAGTCGTCTGCAAAGCCTTGATATCCCCGACGAAGCTACATCAGCGGGCACTTCGTCGGAGGGCAATTGAGTGCGTTATTGTCGGCCTGTATCGGCAATCGCGAGGCGATCTGCTCCAACCGGCCGCTTGAAGAATTGCGGCAGTCGGGAACCCCATTTTTGTGCGAAAAATGTCACAGGATTACCCGCTAAACCGTGATCCCGCAGGGCCTGCCAGGACTCCAGATTGCCCGACAGGATCGTACCGATACTGCGATTGCTCACCCCGCCCATACGCATGCGTACAAGGATCTGGGGAATAAACTTTGAGCGCACCGCGTGCACGCGTAAAAAACGCAGGCACAGCTCAAAGTCCGACTGAATCTTGTAATCGGTGTTGAACAACCCAAAGCGTTCGTAAACATCT
>CALHMG010000147.1 GCA_938034705.1 uncultured Gammaproteobacteria bacterium
GATCGACTTTTTCAGCAAGGCGTTTTAAATCTTCAATCATTGAATCCATTCGCGGTGACGAACCGGCATTGGTATCGATACCCGCGAGCTGCGTGGTGGCGTCCGACAGTGCCGTTAACGCCAATTCATTCTGTTCAACCAGACGATCAATGGTTTTGCGCTGATCGACGTACATGCCGTAACGCTCCTTGATTGCCCTGGCCTCATCGCTCTCCCCCCGACCACGCCGGTTCAGATCCTCTACCTGCTCACGCAGGCGATCCGTGTCGATGGACTTGACGCTCCTGGCCGAGGCCAGCACGGCCTGAAGGTTGCGGTTGGCGCCATCGTAAAGCTGATGTCCAACGCCCATGTAGCGCTGGTACGTCATCTCGTTCTCGCCAAACTTCATCTTCAGGACGTTCTGATAATCGTCCAGCTTGTTCGACAGTTGATGTACATGGTCCGCCGCCTGGGCCTGACCAAGACCGCGAAGCTCTTCTTCAATCGCGCGAGCCTCGCGGCGACGAGCCGCATCGGCCGCATCTGCCTGTTCGTTGTGGTATTCGGCTGAATTCTGAAACAGCACAAACCAGATAGCTGCGCTGATCAGGCCCGCGGCAATAACCAGTGCCTTGATGCCGAGACCGGCGCTGGTGCCGAACTGACTCAACACGGCGAACACAGAAATCACACACAACGCGATCGCGACCCAGGTAAACCGGTTCTTTAACGTGACAGATGTCGGGGACGGTTGCATGGCGCGTAGTCTCGGTCGGTGCCTTGGGGCAAAGAAGAGGTAGATCTAAATATGGGGCTTTTGCGCCCGTAATCAAGCGCGGCCGGGCCAGATTGTAAACCGGATTACCCCCGCATCTACACAACCGGAGGCACTTCGGGGCCCGGTTTGCTGCTGTTTTCGTCGGGTTTTAACGTTTTACGCGGACTTCAAGCGAACCCGACCGCCAGCCGGCGCGATTGTCAGTTGGGCGAAAGCCCGTCGAGATAACGCGCACCGCCGACCCGGCTGAAGGTCAGACGCCCACCGCTTACGCTGGTGACCGATTCCGTGGTGGCAACAGGCTGCGCGTTCGAACCCTGCAGGGACTCTTCAAGTACGCGGCCGTCGATGTCATCGGGAACCGGCAACCCCAGCACGCTCATGACGGTCGGAAGCACATCAATAACGCCGCAGGGTATCGACGACACGGTTCCGCTCTTGAACGACGGCCCCCGACATGCCAGCCAGTTGTTGAGCTCAACGGGGTGCAGCCCGCCGTGAATGCCGCCGCCGTCCGGGTATGCGGCGTCGTGTGCGGTTGAACCTGACCAGCCGTGCGGGCCAACCTCATCATTTGCCTTGAGCACAACGCCCACGTCAGGTGCGCGCGGTCCATCGATGCCAAAGTCTGCATGCCTGAAACACTGAGCGTCCGGATCGTGCGCCGCATCAACGCTGATCGCGCCGCACCAGGGTTGCTCGACCAGCCACTTTGCTACCGCCTTGATCGTTGTTGCGTTGTGATCTTTGACGAAAATCCCGCCAGCTGAATCCAGCGCAACCGCTACGTCGGCGTCAGGCCCCGGCACAGGCCCGACGGTAAATCCTGCGTCGCTCAGCTCGCGCTCAATGTCTACGGCCTCACCGGTCACCGTAATCTGGCCGTGATCGGAAGCGGTCATGACATCAACTGACGGATCCAGTCCCTTCAGCAAGCGGGCAAACTCGGCGTCAGCATGTCGGATCGCGGCGAGACTGTGAGGAGAACCGATGCCCGTGTAGTGATAGCTGTTGTCGGGTTCGCATAGCCAGAGTATGCCCACATCAGGCTTGTGCTCCGGTTCGACATACCCGAGCCAGGCGTCGACGCCCCACGTCAGCCAGTCAAGAGACGGAATCGAATGGGGCGGAATTTCGCCGACAGACGATTTGAGTTTTTCGTAAATTCCCTCAGGCACCGCCCGGTCAGGTCGATGCATCGCGAGTCGAAATCCACCGACTTCTTCAGCGCGGTGATGAAGTATGCGCCCGCCGCCGGGCGTCCCCGTGCTGAGCGTTGCAAGCGAGCGATCAAAGTCGGCAAGCCTCTCACCAAGCGCCCGCGCGCCAAGCAGCCTGCCGTCGAGATTGCGATCGCCCTGACTGAGAATGTCCTCGTCACCGGTGTTAAACAGTGCCTCCGGGCTCGCGACCGGTTCGATGAATTTATTGCCAACGATGCCGTGTCGGCCCGGCCGGCAGCCGGTGACAATCGCACTCTGATTGACGCGGGTTTCGGTTGGGAACACCGACCGGGAGTGCGTAAAACGAATACCGCCGTCGGCAAACTCTGACAGCGTCGGCATCAGCTCGGGTGAAACCATGTCAGGACGCAATGCGTCGAAAACCACCAGCAGCACACGCCGGTCGGTATCTTTGTTCGGTGCGTCGGAGTCACTCATTGTCAAACCTGCTGTGTCGCCATGTGTAGCGATGATATCGTGGTCGACTACAAATCACCTCCGTTCTCACGGCCTGATTCCAAGCCAAGCTGACGATGTCGAGTAGACTGAACATTTCTGACCACGCGGGCGTACAGCGGCTTCTCGACGAGCTCGAGATTTCGCTGGATGAGGACAAGTTCTGGCCGCGCTACAACATTTCCCCGTTAACGGCACTGTGGGGAATCTACGGCGAATTCGAGCGTGCCCGACTCTCGCCGGTGGAGTGGGCGCTGATTCCACCGTGGGCCAAGCCCGGGCAGTTTCCCCGGCCGCTGACGATTGCTCGTGCCGAAACGGTGTGGGAACGCGCATCGTTCAAGAATTTGATCAGGCGCTATCGCTGCATCATTCCCGCCAACGGATTTTATGCCTTCGATCGCAAGAAGAGTCAGCGTCGCGCGTGGCACATCGGCGGTGACACGGAGCATGCGCTGGCTCTCGGTGGCATCAGACAGTACAACGCCGACGGGATCATGCAGATCTGCATCCTGACGATTGAAGATGACGGTGCGCTTGCCGGTATCGACGATCGCGTGCCGGTCATCGTACCCAGAGACCGGCTGCGCGACTGGCTCAATTCAGACGATCGCGGCGTTGTTGATTCCATGCTGAAACCGCCGCGCGGCGGCATCGTTATCAACGAGGTGACGTCAGAAGTTGTCGACCCGGACTTTGAAAGTCCGGCGTGTATCAAGCCCCTTTAAACTTGCGACGTAAATCTGCGACGCAATCTGACCGCATCAACTAACGACGCATGCAGTTCGGAATTTTGGCCTCAAGCGCCGACGCCTTCTGCGGGTCTGCGGTGAGTCCAAGCTCACCGTTGGTGTACGCGCGCACCAGACGCTTGATCGAGCCGCAGTGTCCGCCATCGGCAGCCTGACGGTAGGATTCCAGCGCCTTCTCATCGCTTTTGAGAAACATCACGCCATCGCCGGTCTCGGTCTGAAACCCGATAAACCCGTGGGCCGGTGGGTAGTTCTGCGCGGCAGCAGCCTTGATGTACTGGGCGGCCTGATGATGATTGAAATCGGCACCGCCGTTACCGACGAAATGGAGGATGCCAAGATGATGCAGCGCGGCAGGATCGTCTTTCTCGGCGAGGGGGCGAATAATATTCTCGGCGAAGACCCAGCCAGGATGGTTACCGCTTTTGGAGGCCGACGCCTCGTCCCAGGCTTTCATCGCGACATCAAAGCTGTCGCCTTGCGGTGCGGTCCAGTCGAATTCGAGCGGCTCGATCAAACCGGCCTTTTCATCCGCGAGGCGCTGTTTTTCCTCACTGTCGCAGCCGGCCAGCGCCAGGCATCCGATCACGAGCAGCATGAGCTTTGCGGCAGCTGACGCGACGGAGCGAGCCGGCGTCTGCGCAGATGAGAAAGTAGTGTGGCTCAAGGTTCTGATCATGGTCATTCGAAGCTGAATAAAAACAAAAGGTCGATTGGAAAACGATTAAACAACTGCTGTGAAAGCGAGCCCGAGGTTACCACGTTGGGGTGATGGAGTTGGATCAGTGAGCCTGTGACTCAGGCCAGCTCACGGGGCGCTGACCCGGCTTGCACCCTGATGGACCCGGGCGGCTGCGGTACACTGCCAGTGCATCAACCTTGCCGTTCACGTGGGACGAGATGACATCTCCCGACTTCGCCTGACCCGACCTGAAACGTTTCAGCGAGCCGACCCGGGCCCCATGCGTCGATCCATAATCAATCGATCTCCGATCAATCCATGAATCAGCCAATGCAAAACAGCCTGAACCGAGACCCCGTCAGCGGCGTGGTGACCCAAGGGCAAGGCAAAGCTGCGTCCTTCACGCAAATTGACTGGGTACAGCGTGGCTTCCTCGAGCTGACGGGCATCACGCCATGGCCGGGCACCCTGAACCTGCGTCTGCCCGACCCGGCGGATCGCGATACGTTAATGACGCGGCCGGGCGTGGTGGACCTGGAAGGCCAGGACGGCGCGTGCGCGGCCAAGCTGCTGCCGGTTACCGTGACCGCAGGATCCACCCGCTGTTATCCGGCATCGATCGTTGTTCCGATGGTGAGCGACTACGGGGTCGATCAGCTTGAGCTGATTTCACCATTGAACCTGCGAGACGCCCTCGGCGTTCAGGACGGAGCGGTGGTTGAAGTATCAGCCGCAGACAGCCTTGAGATAGACGCTGCAATCTTCGATCTTGACGGGACTCTGGTTGATTCTCTGGAAGCGTACTATCAGGTCGCAAAGTTCGCGGCAGCGAGCCACGACCGTGAAGTGACTCGAGACTTTGTGCGCGGCACGCTTGATGCCAATAACCATTCGTTCTGGGAACTCGTCTTTACCGACGATCTGCCGAATCGCGATGATCTCATTGCCGACGTCAAGCTCACCGCTCGAGAACGCTGGCCCGAAATTCAGAATCAATACCTGACCGATCTGCCCGGGGTCTCAAGCATGATGCGCACCCTGCACGGGCGTGGAATCAAACTCGGCATCGTCACCGCCGGCAGCGGCAGCACGATACAGCCGTTAGTCACTGACGGCGTCAACGAACTCTTCGACGCGATCGTGACCAAAAGCGACGTCAACGCCCCCAAGCCCGATCCGCAGGGCCTGAACCTGGCGCTTGAACAGCTGAACGTCAGCGCCGATCGCGCGGTTTACGTCGGTGACAGCCGCGTCGACATTCGTACCGCACGAGCCGCCAACGTTCGGGGCATCGCGGTGCTTTCCGGTGCAGGCACCGATCAGACCCTCGGGATCGAAGGTCCCGTGCGCATGCTGCGATCCGTCGCCGACTTCCTGCGGCTGCTCTAGCCGGTCTTCGGTTACACTGCGGGCATCTGCAGCAACCAGCCGATTCAATGCGATGAGCCGACCCAGTTTCCAGGATCAACTTAAGTCCCGATGGCATGCGGGCAATTCTCTGGTCTGCGTCGGGCTGGACCCGGACCCGGAGCGATTCCCGGAGCAGTTTGACCAGAACAATTCCGGTATCACCGCATTCTGCAAAGCGATCGTTGACGCAACCGCGCAATTCGCCTGCACCTTCAAACCACAGATCGCTCACTTTGCCGCGCGCGGGGCCGAGTCGGCGCTTGAAGAAATCATCGACCATATTCACGTCAATCACCCGGGGATCCCGGTGATCCTCGACGCCAAGCGTGGAGACATCGGCTCAACCGCCCAGCACTACGCCGCAGAGGCGTTTGAGCGATACGATGCGGACGCCGTTACCGTAAATCCCTTTCTCGGTCGCGATTCGGTGCAGCCGTTTCTCGACGTCAAAGACCGCGGTGTCATTATTCTTTGCCGAACCTCGAATCCGGGCGGTGCAGAACTGCAGGCCCGGGATATCGATGGACAACCGATGTATCTGAATCTCGCCGCGCGCATCGCCAACGAATGGAACGAGCACGGCAACTGCGCCCTGGTCGTCGGCGCAACGTGGCCTGAAGAACTCGCGCAGGTCAGAAACACGGTTGGCGACATGCCTTTGCTGGTACCCGGAGTTGGCGCCCAGGGCGGGAGCGCGAAAGATGTCGTCACGTCAGGCCAGAACGCCGACGGCAGTGGCCTGATGATCAACTCATCGCGCGGCATTCTGTATGCGTCAGGGGACTCCGACTTCGCCTCCGCGGCGGCAACCGCCGCGCGGGATCTGCGTGATGAAATAAACCTTCACCGAAACCGCTGACCGGCGGCGCGCGTAAACAGCGGACGCCGGAATTCTGGCTGCCGCTGGCGCTTGACGGAATCGCCGGACAGCCACGCCAGATCCTGATAAGTTTCCGGTTACAGACGTTTTACCGCTGCGCACAAAACGACAGCCCGAGCCGACTATGCCTGACACCGAATCCATGAATATGCAGGGCGCCATCCGAGCGATCGCCCAGAACGCCGACCTTTCCGAGGACGACATGTCCTCGGTCATGACGATCATCATGAGTGGTGAGGCAACACCGGCGCAGATCGGCGCGTTTCTGATGGGCCTCGCGGTAAAAGGAGAAACCGTCACCGAGATCGCGGCCGCGGCCAGCGTGATGCGCAGTTTCGCGACGCCGGTCGCCGTTGATGCAGACTCCATCGTTGACCCTGTGGGCACAGGTGGAGACGGCATCGGCCTCTTTAACGTTTCTACCGCAAGCGCGTTTGTGGCAAGCGCCGCTGGCGCTAAAGTGGCCAAGCACGGCAACCGTGCAATGAGCGGCAAGTCGGGCGCAGCGGACCTTCTTGAAAGTGCTGGCGTCAATCTCGAACTGAATCCAGAAGAGGTCGGCCGCTGTATCAACGAGATCGGCATTGGTTTCATGTTTGCGCCGGCGCACCATGGCGCGACGCGACACGCCGTAGGACCCAGACGCGAAATCGGGGTTCGCAATATCTTCAACCTGCTTGGACCGCTCACCAACCCCGCGGGCGCTCTGCGACAGATGATCGGCGTGTTCGATGTGCGCTGGGTTCGACCCGTCGCTGACGTACTCAACAGCCTCGGCAGCAAACACGTCATGGTCGTGCACTCCGATGACCATCTCGATGAAATCAGTATCGCCGCCAAAACGACCGTCGCAGAACTGAAAAACGGCAACGTCACCGAATACACGATTTCGCCGGGCGACTTTGGCGTTGGCGGTTCTCTGGACAGCCTGGTCGTGGACAGCGCGGAGCAAAGCCTTGCGATCGTTCGCGATGTGTTGGGTGGCGGCTCCGGCCCCGCCGCAGACATGGTCGCGCTGAATGCGGGAGCAACGATTTACAGCGCTGATCTCGCGGATTCGCTGGCGGCCGGTGTCGACATGGCCAAGCAGGTGATTGCATCCGGCGACGGGCTTGCACGACTGCAGGAGCTCGCGACGTTCTCCAGTCAGTTTAAAACGCCTGACTGAATAGATGGCTCGCGTTACGCAATGGCCTGACTTCATTTTCTAAGTTCAATTTCTTCAGCAGAGGCGCAGATCCCGTGCAGACCATATTTATTCAGGTGAAGTGCGATATGGGCGAAGCCTATAAGGCGGCTTCAAAGATCATCGAAGTGGACAGCGTGTCAGAGGTCTACTCCACTTCCGGGCACTACGACCTCATGGTCAAGTGCCACCTCGCCGACGATGTCGATGCGGGTCACTACGTGACCAACGAGATTCAGCCACTCGGCGGTATTCAGGAAACGTTTACGATCATCACGTTCAACGCGTTCACCTGAACGCCGGCCAGGTCAGGATTCAATATCGCGAACCGGAGTTTCCGGTTTCATGCCGTCACGTCGACGCTCAATCGTCTGCAGGCCGTTTTGCTCCCAGTCACCGGCCACCGCGGCCTCGGCAAACTGCGTCCAGAGCTCATCCCAG
>CALHMG010000148.1 GCA_938034705.1 uncultured Gammaproteobacteria bacterium
GTTGCTCCAGGGCTGTCAGAAACGAGTTAACCGGGGACGAGACGTGATAGCGGGAACTCGAGTCCGGGCCGCAGGTGATGTCCAGAGATGCGGCGCTGTCACGAACGCTGCGCGTAATCACGTGGTCACTGTTGAGCCCGCTGGCAATTTCAGCGAAAGGTCCGGTGGGGTTCAGCCCAACCGTTGGTTTGAGTCCGAACAACCCGCAGCACGCGGCCGGTATTCGAATGGATCCGCCCAGGTCCGTTGCGTGCGCGATGGGTACCATGGCGCTGGCAACTGCCGATGCGGCGCCGCCGCTGGATCCGCCTGTCGTGATTGTCGGGTCCCACGGGTTCGCGCACACACCGCGCCAGGTTGACTCGCACACGAACTGCGCCGCGAATTCGGGAAGATTGGTTTTGCCGATCAGGCTCAGGCCTTCGGCGCGCCATCTTTCGATGATTGTGCTGTCGGGTCTCGGCGCTGCATCTTCGAAATATCGACATGAAAATGTTGTCGGCATGTCGTGCGTGTAGACGTTGCAGTCCTTGATAAGAATCGGCACGCCACTCAGGACTCCATCATCTTCGCGCGCAACCCTGTCTTTGCAGTCTTCGAGAGCGCGTTCGTAGTTCTTGATCACCACGGCATTCAGCGGGTCATTGACGGACTCGACTGCCGCAATCGCAACCTCGATGACCTCGCGGTGGCTGACCTGCCCGTCGCGTATCAGTGCACCAAGACCGATGCCGTCGAGTTGTGCGTATTCGTGAAGATGCATATCTGACCTGTTCTCTCGTCTTGACCTTTTGCGGCAGCGCCGTCCGCGCGGCGAGATCGGCGCCAAGACAATGAAGTTAGTTTCGTGTGCATATAACAGTATCGGGCATCGCGACCGTTCAGGCGAGTCGCTTTCGTCGTAGACTTGAGCTTAGTTCTTTCGAATTGCGGAACCCGTTTTTGTGAAACAGCACTCAGCCTATGACATTTTGTTTGAGCCGGTCGCGATTGGACCGGTGACGGCGCCAAATCGCTTCTACCAGGTTCCACACTGCAACGGGATGGGGCACGCGAAGCCTCAGACCGTCGCGGCCATGCGTGGGGTCAAGGCCGAGGGCGGGTGGGGTGTGATCTCGACGGAGGAGGTCGAGATTCATCCGACGTCGGAAATCTCACCCTACGCTGAAGGTCGACTCTGGGACGACGCCGACATCGCCGCGATGACGCTGATGACGGACGCCGTCCACGCCCACGGATCACTCGCGGCGATAGAGCTGTGCCACAACGGCCTGCACGCGCCAAACCGAATGTCGCGTATTCCACCCATGGGGCCGTCACACATCCCCGTGGACGGCTCTGACCCGGTCCAGGCACGCGCGATGACCGAGGTCGATATTGGAAACTTTATAAGATGGCACCGAGATGCCGCTTTGCGCGCTCGCAAAGCGGGTTTCGACATCATCTATGTGTATGCCGGGCACAGCATGTCGACCCTGATGCACTTCATGCAGCGCAAGTACAACAATCGTACGGACGCTTACGGCGGGTCTCTCGAAAACCGCGTGCGCCTTTCCCGACAGACTATTGAGGCTGTGAAAGAGGCCGTTGGCGATACCTGCGGCGTCGCGTTTCGCTGTGCCGTTGACGAGATGATGGGGCCCGACGGCATATCGTCCAGTGCCGAGGGGCGTGACACCGTGGAGGCGCTCGCCGAGCTTCCGGACCTATGGGATGTCAACGTCAGCAACTGGGGCAATGACTCGGCAACTGCACGCTTTGAGCCCAGCGAGGGCTATCAGGATGCGTACACGGGGTTTGTAAAGTCCGTAACGACCAAGCCCGTTGTCGGCGTCGGCCGATACACATCCGTGGACGCGATGGTGTCACGCATCAAGTCCGGCAAGCTTGATTTTATAGGCGCGGCGCGTCCTTCCATTGCCGACCCGTGGTTGCCAAACAAAATTCGTGAGGGACGTCCTGAGGAAATTCGCGAATGCATTGGCTGCAACATTTGCGTCAGCGGTGACAATCAAATCGTTCCAATGCGCTGCACGCAAAATCCCACGGTTGGCGAAGAGTGGCGTCGGTCCTGGCACCCGGAAAAAATTGCGCCTGCTGCCTCCAACGACTCTGTGCTGATTGTGGGTGCCGGGCCGGCAGGCCTGGAGTGTGCGTTGCAGATTGCCAATCGAGGCTACGAGGTGGCAATCGCCGAAGCTTCTTCTGAAGTCGGTGGTCGCCTGCTTGGCGAGAGTCGGCTGCCGGGAATGGCGAGCTATCTGCGCGTACGCGACTACCGGCTCGGGCTGCTGCAGCAAAAAGCCAACTGTTCGCTCTACCTCGAAAGCAGACTTGCGGCCGAGGAGGTGATTGAATTTGGTGCACAGCACGTGCTGCTCGCCACCGGTTCGCGCTGGGTACGAGACGGAAGCGGGCGATATTATGGCGTCGGGAGCATTGAGGGTTCGGACACCAGCCATGTCTATACGCCTGATGATGTGTTTGCAGGTCAAAGTCTGTCCGGCAACGTTGTTGTGTTTGATGACGATCACTACTACATGGGCAGTCTGATCGCCGAGCATCTGGCCGATAGCGGCTGCAGCGTCACGCTGGTGACGCCAGCGCCGATGATCTCGGGCTGGGCCGAGCACACCCTCGAACAGCCTTTCGTGCACAAGCGGCTGCTTGAAAAGGGTGTCACGGTGACAACCGATCACGGGATTGGCGAGATTCGCAGCGATAGCTGCAGCCTTGCCTGTGTCCACACCCGGGCACGCACCGACGTGTCTGCAGATGCCGTCGTGCTTGTGACCGCGCGTCAACCTGAACGCGCGTTGCATGACTCGATACAAAATGCATTAGCGTCCGGTAATTCGTCGTTCAGAACGCTGGAGCTGATTGGCGACTGCCTGGCGCCGGGTACCGTTGCAGCCGCGGTGTATCTCGGTCATCTCGCCGCACGTTGTCTTGAGGGTGAGAGCTGGGATGCCGGCCTTTATAAACGTGAGATGCCCGATCTGATTCGCCACGCTTAAAGGATTGTGAACAACCGGTTTTAAGTCACCGGATCGGCGGAAGCGTATATCCCATCGCTTTGGCGATTTTCCGCAAATCTGATCTCGACACAGGGATGCGGCTGCGACGAAATGCAATCCCCCAGTGCGGGCCACGGTGCGACGTGAGTTCGAGTCCTTTAAGCAGGGGTTGAATCGGTGCGGCGGTCGCGGACTTGCGATATCGAACGTTGACTCGCCACGGCCTGCAGCCGGTGCGCGGGTTTTTTCGTCTGGCCTCATAGGGTTCATCGCTGATGATCTGGCCAAGCGCCGTAAAGGACCGCACTTTGTCGCCTCCTTCGATGTGGGTACGCGGCGAGTAAAAGACGATCCAGTCGCCACGTTTGAGATCCGACAGAGTTCCGGGCGTGCCGTGGCCGAGTTGCGCAAAACCTCTGGCGACGCCGCGGGCGACATGGGAGGAGGCGACGACCGCGATCCAGTAGCTGGGGGATGTTTTCATCTTTGAGCAGGTCCTGTGTTCAGCAACGCAATCAGTTTTTCAGACAACTCGCAGTCCGGACAATCGTTGCGTGTGAAATGACACACCGGACGGGCCTGCAGCTGTTTGGTAGACTCCCCGACTCAACTCCTCTTACATTGCTGTGGACCTGCCATGAATGCTGCGACACCACCACTTAAGGCCAAAGATCAGCCGGATCTTGGAGCCTTTGTCTGGGACGATCCTTTCAGACTCGAAGACCAGCTCTCGGAAGATGAGCGCATGGTTCGAGATTCGGCGAAAGCCTACGCCCAGGAGCGTTTGCAGTCGCGCGTTGTCGAGGCGTTCGAAGGGGAGACCGTAGAGCCGGAAGTTTTCAAGGAAATGGGTGACATGGGGCTGCTCGGCACCACCATCCCCGAAGAGTACGGCGGCCTCGGCGCAGGCTACGTTACCTACGGGCTTGTTGCCCGAGAGGTTGAGCGCGTCGACAGCGGCTACCGGTCGATGATGTCGGTGCAGTCTTCGCTCGTGATGTATCCAATCTACGCTTACGGCACCGAAGAGCAGCGAAAAAAGTATCTGCCCAAACTCGCGGCCGGAGACTGGATTGGCTGCTTCGGTCTGACGGAGCCCGATGCGGGTTCAGATCCTGCCGGCATGAAAACCCGCGCAGAAAAAACGGACGCAGGCTACCGACTGACCGGCACCAAGATGTGGATTTCGAACAGCCCCATAGCTGACGTGTTTGTCATCTGGGCCAAGTCCGACGCGCACGATGGCAAGATTCGCGGCTTTGTTCTCGAAAAAGGAATGACCGGGCTGAGCGCGCCCAAGATTCAGGGGAAGTTGAGTCTTCGTGCATCGGTCACCGGTGAAATTGTGATGGAGGGCGTTGAAGTTGGCGAAGACGCGCTGCTGCCCAATGTTCAGGGACTGAAAGGACCGTTCGGTTGTCTCAATCGAGCGCGCTACGGCATTGCCTGGGGCGTGATGGGGTCAGCCGAACTCTGCTGGCATGCGGCAAGGCAGTATGGGCTTGACCGCAAACAGTTCAACAAGCCGCTTGCCCAGACCCAGCTCTTTCAGAAAAAGCTCGCCGACATGCAGACCGAGATCGCTTTTGGTTTGCAGGGTGCGCTGCGGGTCGGGCGACTGATGGACGACGCCCAGGCGTCACCTGAAATGATCTCTATTATCAAGCGCAACAACTGCGGCAAGGCTCTCGACATTGCACGTCTTGCTCGCGACATGCACGGCGGTAACGGAATCAGTCAGGAGTTCCAGGTCATCCGGCATATGGTTAACCTGGAAACGGTGAACACCTATGAAGGCACGCACGACGTACACGCCCTGATTCTTGGGCGCGCGCAGACCGGTCTTCAGGCGTTCTTTTAGGATCCGTATCGATACTTTCGCTCGCGTCGCGCTTTCGCAGCCGGCGGCCGGCGTGCGTTACTGATGTTTGAGCACCCGGTGATTGTCGACCAGCGATTCGGTTCCGCCAAATCGCTGATTGATGATTCGAGGTCTTGCGAGAAAGTCGTGGGGAAATCCGAGTTCGATCGCGCTGAGCTCATCAAGACGCCCGAGCTCTTCGTCGGTGAGGGGATGGTCGAGGCAGGCGAGGTTCTGGCGCGTCTGGGCGAGATCGCGGTTGCCGATAATCGGAATCATCTGCTGATGCTGCTGGCGTGCCCAGTTGATGGCGACCTGGGTTGACGAGCAGCCTTTTTCGTCGGCAATCGTATCTACCAGTCGGGCAATGGCGAGGTTTTTGTCAGTCAGCCTGAAGCCGGTGACCGCCGTTCGTGTGCTGTCAGGATCCTGGCCAGGTTTGAGATCGCGCGTGTACTTGCCCGTCAGCACACCCTGGCCGACGACGCCCCACAGCGCGATGGCGAGATCATTGTGTCGTGCCATCGGTAATAACTCCCGGTCGGCCCCGCGGTCTATGAGGCTGTATTCGATCTGAATTCCGGCGAACCGGTTCCAGCCGCGAAACTCGGCCAGCATGTTGGCTTCCGCGACAACCCACGCGGGTGCGTCGGAAATACCGATGTAGTGAATCTTGCCGCTTGAAATCAGATCGTCGAGTCCGCGCATGATCTCGTCAACGCCGGTCGTGAAATCCCACTGGTGCAGCCAGTACAGGTCGATGTAGTCAGTGTTCAGTCGCTTGAGGCTGGCCTCGACCGACTGCATCATGTTTTTACGATGGTTCCCGCTGGCGTTGGGGTCGCCGGCACGCATGCTCAGAGAATATTTGGAGGCAATGACAAATTCGTCGCGTCGGTCGCCGACGAACTTTGCAACAAATTTTTCACTCGTGCCGGCGTTGTAAGAGTTAGCCGTATCGAGAAAGTTGCCGCCGGCATCAACGTACGCATCAAAAACTCTGCGCGACTCGTCGACGTCAACACCCCAGCCCATCTCCTCACCAAAGGTCAGGCACCCCAGAGCCAGTTCAGAGACGCGCAGGCCGCTGTGGCCGAATAGTTTGTACTGCATTGCCATGTGTCAGAGCTCCAGGGAGTTGCTGCGGGAGAATCAGATGTTCAACGGCGCGAGAGGTTGCTGACCGAGGACCATATCCGCGCACTTTTCACCAATCATGATGCACGCGGCGTTGGTGTTCGCGGACGGCATGTTCGGCATGATGGATGCGTCAGCAACACGCAGCCCTTCGATGCCGTGTACACGAAGTTCATGGTCGACAACGGTGTTTTGCGCAGAGCGTGGCCCCATGCGACAGCTGCCCATGGGGTGATAGGCCGAGTTGCCGTTGCTCGCGGCATACATCATCCAGTCTTCGTCGCTCTCGCATTGCGGGCCTGGTCTTTCCTCGTTGACCACAAAATTCGAGAACGGTTCTGCGCGCATAATGCGACGGCCGACCCGCATCGCCTTGATCAGCATTTCTCGATCGGTTGGATGGGAGAGATAGTTAGGCTGTATCTCCGGGTGATCAAGTGGGTCTGCGGACCTGGCTCGTACGTAGCCGGCGCTCAGCGGTCGCTGCTGCCAGCAGGCCACGGTGACTCCGGGAAAATCGTCGAGTTCGGACTGCACGCCGGCCGGGTAGCTGGCCGGTGTCATCGTTACCTGAAGGTCGCCGCGTTCCAGGGTCGGGTCTGATTTGACAAAACCGTAGATGAGCGTCGGCGTCATCGCCAGCACACCGCGGCGGGTGAACAGGTATTTCAGCACCTCTTTTGCCAGCGGCAGGCCGCGAACTCTTTCATTAGCGGTCTTGGCGTTGACTCTTGAAACGAGCCGCGTCAGGTAGTGATCACGCAGGTTTTCGCCAACACCGGGCAGCGGCGCCGTGACGTCGACGCCAATGTCGGCCAGGTGATCCGGCGCTCCGATCCCGCTCAGCTGCAGAATCTGTGGCGACGAAATTGAACCACCGCTGAGAATGATCTCACGATTCGCGTGTACCACATGCTCTCGGCCGTCCTGAAGGTAGGCCACGCCAACGGCACGCGTGCCTTCGAACAGGATTTTCTTTACGTGAGCGCCGGTGCGTATGTCGGTGTTGCCGCGGCGCGAAGCGGGCTTCAGGTAGGCACCCGCCGGCGAGACGCGTCTGCCGTTATGAACGCTGCGTTGCGCGTAGTTAATGCCGTGTTGTTCTGCGCCGTTGTAGTCCCTCGTGCGGGGAATCCCGATGCTCTCGGCGCTTTCAATGAACGCATCGCCCAGAGGGTCCGGTGCATCGACGTCGGTGACGGTAAACGGTCCGTCTTTGCCGTGAAATCCATCATCGGCTATACCAAGGTGGCTTTGGCTGCGATTGAAGTAGGGCAGCACCTCGGCGTAGGACCAGCCCGGGTTTCCGGCCTCGGCCCACTCGTCGTAGTCAAGACGATGTCCACGGTTGTAGATATGACCGTTGATAGCGCCGGATCCGCCAAGCGTTTTTCCGCGCGGTTGAAAGATGCGTCGTCCGGCAGTCGCTTCGGAGCTTTCGGTCTGATACATCCAGTTAACCTTCGGGTTGTGCATCGTGTAGATGACACCCGCGGGTATGTGAATGAATGGATTGGTGTCGCGCGGACCCGCTTCGAGCACACAGACGTTTCCGACCCCGGCCTCGGACAGGCGACCGGCTACCGCGCAACCGGCGCTTCCCGCGCCAATCACAACGTAGTCAAAACTGTCGCTCATAAATTTCTCTCTCGCCGCGCCGCCGGTTAATTCTGCGGATCTGTGTTCGGCATGACCAATCCTAATGGTCACCGGGCAGCAGCGATACTTGACGGGCCAGTGCACGGTCGAGCTTCGGTCCAGAGGCGACCGATGCCGTCGACGCGACGCGGTCAATGTGTTGCGCGGCAGGTTGCTGTGCCGACGCCGTGGCGGGCGACTCTGGTAAACTTGACGCAGATCACGCATTTAAACTCTGGCCGGCAGGTTCCGACACGATGACCGAAAACGACTACGAAAAAGGCAGACTGAATCTGCCATTTGTGGGCATTGCGACGTTTGCCAAATCTCCCGTTGAACTCGACTGGTCAAAAATAGATGCGGATATTGCGGTACTCGGTGCGCCGTTCGATATGGGGACCCAGTATCGGGCTGGTGCCAGATTTGGCCCTCGCGCAATTCGTGAGGCATCCACGCTGTTCTCGTTCGGCCACGGTGGTGCGTACGATTTCGAGGATGACGTCATCTACATGCCCAAAGACAAGGTGTCGGTGGTCGACATCGGGGATGCAGACATCATCCATACATTGACCGAGAAAAGTCACGACAATATCGAAAAGGGCGTTCGCGCGATTCTTGATGCAGGCGCAATTCCCTTTACCCTCGGCGGGGACCACGCGGTACACATACCGTGCATACGAGCCTTCAGAACTGAAGAGCCCGTTCATATTGTTCACATAGACGCTCACCTCGATTTTGTCGATGAGCGACATGGTGTGCGCTACGGTCACGGCAATCCGCTGCGACGCGCGTCCGAACTTGATCACGTCACCGGGTTTACCCAGCTGGGTATCCGCAACGTTTCATCTTCCAATCGATCCGACTACGAAGCGGCCAGAAAAGCGGGCTCTGACATTCTGTCTGTACGTCACTTTCGAAAACTCGGTGTTCAGGGAGTGCTCGAACGCATCCCTGCCGGCAAACGGTTTTATGTCACCATCGATATCGACGGTTTTGATCCGTCCATAGCACCGGGAACGGGTACGCCAAGCCATGGCGGTTTTCTCTACTACGAGGTCCTTGAGTTGCTTCAGGGTCTGACCGAGCGCGGCGACATTGTCGGTCTCGATCTCGTCGAGGTGGCGCCGGACTACGATCGCGATGGCACAACGGCATTTCTCGCCGCCCAGCTGTTGATGAACGTCATGGGTTACATGATGCACGCGAAAGGCAAAAGCCGTTGACGCCAGCAACAGGTACGGCGTCGTGGTTCAATGCCAGCTGATGTCATAGAACCTGTCGGTAAGGGCTACTCCCGGCGCGAGCATCGCATCGGCGTTGCGCTGGTGATGCTGGCCGGTGTGTTCTGGAGCGTCGGCGGCGTTGTGGTGCGGCTGATGGACACAACCAACGCGTGGCAGATTCTGTTCTACCGGTCGATTTTTGTCTGTCTGCTTGTACTCGTTGTCATGCTCGCGCGCGCAGGGCGGACGCAATCGGTTCTGGCACCTTTTTTTCACGCTGGACTCACCGGTGTTGTCGCGGGACTCGGTGTGGCACTTGCGTTTTCGGGTTTCATACTGGCGCTGGTCTATACGAGCGTTGCCAACACCTTTTTTCTGCTTGCCACGCAGCCGTTTCTGATTGCGGTTCTGGCATGGATTGTGCTCAGGGAAAAGCTCGAACGCGCCACGCTTGCTGCGGCGGTGCTGACAACCGTCGGTGTCGCCATCATGTTCCATGAAGGTCTCACGCTTGGGTCCGTGAAAGGAAATGTATTCGGGCTGCTGTCGGCCGTGGGGTTTTCGATCTTCACCGTCGCTCTGCGCTTTGGTCGCGACGTCGACATGTGGCCGGCGATATTTTATGGCGGCTTTTTTGCGGTGTTGTTTGCCGCAGTAATGTTGATCACTGATGATCACGGATTCGCGGTGACCTATGGTGATCTCGCGTGGTGCGCGGTACTCGGGATAACGCAAATCGGGCTTGGCACGCTGGCATACATTGCAGGTTCCAAATGGGTTTCCGCAGCCGAACTCGGCCTGCTCGCCATGACCGAGATCGTGCTTGGTCCGTTCTGGGCCTGGCTGATCGTCAATGAGGTACCGGGCCGGGGCACTATGGTGGGCGGGGCGCTGGTTCTGATTTCGCTGATTGGATTAGGTCTTTACCGCGTGATGTCACCGTCACCCGGGCCGGAGCCTTCAGTTTAAAAGCGCATCTTCAAACGGGTAGGTCGTCATGACCTCGGGTCCCGTTTCCGTGATCAGCACCTGCTCCTCGAGTTTCACGCCGTCTGTCTCACCCGGCGCACCCACGTAGCTCTCGACACAGATGACCATGCCTGCCTCAAACGTGCCGTCGTAGCTGACCGGTCCTCTGAAGGCCGGATTGATGCGCGGATACTCGTCGCACATGCCCACCGCGTGCACGACGCAGACGTACGCATTTTCGTGATAGACCGGATCCTGCTTGAAGGCCATACGCTGAAAATCACTGAACGTGAGGCCGGGTTTGAGTAATTCGATGTTGTGCTGCACCTCGTCATAGGCGAGGCGATACAGCTCTTTTTGCCGTGGCGTTGGTTTGCCGGGGCCACAGTGAAACGTCCGCGAGATATCGGCAAAGTATCCGTTTGGGCCGATCATGTCGGTGTCAAAACCCACGAGATCTCCGGACTCGACACGTTTGGATGACGCCTCCTGCAGCCACGGGTTGATTCTCGCACCGGACGCCAGCATGCGCCCGTCATGCCAGGTTCCGTGGTTGGCAAGATTGTTGTAGTTGAGCAGGCCCCAGAGCTGAAGTTCAGTGACGCCCGGCGCTATCGCTTCCTTCAGTTTGGCCACGCCGTGCTCGGCGACCGCGATTGACCAGCGAATGCACTCAATCTCGTCGGCCGACTTGATCGTTCGGGCGAGCCCGGAGACTGCAACGCCATCGGTAACCTCCAGACCGCGGCTGGCCAGCGCGTGAACGATTGACGGGTTAACGTATTCCAACGCGACCCTTCGATTGTCGGTACCGATTTCGTTCAGAAAGTCGACGACGTCCGCCGCCAGTTTTTGCGCCGCGGGCTCAAGCTCCGTGCCCCCGTCAAAAAAACTGGTGTGCTGGCCCTGGCGTAGCTGATCTGCGCGACAGGTCGGGTCATAGGCGTTAAAAAGGACGGTGGGTCCGTCGGCCGCCACAAACAGGTAGGTCGTTGGAATATGCGCCTGAAACTGCCCGTAGCAGGCGTAGTCGACCGCGTAGCGAAGACTGATCGGGTTGATCAACATGCACATGGCCGCGCCGGCGCGTTTAAGTTCCTGGCGAATTCGTCCAATACGATATTGATGCAGACGTTCGAAATCGATCTCGGGTTTCGCTCTGAACTGCGTGAGGTCACTCCAGTTATCGTCCAGTACCAGCAGGTCGGGTGTTTGTGCGGTCACAGTTGCCTCCTGTCGTGGTGGCTCAATGCCACAATTTGGAATCAGGCCCGGTTATGAATTGTCGACAGCGTTACGCATCCAGCTTTGCAGGGTCTTGATGGAATGTTCGGAATTGACGCCGCCTTTGGGGTCAACCACCAGTGGACCCGGTCGGTAGCCCCGGTTGTTCAGGCCGCGCTGAACGGATTCGACAAGATCAATGTCTTCCTGAACCGTTGTCTCCCGGTCCTGTTTCGCCAGTTCCCGGATAACCTGGTGGTCCATTGACTCGGTGACGTACCAGCCGCGAACGGCTTTAACCTTGTCCACATCGATATTGCGCCAAAGATAGGTGTTGAGTACGTTGCCCGGATAGACCTGAAACGAAAACATCGGCCAGAGAAACCACGATGAATAGTCCCCGGCGTGTTCATTGGCGTCGATGTCTACGGGGTAGGTCATCTTGTCCAGGTTCTGGCACTCGGTGGTATGGCGAAGGCAATACCCCTGGGGCTGGATGTCATAGGTAGTCGGTTTGACGACACCGGTCGAAAACGTCGGGTGGCATTTCTGACAGTGATAGCACTCGGAATAGTTCTCGACCGAGACTTTCCAGTTGCAGTTTTCGATAACCTCGACATGCTCCAGTGCTGACAGGCTGTCGATCTCGGGAACATAGGCTCGGAGCTCATCGCGAACGCCCGGGAACCACTCATCCATCGGTTTGGCTTGCGGGTCGAGGTTGACGAAAATGAACCCGCAGAACTCTTCTGTTCTGACCCTGGACAGGCACACGTGACTGCGGTCAAAGCCCGGGACGGCGCGCATGTTGGGCGCGCTTTGCAGTTCCCCCGTCAACGCGTAGGTCCAGGAATGGTAGGGGCAGGAGAGTGCTCGGGAATTACCTGTGCCCGATACAAGTTCGTGGGC
>CALHMG010000149.1 GCA_938034705.1 uncultured Gammaproteobacteria bacterium
AGCGCCTGGTGGGTGTTCTTTTTATGAAAGCCGGCAATGAGATCCGGGCGCCAGCGCTTCACCAGCTCCTTCACCGAACTTACGTCGAGATTCCTGTAGTGCAGATACTGCTCAAGCTTGGGCATGTATCGATACAGAAAACGCCGGTCCTGACAGATTGAGTTGCCACAAAGCGGCGCCCGGTTGCCTGGAACAAACTGCTTGATGAAGCGAAGGCTCTCGCGCTCGGCGTCATCCTGCTCGACGCCCTCGGCGCGAATGCGGTCAATGAGTCCGGTTTCGTTGTGTGTCCGGGTGTTCCAGGCGTCCATGTTGTCGAGGAGCTCGTCATCCTGACGCACCGCAAACACCGGCCCTTCCTCAATGATTTCGAGATCCTTGTCCGTGATGATCGTGGCAATCTCAATAATGCGATCACGCTCGGGGTACAGACCCGTCATCTCAAGATCGATCCAGACTAGATTATTCGGGTCTTTGCTCACGGCATACTCGCAGTTGGAATTGGTTTAGTTGGCCGAACGCTGACGGTCGATCACCGTCAAAGCTCGCGGCGACCGTCGAACGCCTGCTCAAGCGTACCCCGGTCCATGTACTCAAGTTCACCACCTACGGGAACACCCCGCGCAAGCCGGGTACAGCGAACCCCGCTGCGCGTCAGAAGTTCGCTGATAAAGTGCGCCGTTGATTCACCTTCAACGGTGAGATTGGTCGCGAGAATAACTTCGTTGATTTCGTTGTCGGTGATCACTTTGACCAGCTTGTCGACGCCAAGTTCATCTGGCCCAACGCCGTCGAGCGGCGCGAGATGCCCCATCAGTACGTAGTACATGCCGTCGTAGAACGCGGCTTGCTCAAAGGCGTCGAGATCTGCCGGATTTTCAACGATGCAGAGCTTTTTCGGGTCTCGACGTTCTGAGCCGCAGATCGTGCAGACTTCAGTTTCGCTGAAGTTGTTGCATCGACTGCAGTGAACGATCGAATCCAGCGCGATGCGTAGCGCGTCCGCGATCTCGCGCGCGCCGTCACGGTCGCGCTCAAGCAGATGAAAAGCCATGCGTTGTGCGGTCTTCGGCCCGACACTGGGCAAACGACGCAGTGCCGTCTTCAAGAGGTCGATTGAACGAGTATCTGCCATCAGGGTCGGCAGCCGCTCTTCAAATGGGCGAGACGCAAAAGAAACGAATACTCAAACGATAACTGTAGCGATAACTGTGGCACTTAGAACGGAAGCTTCATGCCTGGAATGTTCAGACCCGCGGTCAGGCCCGACATTTTTTCCTGGGACGTCGCCTCGACCTTGCGCACGGCGTCGTTCATTGCGGCAGCAATCAGGTCCTCGAGCACCTCTTTGTCATCTTCGAGCACCGCAGGATCAATCTCGACGCGCTTAACGTCGTGTCGGCAGGTCATGGTCACTTTGACCAGCCCTGCGCCCGACTCGCCCTGCACTTCAATTGACGCAAGCTCTTCCTGGGCCTTTTGCATATTTTCCTGCATGGCCTGAGCCTGTTTCAGCATGTTTCCCAAACCACCTTTCATCACTTTGCTCCCGGTTCTTGCTTCGACGTATTCAAATCAAATCTGCTAAAAAATATCCAGCTTCCAGTGTAGTCCACGACAACGCGCGTCGCGTTATCCGGCCGACCCGGACTCACCTGGGGTGATCGAATCCGGCACGATGGTAGCATCGAAGCGGTCGATCAGACTCTGCACGTTCGGGTCTTCATGTATCGATCGCTCGGCGCTTGCCTGACGATCCTGCTCTTTCTGGCGCGCCGCGGCAGCCGGCGTCTCGATGTTGGGCTGACCCAGTTTTATCTCAAGCTCAATGTCCCGCCCAAAAGCCGTCGACAGCGCCTTGTTGATCGCGCGCGCACGACTGTCGTTGTTGAGGTGTTCAGAATCTTCGTCGACGACCAGCGTTACGCAATCACCGCTGAAGTTCTCCGGCACCGCGTTGCGTGCCAGCTGCCCTGCGAGACCGCCGAGTCCGCTCGCTGTGACAAAGGCCGACCAGCCTTCGGTCGACATAAGCGCCTCGGGCTTGATCGGCGCGGGCTTGGGTTCTTTGCGAGGCGCTTCGGGCGGGGCCGCGGCATCGACGTCCGGCTTGCTGTTGGATCCGGTTTGCGCGTCAACGGTCTCGTCGGGCTCGGGGGCGGATGGCTTGCGCGCGGGCTGCGCGTCGACGTCCGGCGCACGCTTGCCGGCAGCGGACGACGGTTGCTCTGTCGCGTCATCGCGTGCAGTTTTGTCGCTGGCATTCGATGCGGCGTCTGCCTGGGGCTTTGCTGCAGTTTCGGATCCGGCGTCGGCGGCAGCTTCCGGATCGGCAGGCCTGGAAGACTTCGCCATTCGCGCGATTCGATCGGCTGGTTTTTCGGACGTGGCCGGGCCGTCTACCGCTTTACGCTCTTTTGCGCCTGGTTCGGCTTTCTCGGCCGCTGCCGGGGCCGGCGCTTTCGGCTCCGCCGGGGTTGCCGGCTTTTTGGTCGCAGCTTCCGCTGCCTCGGCCGCGGGTTTTGCCGCGACGGCGTCGGTATCGAGAGACTTACGCAGTGACGACATTTTCTCGCGCGCGTTCGCCGCAACCGCCACACCACCTGATCCGGATGACTCGGACGATGCAGCTGGCGCGCTCGCCAGCTCACCGATAGCCGGCCTGAACGCGATCATGCGCAGCAGCGCCATTTCAAAGCCGCTGCGAGGGTCGGGGGCAACCGCAAGGTCGCGCTTGGCGACAAGGCCAAGCTGATAAAAAAGCTGCACGTCCTCAGGACTGAGTTCGTCACCCAGCGCTTCGACGATGCCAGGGTCGCGGCCAGCCTTGGCGGTGGCTCCAGGCGAATAGTGCTCCAGCGCAACGTCGTGCAGCGCGAGCAGAATTTCGTCGAGCGCGGTTGTGAAGTCGCAGGACCGTTCCGACATTTTGGAAACGACTTCGAGCAACGACGCCGCGTCTTCGGATGCAAGACCGCGCAGCAGCTCGATGGTAAACGCGTCATCGATCATGCCGAGCATGTTGCGAACGTCGACCTCGACGAGCTTGCCACTGCCGTGTGCCAGCGCCTGATCAAGCAAACTCAGGCCGTCACGCATACTGCCGTCGGCCGATCGCGCCAGAACATCGAGCGCGCCCGGCTCAAATTCAACTTTTTCGTTGCCACAGATTTCGGTCAGCTGGCCCCGTATCTCCTCAACGTCGAGAGAGCGAAGATTGAACTGCAGACATCGCGACAGAACCGTCACAGGCAGTTTCTGAGGGTCGGTGGTCGCGAGCAGAAACTTGACGTGCGGTGGCGGCTCTTCGAGGGTTTTCAGCAACGCGTTGAAGCTGTGATTGGAGAGCATGTGCACCTCGTCAATTAGGTACACCTTGTACGCACCCTGGGTTGGCGCGTACTGCACGTTGTCGAGAAGATCACGCGTGTCTTCCACACGTGTGCGCGAGGCCGCGTCAACTTCGATCAGGTCAATAAAACGCCCTTCATCAACGCTGGTACATGAACCACACGTGCCACACGGATCGGCACTGACGCCGTTGGTTTCGCAGTTGAGGCTTTTGGCGAAGATTCGCGCAAGCGTCGTCTTGCCAACGCCACGCGTTCCCGAGAACAGCAGAGCGTGGTGGACACGATCGGTCGCAAGAGCGTTACTGAGCGCGGAGACGACGTGCTGCTGCCCCACCACTTCGGCAAAGCTTCGCGGACGATACTGTCGGGCAAGCGCCTGATAGCTCACGGGGATCGGCCTCCGGCCTCTTGAATTTCGGGGTCCGAGTATAGCCCACTCGACTCACGCTCAGTCGGCTTAAGGCCTGGCAGGATCGGACACAACTGCCCCAAGAAGCGGCAGTCACACGCGGCGCGTCGACGAATTGGTGTCGGGCCGAGGGGAGTTCAGGGAAAACGTAGCGGCGGCGGCCAACCCGATCCCGGCACCCGAATCGGATGCTGCGGCTGCTTCCTTCCGGACCTGACCGGGTTCACAACCTATCGTCACCGAGGAGACTGGCCGCCACCATAAGACGTGGCACAACTTGACTTCGCTTCTGGCTCGCAGCGCGCTTGCGCGCGAGGACACAGAAGTATTAGCGCTCTTCTGGCTCGCAGCGCGCTCGCGCGCGAGGACACAGAAGTATCAATGGCGGAGAGAGAGGGATTCGAACCCTCGGTACGGTTGCCCGTACACATGCTTTCCAAGCATGCGCCTTAAGCCACTCGGCCACCTCTCCGAAAAAACTGTTCAACTACTCCATCACTTACCCGAAGCATAACTGGTGTTAACGCCGAGAGGGATTGACTCGGGCCGTCCTGGCCCTCGGGTCTGACGACCCGTCGCTTCGCGACGCCCAAATCGGCTTCCTGCCGATTTGTCGAACCCGAAGGTCACGTTGCCCGTACACATGCTTTCCAAGCATGCGCCTTAAGCCACTCGGCCACCTCTCCGCACTTAGACTTTCAAATAAAACTTTCCAAAACCACTCATACACAAATCGGATACTGACACACCGAGAGGGATTGACTCGGGCCGTCCTGGCCCTCGGGTCTTCGACCCGTCGCTGCGCGACGCCCAAATCGGCGTCCTGCCGATTTGTCGAACCCTCGGTACGGTTGCCCGTACACATGAACAGGCTTTGGCCGCCCGTCAGATGTTCTGCGAACCCGAAATCTAGCACTTTGCGCGCGAGATGTAGAACCGAACGTCGTCTAAAAGGATGACGTTCGGTGTCCCCAGACGCTTCCGGCGAAGCCGGATGCTTACTTGAGCGGCATTTCGTACTTCAGGCGCAGGTAGAAGCTGCGGCCTTTTTCCTTGTAGCCAATCGCGGTTTCGTACTCTTTATCGAACAGGTTTTCGGCCGTGGCGGTCAGGCTGAGGTTGTCGTTAAAGCGGTATTTACCCTGAAGATTGACGACCGTGTAGCTGTCCATCGGCTGGGTGTTGGCCGAATCCTCGTAGCGGCGACCCTGATAGATGATCGAACCACCGAGGTCCCAGTCACCGAAGTTGCGGTTGGCGTCGATGCGCAAGCTGGTCTTGGAACGTCGACGCAGGGTCTTGCCAGTGGATTTGTCTTCCGGGTCCAGCAGCGTGAGCGCCGCGCGGACACCCCAGCCGGCAAAGCTGGTGCTGTATGTCGCCTCTAGGCCATCGATGCTGGCCTCGTCGATATTGGCCGGCAGGAAAGTCACCAGATCAAAACCAATGAGGTTATCAATTTCTGTCTTGAACAAACGAACGCCAAAACTGCCGTTCGCAAGATCACCCTGGAGTCCGATTTCGAATGATTCTGATTCTTCGACCTCAAGATCGGCGTTGCCGAACCCCGGGAAGTAGAGCTCGTTGAACGACGGCGCCTTGAACGCGCGCCCAAGACCCGCGGTCAACCGAAGCTTGCTGTTAATCGCGTAACGATAGTCAACGTTACCCGTCGTGAACGTGCCGAACTGTTCGTTGTCGTCACTTCGCAGCGCTACGACCAGTCCATGATCACCCATCTCACGCTGATACTGGGCGTAAAGACCGAGATTATCTCGACTGGACTCGTCGTACTCGGTACTCGAGTCCACTTCGTCATCGCTGTAGTCAACGCCCCACGTAAACAGAGCGGCGTCACCAATCTGATGATCGTTCTGCCACGACAGCTCCGTGCGGTCTGTTTCGAACTTGCTGCTGAATACATCGTTACGATAGTCCTCGGCTTCGTCTGAGGACTGCGAAAGCTTGAGCGTGCTGGCCCAGTTGTCCGACAGCGAAAAGCCACCGGTCAAGGCAATGATCTGCTGGGTGTAGTCCGAACGGTTATCCGCATCGGGAGTATCAAACGCGTTGTCGTAATCGGTGCTGCCCGATGTACGCAACACATCGACCCCAACATTGGCTGTACTACTGATGTCGTGATCAAAAGACATCAGTAACGAAGTTCGGTCAAACCCGTCATCGTCAAGCTGTGCGCCGTCAAGAACGTCAACACCGTCGGTGTCAAAGCCGCTGGCACGAATGCTGAAGCGCGAATCACCGGATCCGCCGCTGAATCCAATCGACGCCTCTTTGGTGCTGTCCGAGCCACCCCCGATTGAGAGATCGACAACTTTGTCTTTGCCGCCCGAGCGCGTGAAGATCTGTATCACGCCACCCAGAGCCTCGGCGCCATACAGACTCGCGCGCGGCCCGCGCAGGATCTCGATGCGGTCAATCTGTTCAAGCGGCAGGCGCTCGATCTGGGTTGTGCCGAGCGTTGCGGAGTAAAGCTTCACGCCATCAATCAGAATAAGCACGTGATCTGTAGAAGTACCGCGCAGGAACACGCCTGAAGTTTTGCCGTAAGGACCGTTGGTGCTGAGATCAACACCGGCGGTGGCGCGGATGATATCGGGCACCGATCGCGCCGTTGAGTTCTCAATATCCTGGCGTGTAATCACCGTCACCGGTGCGATGGTCGCGTCGGCACTCTGTGCCGTTCGGGTCGCTGTCACGACGATCGGGCTGTGATCATCAGCAACCGCAACGCTTGCCACGCCCGCGGAAACCAGCGCCGCAAACACCGATACCGCCCGCTCGGTGGGTTTAATTTTGTTCTTCAACATTTTCAAGACTCTCTTCAATTTAATTGCAGTCAACGCAGCAAAAGCGCAGGAGAGCGAGTGGAGAGTCGAGGTCGCGAAAACCAAAAGCATTCGCGGACATTGGCTTACCCAGCAGACGACGTGATTTAAGGAAACTTCGACGTAGCCCGGTGAGAAAGATCGCAAGTACTGACACCGTGCGCGCTTACTGCTCGATTTACGCTTCGCCGGTGAAAACCAATTCAACTCGCCAACCGCATCGCCCTCCGCGATACCTGGTCAGTCACCTCGGGCCGGTCTCCGGGCTAACAAGTGCGCGCAGCGAAGGATCGCCGTGCTCCTGCAATTTGCTGGCCTTCCCACAGAACACGCTCAGAGAAAAATTCAATGATCTGTTCTGCAGTGACCGGTACTTGCGAATAGATAGAAAAACGCAAAGTGCAGCACTTGCCTACCGTTGCGGGGGCAGCGTCGGCATTTGACCGACTTCCCGTTTCACCACTTCTTTCGCGTGCAAGCGCGCAAGAGGCGGAACCAGAGGCGAGGCAGAATCTACGAGACGCGGACACCAAGGTCAATGACCGTGACGTCTGATGAATCGTCTACGACGGCACAAAGATCCGGCGACCTTCGATTTCGGAATCGATAATGGGTCTTCCGTAGAGTTCACTCAGGCTGGACCGCGTCAAAAGTCGTTCCTGTTCGCCGGTTTGGGCTCGCCCACTGCCAAACAACATCAATACGTGGGTACAGAAACGCGCGACCTGATTGACATCATGAAGAATCACCACAACGCCAGCTTCCCGCGACTTCGCCCGGCGAGCTACGGTCTCAAGCAACTCATACTGGTGGTTGAGATCGAGGTGATTGGTCGGCTCGTCCAGCAGATAAACCCCGGGGTCCTGAACAAGCGCCGTTGCAATCGCAACTCGCCGTCGCTCACCGCCTGACAGTCGATCAACCCGCCGGCGGCGAAAGCTGTTCAGATCCATCATTTCCAGAACATCTTCGACGATGTCTAGATCCGCTCGGGTTTCGCCCACAAAGGGATTCAAATGCGGATGTCGCCCCATCACCACGGTGTCGTAGACGGTCGCACCAAAGTGATCGAGCGTGTGTTGCGTGACGAGCGCAACTCGCTGGGCAATCTGTTTACGCGTAAGCGAAGTCAGATGCTTGCCGTCGAGTTCAATGTGCCCCGCATCGACCTCGCGCAAACCGGCAAGCGTGTGCAGCAGCGTTGTCTTGCCAACACCGTTGGCGCCGATAATCCCCCAGACATCCCCTGACGCTACGTCGAAGCTGAGGTCGCGCGTCACCGACTGCCCGCCGATCGTAACGGCCAGGGATTCTGTTCCGAGCAGCGTCCGTATTTCTGTCATCGGACGTTGCGTGCGTTACGCGAAAGAATGAACAAAAATATTGGCACACCGGCAAACGCCGTCAGCACGCCGACCGGCAGCTGCTGCGGTGCGAGCACCGTGCGCGCCAGCGTGTCCGCAAAGACCACCAGCGTACCGCCAGCAATCGCCGAGGCCGGGATCACCCAGCGATGATCAGCACCGCCGGCGATCCGCATCATGTGAGGAACAATCAATCCGACAAAACCAATACTGCCCGCAACCGTTACGGCCGCAGCCGTGAGAATCGACGCAGACAGATACAGCACCAGACGAGCACGACGAACATCTACACCCAGCGAGGCCGCCTGCAATGATCCACCGGCCAGCAGATTCATCGTGCGCGAAAAGACGATGCCAATGATCAAGCCCGTGAGCACCAGTGTCGTCAGCAGCAAACCCGGATGCGCGTGAGTCAGATCACCCATCAACCAGAACAGCATCCCGCGAACTTTCAGTGCCGGCCCGACGGACAGCAGAAAACTGACCACAGCGCCCCACCCCGCCGCGACCACGACGCCAGTGAGAAGCAGACGGGTCGACGACCAGTGCCCGGCGCCACGACCAAGCCCCAGAACAACCATCATCGAAGTGATTGCGCCCGCCGCTGCCGCAAGCTGCACCATCGCACCTGGAAGGTCGAGCATCATTGCCGACAGCGCGCCCACGGCCGCGCCACCTGAAATACCGAGCACATAGGGATCAGCGAGAGGATTGCGGATAAGCACCTGCATCTTTGCGCCGGCAAGACCGAGGGCCGCGCCCACGACAAAGCCAGCCAGCACCCGCGGCAGGCGAAGTTCGCGAACCACCGTCGTCTGTGTGGCGAGATCGGCACCGCCCTCGTCGGGTGACCCGACCAAAATCGACCAGATCTCGGCCAGCGTAACCGGCACCGAGCCCACGGCGAGCGCGCCCGCCATCACCACAAGGGCAACCACAATCAGGACAAACAGGGCCAGGGGATGACGCATGGACTTCACGTTACCTATTAAATCGTAAATCTTTGTATGGCACCATTTAGGGGTCGGACGCTCGGCCCCATTAACTAGCGTAGACTGTGGCCCGTAACATATACCCGTCGGAGGGGAAGGCATGAATATCCTTGAATCTATCCTGTCAGATAACAAAACCGTCAGCACGATGGCATCGCAACTCGGGATCACGCCCGACCAGGCCGCAAACGGTCTTAAAGATCTGATTCCCGCGCTCTCTCGCGGAATTACCAAGAATACGCAGCAGGAAGGCGGGCTTGAGGCGCTGCAGCGCGCACTCGAAACCGGTAACCACGGCCGCTACATCGAACGCCCCGAAGTGCTGGGACAGCCCGAGGCTATCGAAGACGGCAACGGAATCCTGGGCCATATCTTTGGCACCAAGGACGTCAGCCGTGAAGTCTCTCAGCGCGCCGCTCAGAACTCAGGCCTGACCGCGGGCATCATCAAGAAGATGCTGCCTATGGCTGCTTCTATCCTGATGGGCACACTCGGCCGGCGCATGCTCGGTGGCGCAGGTGGCGGTGCCGGTGGACTGCTGGGCAACGTGCTTGGTGGCCTTCTCGGCGGTGGCGGCGGACGTCGCGCATCCGGCATGGCTGGGCTGCTCGACTTTGACGGCGACGGCTCTATTGCCGACGACCTGCTCGGCATCGCACTCAAGCGATTCTTCTAGTAACGCACGCCCCAAGTCACTCGCGGACTCACACAAGACATGGCTCGAATAGGTTACGGTGGCAGGCGACAGTCTTATGGCTATCGCCGCCGCAGACGCGGTCTCGGCTGGAAATGGCGGCTGATACCTATCGGGCTATTTGCGCTTTACGGCCTCTGGTACTACTTCTCCAATCAGGAGCAGGTACCGATGACGTCGCGCAAACAGCTGGTCGACATCTCACGAGAGCAGGAAATGGCGCTCGGTTACCAGTCGTACCAGCAGATCCTTTCCCAGGAACGCGTCATTCCCTCGGGAGAGCTTGTCGATCAGGTCAGGAGCATCGGCAATCGTATTGCCGCAGCCGCGCGCGAATACGGACACGACCCGGGCTTTGACTGGGCGTACAACGTCATCGAATCACCCCAGGCGAACGCCTTTGCGCTGCCGGGCGGCAAGGTCGCTATCTACACAGGCATGCTGCCGATTGCCGGCAACATGGACGGCCTCGCGGTTGTCATGGGCCACGAGATCGCGCACGCCACCGCTCGCCACGGCGCTGAACGCATGGCCTATCAGAAACTCGTACGACTGGGCTCGATGGCGGCTTCTCTTGTCGTCGGCGACATGGGTTACAACGCACAGAGAATGGTGATGGGTGCGCTCGGCGCGGGTGCGCAGTACGGCGTGCTGCTGCCGTTTTCACGCAATCACGAATCCGAAGCCGACTACATCGGGTTGATGTACATGGCTCGCGCGTGCTTTGACCCTGCAGAAGCACCGAAGGTGTGGGAACGCATGGGCGAACTCAAAGACGGACAGGAGCCGAACGAGTTTCAGTCAACGCACCCGAGCAACGAAACCCGCATTCAACAGTTCGGTCAGTGGATGGACGAAGCACAGGACGTCTACTCCAAACACTGCAAGTAAGGTCTGACGCCGCTCTTTGTCAGAAAGCGGCGCTTGCGGTTCCTATCCAGGGCTGCGCTCCGTCCCAGAGCATCTTCAGGGCGATGTAGACAATAAAGATCAGGCCGACCCAGCCAATCCATGCATGCTTGCCCATCACCCGTGCGATGAACGACGCTGCGACGCCCATCAGCACCACCGAAAGCGCAAGACCAAAAATCAGAATAGGCAGGTTGTGACGCGCAATGCCGGCGACGGCGAGCACGTTGTCGAGGGACATTGAGACATCGGCGATGATGATCTGAATCGTTGCCGACATCAGGGTCTTCGACTGTCCTTCTGGGACCTCAACGTCCTCATCGGGCATCTGCATGTTGCCCTCTTTGAGTTCGGTGTAGAGCTTCCACGCAACCCATATCAACAGCAGTCCGCCAACAATCAGCAGACCCGGCACTTTCAGCAGCTGCACCGTGATCACTGAAAAGACGATGCGCAGCAACGCCGCGGCGGCGATGCCGATAATGATCGCTTTCTTTCGATCAGCGACCGGCAGGCCGGCCGCCGCAAGCGCGACAACAATCGCGTTGTCCGCAGCGAACAGAAGATCGACGAGAATGACCTGAATCAAGGCCGATAGATCGCTTAAGCCAAATTCCAAAAACCTGCTCCTGACAACTTAAGATGAGAAAAATATCGATGAGACAGCTCGACACACGACTGTGTTCTGCGCGCGAGCCCACGCCGGCGATACCACTGATTCGCGCCATCGTTGCGGGGCGACATCCTAGAGGAAACAGTGTATTACGTCGACCATCGACGGGCCCCGAGGGGTTGCCGTTATACTGCGCTGCGCCAGCACTGCTTTAGTACCACACCAGTTCGGGGGAAATTTGATGCGTCCGTTACACCTAATCTTGGCATTCATCGTCGCTGTACTGCTGTTGCTGCTGTGCACACGCTGCGATGGCACCCGAATACAGGCGGTCTGCGTAGGTGAAGCAGAATCCCGACTGGCTGATGCTGGCCTCGACTCCTGGGCCTCGGTGACAGGCGACGGGCGCGGAATCTCTATTCTGGGACAGGCGCCTGATCAGGACGCCCGACTCAAGGCCATCGCTGCCGTCTCAGAAAACGCAGAATGTGTCGATACTGACAAGATCGCCGACGAGATGACGCTGACACCGGCAGTCTCGCCCTACATCACTCGTATCGAAAAAACCGTTAACAGCAAGGCCACTCTTTCCGGACACGCCCCGTCTGTGGACGCCGAAAACTGGTTGACCGAAGAAACCGGCAACATGTTTGGCAAAGACAACACCAGCGAGACGCTTGAGGTGGCCCCGGGCGCGACAGCGAACTGGCAGCCGTCGGTCGCCGCCGCGCTCGCCCAGCTGAACTCGTATGACGAGGTCGTCGCCACCCTGACTGACGACACGCTGACCGTTCAGGGTCGCGCGAGCAGCGCGGCGTTACGCGATTCGCTCGAGACCAACATCCGCACAACGCTGCCACCGGAGATCACGGCCAGCTTCGCCGTTGATGCACCCGAAGCGGTTCCAACCGTGACCAACTACAAAACGATTTACGACTTCGATGGCACACGCGTGGAGCTGGGTGGCTACACGCCGGACGAAGATTCCCGCAGCTGGCTGGTCGGTGAAGCCCAGGATCACGTTGGCGCGCCCAACGTTTCGGACGGTCTGCAGATTGCTTCCGGCGCGCCTGAAGGCTGGCGGTCGGCAATGGGTGCAATTGCGGATCATGTGCGCAACTACTCCACCGCAACGGCAACGCTGCGGGATCAGACCGTCGTTGTGGAAGGCACAGCGCCGAGTTCGCCCATGCGCGATCTGACGCAGTCAACGATCACCGGGCGACTGCCTCAGGGCTTTGGTGCAAGCTTCAGCGTCAACACCCCGGACGAAGCCGCCAAGACTGTCACCCTGTCGACCAACGATGTTTCGTGCCAGGTTGAACTCAACCGGATGCTTTCGGGCGAAGTCGTGCTGTTTGATTTCGATCGATTCAACGTCAAGCCCGAAGCCCAGACGCTGTTGAACAATGTCGCCAACGTGCTGACGACGTGTCCTGACGCGGCGATCGACATTGTCGGGCGCACCGACCCCAAGGGCAGCGACGCCTACAATCTCAAGCTCAGCCAGAATCGGGCAGATTCAGTCGCCGACTATCTGAAGTCGGCAGGCGTCACCACCGAACGCATGAAGCCTGTTGGCTACGGCGAAACCATTCCGCTGACCCAGGACGAACAGGGCATGGCCCAGGCGCGGCGCGTTGAGTTTGTAGTCACCAAGCGCTAGGGAGCGCAGACAAAAATAAAAAGCCCCGACACGTCATCTCGACCTGTCGGGGCTTTTCAGTTTTGCAAACCGATTACGGTACCAGCACGATTTTCGGCGCGGCGCTTCGCCCGTTGAGAAGATCATCAAACGCAGCCGGCCCCTCATCGAGCGGGCGAGTCTCAACCCAGGAAAGGTCGCCAAGTGCACCGGCCGCCATTTTGTCCACGGTCGCGACGAGATCCATTGTTGAGTAGGTGTAGGTACCGATAAAGGTAATCTCGGACAGCGTTATCTTCCTGACATCGAGACCCGGATCGTTATCCATCAAACCGATGTGCATGACGACTCCGCCCGGCTTAACGCTCGCGACCGCGGTATTGCGCGTCACCGCGCCGCCAACGGCGTCGATAACCAGATCGAAGCTGTCTTCATCAATGGCGTTCGCGATCGGATCGACCACGCACGGAATACCTGCGCGGGATGCCGTCTCTCGACGAAGCGCGTTGGTTTCTGCAATGGTCACATCGCCGACGCCCTGATCCTTGGCAAACAGAGCAGCAAAAAGACCCACGGACCCGCCTCCGATTACCAGAGTTCGGCATTCGGTAATGGGTCGAGTGAGCGCTTTGGCCGCAAGGTGAAGCGCATGCAGCGAAGTTGCCGCAGGTTCAGTCATGGCCGCGAAACGTGCGTCGAGATCATCCGGAATCGTGACAAGACACCGCTCCGGAATCGCAACCTTCTCGGCGAAACCACCGGGGAGGTTCATTCCGATCATGTCTCGATCCGAGCAGAGATTGGTTCGTCCCTGAAGACAGTACTCGCAGCGCCCGCACGCAACGAGCGGATTAAGAATCGCCCGCCTACCCTGCCCCGGACCCTCGATGACCGTTCCGGAGATTTCATGCCCGAGAATCATCGGTGGCACTCGCCTCGCGTCGTGCCCAAGAAAAACGTGCATGTCAGAACCGCAGATGCCGGCCGCGTCGACACGCAAGACCACGTCATCTTCTTTCACCACTGCCGGGTCAGCGTACTGTTGCTGAATTTCCACGGCACCAGGGCCGGTATAGACAAGCGCCTTCATTAGTCAGACTCCATCTTCAACATTGGTTTCTTTTGTGGGTAAACGCATTGCCGCTCTAGTCGGCTTTGAGATCAAACTCTTCGTCCGGGAAGTACTTTGCAAGACGCACGTCGCCGGACAACGCATGCCCTTCCATGCCTTCAAGACGACTGATACGGCTCGACGCGACTCCGACACCCCGATTGGCCTCGCGCGACATACGCTGATAGGTCACGGTCTTGATGAACTTGCCGACCGACAGGCCGCCCGTGTATTTGCCGGCGCCTTTGGTTGGGAGAATGTGGTTCGGACCGGATGCCTTGTCGCCGTAGGACACGGTTGTTTCTTCACCGAGGAACAGTGACCCGTAGTTCGACAGGTTGTTCAACCACCAGTCAAGATTGGTGGTGTGCACTTCAAGGTGCTCCGGAGCGTAATCATCACTGACCTTGACGGCTTCCTCATTGGTGTCCGTCAGGATCACTTCACCGTAGTCGCGCCACGCATCACGCGCAGCGGTTTTGTTGGGCTCGGGAAGCATGTCGCAGTACTTGTCGATCAGCGCCATGGTCTGGTCGGCCAGCGTGCGTGAAGTAGTCACAAGCCAAGCTGGCGAGTCCGGACCGTGCTCGGCCTGACTCACGAGATCGCAGGCAACGATTTCAGGGTCTGCGGTTTCGTCGGCGATAATCAGAATTTCGGTTGGACCCGCGAAGAGATCAATACCAACACGCCCGAACAGGATTCTTTTGGCTTCGGCCACAAACCGGTTGCCGGGCCCGACAAGAATATCGGCCGGGTGACCCGTGAACAGACCGAAGGCCATGGCGGCAACGCCCTGAACGCCACCGAGTGTCAACAGTGTGTCGGCGCCACACAGGTTGGCGGTATAGATGATCGCCGGGTGAACACCACGGTCTTTGCCCGGAGGCGAACAGGCAATTACGTTTTTGACGCCCGCAACCTTGGCGGTTGTGACACTCATGATCGCAGACGCAATGTGCGCGTAACGACCGCCGGGGATATAACACCCGGCCGTGTTAACCGGAATCAGACGCTGGCCGGCGATGAGACCGTCAGAAAGTTCTGTTTCGAATTCGTTCATAGAACCGAGCTGCGCCTCGGCGAAACGATGCACGCGCTCGTGTGAAAACTGGATGTCGCTCTTGAGCTTGTCTGAAACCAGTTTGTCAGCGTTCGCGATGTCCTCTTCGGTCACGACGATAGGTCCGGTCCACTTGTCGAGATCGCGCGCGTAGTTAGCCGCAACCTCGCCACCGCCAGCCTCGATTTTGGCCAGCATCTCCCCGACAATCTTGCGGGTGTCGTCTTCGCCCGTTGCGGATGTTTTGGTTGCCTTCTTGATGTAGTCAATCGCCATGATGATGCTCGATATCGCTCGTTCGTTGATTTGCGGAAATTTCAGATCGCTGCATCATAGGGGGCGCTGTGCTTAAATCCAACGGATCTCGCACAAAACAAGGGTGCGCTACGCCATTGGCGGAAATTTGAGTCCCGAAAACAACCCGACATGACGACATCTGGCAATTCCATCACAACCGGCGATCATGAGAAGCCGTTTGACCCGGCTGATCTTCCGGCGTCGTTTTACGACAGCCCCTACGCAACTTACCGCGAGTTGCGAGAGAACACGCCGCTCTACCGATGCCCGGATGGTGCGCTGTTCCTCACCCGGCACGAGGACGCGCTCAAGGTCTATCGCGATCAGAAAGCGTTCAGCTCTGACAAGAAAGTCGAGTTTAAACCCAAGTTTGGCGACACGCCGTTGTTCGAGCACCACACAACGTCCCTCGTGTTTAACGACCCGCCGCTGCATACGCGCGTGCGACGACTGATCGCCGCCGCGTTTAAACCCGGGACTGTTCGCGAACTTGCCGTGAGCGTTGAAGAACTGGTCGAACGGTTGCTGGATCGCGCTGAAGACAAGGGCGCATTTGACGGCGTGAACGACTTCGCGGCGCTGATCCCCGTAGAGGTGATCGGTAACCTGCTGCGCGTGCCCCACGCGGATCGCGAACCGCTGCGACAGTGGTCCCTGAACATCCTCGGTGCACTCGAAGCCGGGACCAGCGAAGAGGTGCTGACCAAAGGCAATGATGCCGTCTCCCAGTTTTCGAATTATCTCGACAGTTTGATCGACGATCGCCGCAACAATCTTGCCGACGACAAAGCCGACATCCTGAGTTCATTGATCCGGGGCGAAAAGAATGGCGAACGCCTCACCCATGCGGAGTTGATTCACAACTGCATCTTTATTCTGAACGCCGGTCACGAAACGACAACCAACCTCATCGGCAACGGGATTAACGCGCTGCTCGAGACCCCGGAGCAGTTGATTCGTCTGCGCACCGAGCCACAGCTGATCGACAGCGCGATTGAGGAGTTTCTGAGATATGAATCGCCGAATCAGCTGGGCAACAGAATGACTGTCGAACCGGTTGAAATCGGCGGCGAGATCATCGCGCCCGGCACGCGAATCTGGCTGTGCATCGGCGGTGCGAACCGCGACCCCGATGTTTTCGCCGAACCCGATCGACTGGATCTCGCCCGGGACCCGAATCCGCACCTGGCCTTCGCCGCCGGAATGCATACCTGCGTCGGTTTAAACGTCGCCAGAATGGAAGGTCGCATCGCCATCGCACGACTGGTGGCCCGCTTTGAAAACCTGAAAAGGACAGACACTGTTAAACGTGCATCGCGCGCCCG